>NZ_JBHTDO010000138.1:0-501 GCF_042666575.1 Actinoplanes sp. GCM10030250 | reverse complement strand
ACAACGAAACGACCGCCTGGTCACACCGCACACAACCCGCCGCAGCTTGACATCCAAGAAGCTGGGGTGTCTGACGCCGCGCGCGTGGGAGCACCGCGGCCGGGCCGGAAAGTTGATCGCGAGAGTCGGCCTGGTCGCCACCCAGTCGGTGGAGCAGGGCACGCTGCCCCAGTTGCGCGCGGCGACCGAGCCGGGGGTGCGTGGCGGGCAGTTCTTCGGCCCGGCCGGGCTGTGGGAGACGCGCGGGCGGGTCACCGAGGCGCGGCTCAGCCGGGAGGCCGCCGATCCGGCCGTCGGGGAACGCCTCTGGGCGGCCGCCGAGGATTTGACCGGCGTCAGCTACCTCTGACCCGGCGGTTCTGCGCGGGAGTCGCGACGTGCGGGCGCGGCGAGAGTCGATGGGCGGGCGGTGTGGGGCGAGGCGAGGCGAGGCGGGCTCGGGGCGGTGAGCGGGGCGGTGCTGGTCGGTGCCGGGCGGTGCAGGTCGGGGCGGGGCGGCGC
>NZ_JBHTDO010000137.1:0-508 GCF_042666575.1 Actinoplanes sp. GCM10030250 | reverse complement strand
CACGTGGGTGGCGGGGGCCGCGTCGGTGCTGGCGGTGCAGAACATCACGCAATCGGCCGGATCGGCGATCAGCACCGGGTCGGGAGCCGGGGCCGCGCAACCGACTGTGACCACGTCGGGCATCAGCATGATCAGCGCCAGCAGACCGAGCAGAAACAGCAGAGTCAGCAGCAGAGCCGGGCGGTTGAGTGCGTCGGCCGCGGCGCGGCGCGTACGGATGGCCGACGTGCGCAAACGGGCGCTGATACGAGCGGATCGGCGGGGCGTGGCAGTGATCATCGGGGGGTCCTCCCTGGTGGGGTGTACAGCCACCATACCCGTCCACCCGTATAGCCGTCTACCCGTTCAACCGTATAGCCGTATAGCCGGTTGCCCGTGCTACCGTATAGATCACCTACCCGAGAGGATTTGGCCGATGACACCTAGACGGTCGCTGGTGGCCCGCATCCGAGATGCGGGCGGCATCGTTGTGACCTGCGCTCAGACCAACGGCGGTGCAGGGGAGTCG
>NZ_JBHTDO010000136.1:0-512 GCF_042666575.1 Actinoplanes sp. GCM10030250 | reverse complement strand
GCCGAGCCGCCCAGCTGGGCGTGAGCGGGGTGTTTTCGGCCGTCAGGCCCCGCTGGGCGCCAGCCGGTCGGTCGGGCTGGGCGTGGGCGGGGTGTTTCCGGCCGTCAGGCCCCCCTGAGCACCAGCCGGCCCGCCCGGCTGGCCGTGAGCGGGGTGTTTTCGGCCGTCAGGCCCCGCTGGGCGCCAGCCGGTCCGCCCGGCTGGGCGTGGGCGGGGTGTTTCCGGCCGTCAGGCACCGCTGTGCGCCAGCCGGTCCGCCCGGCTGGGCGTGGGCGGGGTGTTTTCGGCCGTCAGGCCCCGCTGGGCGCCAGCCGGTCGGTCGGGCTGGGCGTGGGCGGGGTGTTTTGGGCCGGGAGGCACCGCTGTGTGCCAGCCGGTCCGCCCGGCTGGGCGTGAGAGGGGTGTTTTGGGCCGGGAGGCACCGCTGTGTGCCAGCCGGTCCGCCCGGCTGGGCGTGGGCGGGGTGTTTTCGGCCTGCAGGCCCCGCTGGGCGCCAGCTGGGTGGGCGGGCT
>NZ_JBHTDO010000135.1:0-521 GCF_042666575.1 Actinoplanes sp. GCM10030250 | reverse complement strand
ACACCCCCGACCGCGCGAGCGCGCTCACCGCTGCCCTCATCTCACAGCGCCGCACGGCCAGCTGATGGCGATACCCCGATTCGGCGCAACGCCAGCCACAACCCCGTCGGCCACCGGTTCGGGTCCGGCTCAGGCGAGAACCACAGCGCCGACTCCAGTTCGGTGGTGCTCATCAGCGGCACCGGGTCACCCACCGGGAAACCCACCATGCCAGCGGATCCGAGGTATGCGCCGCGCTGGTCGACCACCAACACCCGATCAGCAGCGGCGACGAGCTCGGCGTCGAGCTCGGCCACGCTCCACACCAACGGCGGCTCGATCAACCCGCGCGGCGGGTCGGTGATCGGCGGCACCGGCACCGGCGCGGAGAGCACATGCGACGCATGCGATTCCAGATCACGCGCGGCGATATCGGAATTGCGTTTGCCGCCCGCCTTCCACAACCGGTCTGCGATCGACGCGCCGGTGCGGGTCACGGTGATCGAGGGGAGCTCGCCGAGGTGCTCCACGCACCACACCAG
>NZ_JBHTDO010000134.1:0-530 GCF_042666575.1 Actinoplanes sp. GCM10030250 | reverse complement strand
GCCAGACCGAGCCCGCGGCCGGTGCGACGCCTGCGGGACACAGAGCGTGGACGAGGGGCGGCGCGGCGCGGGCGCTGAGTACGGGGTCGGGTCGTGGGCCGCCACCGCCGCCGACGTCCACCAGTACCGCCATGGGATTGACCGGCCGACCCCATCGGCGCCAGCGGCGCGGTGAGATCGGCGGCGAACCCAGCGGCCACCAATTCCGACAGCGCGGGCACGGCAACCCCAAGTGCATCGAGTGCGACCGCGACCCGCTGCGCAGTCCACGCACCACCACGAGTCTTGCGGTCGTGCAGCCACCCCAACAGGTCGGCGGGCCCGTTGCCTGCGAGGATGGCCAGCCCGTATGGGGTCGGCCCGTGCTGGGCAACGCGCAGGATGGTGCCAGGATGCGCCATCACCAGCACCGCCCCATCTACCCGCACCGATCCCCCCAGGGCGTTCTTGCAGTCGAACACCCGCCCGCCAGCCTGGTCGAACGGTGACACATCGCCCGCTCCGTCGTGCACCGGGTCGCCGTTGATTCC
>NZ_JBHTDO010000133.1:0-537 GCF_042666575.1 Actinoplanes sp. GCM10030250 | reverse complement strand
GATCCGGCCGCCACGCCGGACACGGACGCGGAGGCGTAGACGGTGGGCGCGCACCTGCGGACCCTGCCCACCGTCGACGAGGGGGCCGCGTACCTGGCCGGGCTCGACCTGGACGCGGCACGGTTGCTGGCGGTGGCTACCGAGCTGGGGCTGACGCGCGTGAACAGGCTCACCGGGGCCGCCTTGCGTGACCGGGTCCTCAAGCAGGCCATCGGCGCGCGAAACAAGTTCGCGGGACTGCGCGACTGGTGACCTTTGATCAAACCGCTTGCGCAACAACGGACGAAATTGACTACCGCACACGAGATTTCAAGGAGAAGTGAAGTTATGAGTACAGAGAGCCTCGAGCTTGCCGACCTGCGCGAGACGATGCGGGCATGGCGGGCCGCGCCCGTCCCGCCCGCGCCGGATCTCGCCGAGATGACCCGGGAAATGGCAGTTCTCTTGGGGTGCGACACCCCGGAGGGCCGCGCCAGCTACCAGCGGTTGTCTGCCTGGCGCGCCGCCGGTTACCGCGGCCCCCTCGACGAGCACGCG
>NZ_JBHTDO010000132.1:0-545 GCF_042666575.1 Actinoplanes sp. GCM10030250 | reverse complement strand
GACCTGCCCGCCAAGGGTGAGACCGCGGCGCTGAAAGCGAATGACCGGCTCTGTTATCCGGTGTTCTGGCATCCGGACCCGGAGGCCGAGGACATCGACTGGTTCCACAAGTACGTGGTGGACAGCATCGAGGAACTTCCCGCTGTTGATGGCGCGGTGGGTTCGCTGACGAGCTACGCGTATGCGAACGCCGGGTGGAAGATCGCCGAGGCGGAGTTCACCAAGAAGTCGACCCGGACCTATTCCAACTTCGCCGGCTTCGAGCAGACGACAGTTATCACCGGTGCCGACGATGCGGCGATCGGTAGCAAGCGGACGAAGGCTGTCACCCGGTACTTCCGCGGTATGGGCGACACGGTTTCGGTCAAGGACATCACCGGCGCCGAGATCGCGAAGGACGCTGAGCCGTTCGCGGGCCGTATTGCTGAGGAGCTGACGTATGCGGGGGCGGCTGACGCCGACAGCGATTGGCTGACCCGCAGCATCACCTACCCGGTGGCGACCAAGCTGGCCGAGCGGGAGCGGGAGGGGATCAGCCCGCTGCG
>NZ_JBHTDO010000131.1:0-566 GCF_042666575.1 Actinoplanes sp. GCM10030250 | reverse complement strand
AGTCGAAACAAAAGGGTGTATTCACATTTTGTGAATACACCCTTTATCGTGAATTGAGTCTTTTTATTCCGCTTTGCCTTTAGCTCTCCTTTTGTCAACCAGTTCACGACGTTCAATTACTTTTTCAACGTCTTTATCAAATCGTTCCATAAACCAATTTGCCCAGTTCTCAAACTGCTTCTTTTGCTCTGGCGTCAAATCCATTGTCTCCATTTCCTTTTCACGCAATTCTGGAGTTACAATAATATTAACTCTGATAATTGCCGCATTTGTCGCCTCGCTTTCAGACAAACTGATTCGTTGGAGTCGACGCTTAAGAATCTGAATGTAATCTTGAAATGTAAGCAAATCGTTTCCAAAGATGCGGATCGTGAACGGCATAACCGAATCAATCAGACGTGTCATGGTTTCAAGTCCTTTCGGGGGGTGACTATGGAGGTTGCATCAAGTGTAGCAAGTTGATTCGGATGTATCCGAGTCATTAGCGTTGCCCACCTACCCGTCTACCTGTCTACACAGGTAGACGGTTGTCCGTCTGTACGGGCAAACATACAGACGGCTGTACG
>NZ_JBHTDO010000130.1:0-568 GCF_042666575.1 Actinoplanes sp. GCM10030250 | reverse complement strand
CCTCGGTGGCGATCGCCGGGCAGTACATGTACACCGTCGACAACACCTACGGCGGCCTTGCCCGCATCGACCTGAACAGCGGTGCCCGCGATGTCCTGCACACCGGCCACACCGGGGCGCTCGCCGCGGACGACGACTACGTCTGGATCATCACCAACGACACCCTGTTCAAGATCGACCACGGGAATGGGGCGATCATCGAAACCCGAGCCGTGGCGACCGCGGGACGCAACCCCACCGCACTGCTTTCGGTCGGCAGCTACCTCTACGCCAACCTGTGGACACCCGGCGAGACCTACCCGACCCTGACCCGCATCGAGAAGGCAAACGGCACGGGCAACATCATCGCCGCGACCAAGCTCACCAACATCAACGGCCTCGGGTCGGACGGCACCTTCCTGTATGTCTCCGACGTCGGGTCGGTCAAGAAGCTGACCAGCGTGCGGGCTTTCACCTACCCGCCGGCGGCGTCGACGCCGGTGATGGACAATGGTGCGGTCAGCACGGTCAACACGCAGGCCTTGTCGGCGGCCAACGGCGTCGCGGTGCTCGGCGGATTCTCGTACAC
>NZ_JBHTDO010000129.1:0-575 GCF_042666575.1 Actinoplanes sp. GCM10030250 | reverse complement strand
CCACCGGAGGCGTCGTTCTCCCCACCAGCACGGGCGATCGTCAGCGTGGCCGTCTCAGCAGCCTCATCGTCGCCGTCGTCGAGGGTCGAGATGCTCACCGTCGCATCGTCTTCACCCTGCGGGATCGAGAACGCCACCGGCACGCTGTAGGTCCGGTCACCACTGCTGGTGTCCACATCCACCAACGTCGCCACGAAGTCGACAGTGTCCACCGCCGCCGACGGCAACGTCACCGTGAACTCCGCCGGATCACCCTCCTCCACCGCCAACGCCGTCACCGTCGCATCCGGCGTCACCGAAAACACCGGCGCGGTGTCATCGTTCGTGATCGTCACCACGCTGTTGTCCGCACCGGTGTCGACACTGTCCGCGTTGGTCGCCCCGGTGAGATCCACGTTGAACGTCTCGGCCAGCTCGTACGCGCCGTCGTTCGTCACGCCCACCGAAATGTTCTTGCTGAGCTCGGAACCGGTGAAACTTACCGTTCCGGTGCCCACCGTGAAGTCGGCCGCAGCCGCCGACCCACCGGCAGTGGCCGCGTAGGCAACGTCGATCGTCTTCTCGGTCTCCGTCGC
>NZ_JBHTDO010000128.1:0-576 GCF_042666575.1 Actinoplanes sp. GCM10030250 | reverse complement strand
ATCGTGATGAGCACATAGCTGGCGGCGAGCAGGATCTCGAATCCGACGTAGAGGTTGAACAGATCGCCGGCCAGGAAGGCGTTGGTGACGCCCGCGGTGAGGATCAGGTATGCCGGGTGGTAGACCGCCACCGGTGTGGCGTCGTCTCCACCGGCCATGCCCTGACCGATCGAGTAGACCAGGACGCACAGGGTCACGGCGGCGGAGACCACGAGCATCAGCGCCGCGAGCCGGTCCGCGACGAGCACGATGCCCAGCGGCGCCGCCCACCCGCCGACGGCGACGACCAAAGGGTCCCCGGTGACGGTGAGCGCCAGGAGAGCGACGGCGACGACGAGGGTCGCGCTGAGGACGAGCAGGCTCACCGTGCGTTGGATATTCGGATGCCGGCGCAGCAGCAGGGTCAGGGCCGCACCGAGCAGTGGCATGACCACCGGCAGGGGAACGAGCCAGGTCAACGCGGGGCTCCCTGCGTGGTGTGCTCCGGCGACTCCGGTGCGTCCTGGTCCGCGAGGCCCTGATCGCGTTCGGCCAGCTGCATGATCCGCCGGTCCTCGACGTCGTCCTGCACGTCGT
>NZ_JBHTDO010000127.1:0-586 GCF_042666575.1 Actinoplanes sp. GCM10030250 | reverse complement strand
CCGGGACGAGAACGGCGCGCCGCAGATCTGCGGCAATGTCGTCTATGTGAATGTGGAGGGCGGCGGGCGGCTGCCGAAGTACTGCGGCGGCGAGGAGCAGGGCGAATGGCAGGAGCGCCACGGCACCGCGGGCAACGCGCGGCACCGCTCGGAACTCGCGGCTTACCCACGCAAGCAGCTCGGCCTGTCCGCCAAGGAGGTCGAGCAGCTGGCCGCCGAGGAGGCCGCGCGTCAGGGAATCGGGGGCGGCATCGTCCGCGCCAGGTCCGAAGCACTGCGCTCGGCACCGGCGCCGGTCGCCGCTGCGGTCGAGCCGGTCGCGGTGACCGCGCCGGAATCGGCCGCCGAGGGTCTGGCCGATCTGGCGCGCATCATTACCAGCCGCGTCACTGCGGTGCGTGCGGAGATGGATGATGTTGTCGCACAAGCGGATTCCCGTGTCGCGGAGGCCGATGGCGAGCGCGAGCGCCTGGCCGAGGAGATCGCGGCGGAACGTGAAGCCCTGGCCGTGGAACGTGAGGAGGCCCGCGCCATCACCGCACGTGCGGAGGCCGAGATCCGCGCGGCCAACGACGCGCGACTGCAC
>NZ_JBHTDO010000126.1:0-587 GCF_042666575.1 Actinoplanes sp. GCM10030250 | reverse complement strand
TGAGCCTTTTTCATCCTGCGTAGCGGTTGGCTTCGACGTGGTGCAGAACGAGGATGGCCTGCACGATCGCGGTCGCTCGGCGGGGACAGCAGCGCAGCTTGGTCAGTAGTTTCCAGGTCTTCAAAGTGGCGATGGCTCGTTCGCCAAGGGCGCGGATCCGGGCGTGCTGGCGGTTGTAGCGCTTATGCCAGCGCTGCAGTTTGGGCCGGGACCGATGCCGTTTGAACGGAACCCGGATGGTGCCGCCCGCGCCTTGGTACCCCTTGTCGGCGAAGGTCATCACGTCCGCGCTGGTCAGAGCCTCGATGATGCCGAGTTGTCGGGCAGCACTCAGATCGTGAGTCCGGCCAGGCAGCGCCGCGGAGGCCCAGATCAGCCTGCCGGCCGCGTCGGCTATGACCTGCACGTTCACGCCGTGCCGCTTGTGCTTGCCCGAGTAGTACGGCCGCTGGTCGGCGACCCGGTCGATGGCGATCAGGGTCCCATCGAGGATGGCGAAGGCGAGCCGGCGGATACGGCCCATGGCGGTGACCAGGTCGTCTGCGGCGGCGGAGAGCAAGTCGACGGCTTCGCGGACATAGCGCCAG
>NZ_JBHTDO010000125.1:0-588 GCF_042666575.1 Actinoplanes sp. GCM10030250 | reverse complement strand
ACGACGTGCAGGACGACGTCGAGGACCGGCGGATCATGCAGCTGGCCGAACGCGATCAGGGCCTCGCGGACCAGGACCAAGACCAGGACCAGGACACGCCTGTCGCTCCGGGCGCCGAAGGGCAGCAGCGATGACGTGGCTCGTACCGTTGCCGGTGGTCATGCCGTTGCTCGGTGCCGCGGTGACGCTGCTGCTCAGGCGGCATCCGCACCTGCAGCGGACGGTCAGCCTGCTGGTGCTCGGCGCGACGCTCGCCGTGACGATCGCGCTGCTGGCTCTCACCATGACCGGGGATCCGCTGACCGTTGCCGTCGGCGGATGGGCGGCGCCGATGGGTATCGTGCTCGTCGCGGACCGGCTTGCGGCACTGATGCTCGTGGTCTCCGCCACGGTCACCCTGTGCGTCCTGGTCTACTCCATCGGCCAGGGCATGACCGACCGGGACGACGCCACACCGGTCTCGGTCTACCACCCCGCCTACCTGATCCTCACCGCGGGCGTCACCAACGCGTTCCTGGCCGGCGATCTGTTCAACCTCTACGTCGGATTCGAGATCCTGCTCGCCGCCAGCTATGTGCTCATCACGAT
>NZ_JBHTDO010000124.1:0-598 GCF_042666575.1 Actinoplanes sp. GCM10030250 | reverse complement strand
GTGTCGGTCGATTCCAGCGCGTAGGCACCAGCGCGGGCCGGGTCGTCAGCGGCGGCGGTGACTGCGGTTGCCGCGGACAGGGACCCGACGGGGTCGGGTCGCCCGCGACCGTCACCGAGCGCGGCGCGCAGTTCGAGCAGAGGCTCGAGCAGGGTCGTCACGATCGGCGGGTCTGCGGGGGTGGTGGTGTCGAGTGGGCGCATGTCTCAGACCTCCTGCGCGGCAGCGATCAGCGCGGCCGCAATGTCGGTATCGACGTCGCTCACCGCGGCCGTGTGGTCGCTCACTGCGACCGAGTACGCACCGAGCAGGGCCGCGGCGATACGCACGGTGGCGGCCTGGGAACCCACCGCGGTAGCCCAGGTGGTGGCGAACTCGCGGCCGAGCAATCCCAGACCGGCCAGTGACGCTGTAGCGGCGGCATCGGCGTGATCGGCGGCGGTGGTGAGCATGTCGGCGGTGTGGGCGGCGGTGGTGATGTAGAGCGCGGCCGCATCCGGATCGAGCATCAAATCGGCTGGCGGGTTGCTGGTCTCGGTCATTGTGTGACTCCTTGGACCGGTGGGTGATCTTGTGTGGTGAATGCTTGGACGTTGCG
>NZ_JBHTDO010000123.1:0-599 GCF_042666575.1 Actinoplanes sp. GCM10030250 | reverse complement strand
GGAGCGGCCCTGGGGGCCACTGTTTGGGGTTATCCGGTGGCGAGGCGGGTGGTGGTGACGCCGAGTTGGTGGAGTCGGAGCAGGTTGGTGACGGCGGCGGCGAGGCGCAGTTCGCTGGTGGCGGCGGTCAGGCCGCGGCGTAGGAAGTGGCGCAGTCCGCGGCGGTCTTTGAGCCAGGCGTTGGCGGGTTCGACGATCCCGGAGCGGTGTTTGTAGAGGTCACGGCCTTCGTCGGTGGTTAGGCGCTGGTCCATGAGCCGGCGGGCGGTGGCGTCGGGGTGGGGGTTGGTGCGGTTCGCGGCGATGAGCCGGTCCGGGCCGGGCAGGGTGAGGTTGTGGTCGCTGTCGTAGCCGGCGTCGCCGAGCAGGACACCGATGCTCAGGTCGTCGCGGCCGGTGTGCCCGGCCAGTTCGGTGATGGTGCTGTTCAGAGCGGTGACGGTGGGTTCGAACTGGCGGCTGTCGTTGGCGTCCTGGGTGGCTTGGGCGTGCAGGATGAAGTGGTCTTCACTGACCGCGGTCTGGCAGTTGTAGCCCTGCAGGTAGCCGTTACGGGTTTTCAGCATCCGCGAGTCCGGGTCGGTCAGGTTCGCCCGCAG
>NZ_JBHTDO010000122.1:0-606 GCF_042666575.1 Actinoplanes sp. GCM10030250 | reverse complement strand
CGTGTTCGACCGGGGCACGCGGTCGCTGGTGCTGCCCGCCGGGCGGTTGCTGGACACCTCGGTTTCGGCGCTGCGGCCCGGCGCGGTCGCGGTCCGCGCGTGGTCGCTGCGACTGCAAATTCTCTCGGCCCGATTTGCCGTACCGGGCAGTATGGATGAGTACCACCGGATTCTGGGAGTCCGGTTGAACTGGGGAGTGGTGCGATGAAGTTCAGTAGCGGATACCTCATGGTGTGGGGCCTGCTCGGCGGTTTGGGGGGCGCGTTCCTGCTGTTCTGGACGCTCTGGTTCGCCGGTGGCGCGGCCGGGGCAATCCTGTTCGTCGCCCTGCTCGTGATGCCGTTCGCGGTGTGGTGGCTCGTCCACGAACTCCGCAAGTCCAGCGCGATTCACCGCGCCGAGGCCGAGGCCCGCCAGCGCGCCGCGTGGCTCGAGCAGTACCCGGCCGACGCGCGCCCGCTGATCGACCGGCTAGAGCACCCGGTACAGGCGGAGATGGCGTGGGCGTCGATCGGCCTCGGCCGCCTGCCCGATCCCGTCAAGTACGGCCCCAGCGACCTCGGAGAGGCCCCGAGGCTGGTCGGGGTGCGCCGGTCCCCGGCCGGT
>NZ_JBHTDO010000121.1:0-611 GCF_042666575.1 Actinoplanes sp. GCM10030250 | reverse complement strand
GTGATACGGACGGAAGTAGACCAGACCATTGACACAAAAAAATTCAATTCACGCTATGGAAAAGAAATGGGGATACAGAGCAGCAGGGCATTCAAGGACGCTGACGGAGAGCCTATTAAGCCAGCAGATCTGCGAGAAGCGTATGCGGCAGTCGCCTTTTATGAATTCGCCCCCAAAAGAGTGACCGAAGTTCAGTATAAATGTGACATTTTGGGTCACAAATTTATGGATGTCACGCTGGATTACTTGGGGTTCAACGTCGAACATATCTGAAACCATCAACATCACTGAAAAGGTGTAGCAATGGAGTTGACACGAAAGACGACCGCATGGGCTGCCGTTGACTTGTCGGTGCTGCATGGATGGGTTACGGGCGCGCTCTCGCGGTTGTATGCCCGCCAGGTCACCGACACCCCCGAGGCCACGTGGTGTCCCGAGTGGTGGCAGCACCCCGAGGCGGTGGCGCGGCTGAACGTATTGATGGCCACGTTCATGACCGCGGCATCCGATGACGACCCGGTCGCGATGTCGGCATGGTGGCTCGATCACGCGGACCCGCACATGTCCCGTCTGTTCGATCCGCGCGGAGTGTTCAAAGGCTGCTCGCCGCG
>NZ_JBHTDO010000120.1:0-612 GCF_042666575.1 Actinoplanes sp. GCM10030250 | reverse complement strand
GGGATTACCTCGCGGGCGAGTTCGCAGATCTCCGCGTACTCGGTGTCGGTGATGTCGATCGTCAGCCGCATAGCCTCGAGTACGTCCTCGAGGCCGATCGGTGTGGCTGGCGCATCGGGATGCTTGCGCAGCGCCACCAGGTATCCCGCCAAATGATCCATGGCCTCACGCGGGTTCACCCGCCACAACCACGCGAATACATGCCCGAACCCGTCGCCGACATGCAGGAAATCCCCGTCACCGGCTGGGAGTGCAATGTCAGCCTGCTGGGCAAAGAAGGTGGTCAGCAGATATTCGCGGATGCCGTCGGGCACGTCGGCGGCCACCGACATCAGCACCGCCTCCGGGCGGCGGTGCGCACCCACATACACCCGCCGTGTCGGGGTCGCCGCTACATCTTTGACCAGCTGGGGAGCCATACGTCGAAACTCACTGGAAGGCAGCACTTCTGGGAACGTCATACCCACACCCTACCAAAGTCGTACCTGTTTACGTACGCAAATCGGTACCTAAACAGGTACGTTGACGGTCTGCCCTGTTTGCTAAATGAACGCTGAACGGGTGACAGTGGCGATCCAGACGAGCCCCACGGATCGAGGCCGGCGGGCACAT
>NZ_JBHTDO010000119.1:0-641 GCF_042666575.1 Actinoplanes sp. GCM10030250 | reverse complement strand
CGCTGTCGGCTGCCGGAGCCGATGCGCTCAGGTCTGTGCTGCCAGTCATGTCGATAGCCTCAAAATCCGTCACGCCACTGCGCCCCGGCCGGAGCGACTTCGAGCTGGCCGGCCGGGCGCAGGCCGCAGCGCCGGTCAGTTGTAGATAAGGCGGTTGACCCGGACCAGGAAGTCCTTGCCGAGGTCGCTGGTGGGGTCGCCCATCAGTTCGGCGATGACGTGCATCGCCAGGTCCCGGCGCTTCGGGGAGCGTTCGGCGATGGCTTTGCCGAGCGCGCCGGGCATCTGCTCGGCGGTGAGGTCGGTGCAGTAGACGGGGCTGCCTGGCTGCTGGCGCCACGAGTCGGTGATGGTGCCCGCGTCGAAGCCCTCGAAGCCGGTCTGATCGACCAGCGACATGCCCAGGGCCCGGTCGTCGTCATCGTCCGCGGCGACGGGGATCGCGATCCGGCCGGGGGTGCCGCTCGGGCTCGCGTAGGCGACGAAGGACTGTGCCGTGATGGCGTTCCACGCTTTGACGACGGGCCGGCCGAGGTGCTCCTCGACCCAGCGGCTCTCCACCTGCCCGCGGTCGAGGGCCGCGATGTGCCCGTCGCGGGCCGGGTAGTAGTTCGAGGTGTCGATGACGACGGCGTCCGCGG
>NZ_JBHTDO010000118.1:0-680 GCF_042666575.1 Actinoplanes sp. GCM10030250 | reverse complement strand
GGGAACAGTTTGAACGTGCGGCATCATGAGTCGTTGCGGCTGATCATGGATTCGTTGCGGTACTGGGTGACCGAGATGCACGTCGACGGGTTCCGGTTCGATCTGGCTTCGGCGCTGGCCCGGGAGTTCCACGAGGTGGACCGGCTGGCGGCGTTCTTCGACCTGGTCAACCAGGATCCGGTGGTCTCGCAGGTGAAGCTGATCGCCGAGCCGTGGGACGTCGGTGACGGCGGTTATCAGGTGGGTGGGTTCCCGCCGAACTGGACCGAGTGGAACGGCAAGTACCGGGATTCGGTGCGGGACTTCTGGCGCGGTGAGCCGGCCAGCCTGGGCGAGTTCGCGTCCCGGTTCACCGGCAGCTCGGATCTCTATCAGGACGACGGGCGCCGGCCGATCGCGTCGATCAACTTCGTGACCGCGCACGACGGGTTCACGATGCACGACCTGGTGTCGTACAACGACAAGCACAACGACGCCAACGGCGAGGGCAACCGCGACGGCGAGAGCCACAACCGGTCCTGGAACTGCGGCGTCGAAGGCCCCACCGAGGACCCCGAGATCGTCACCCTGCGCGAACGGCAGAAACGCAACTTCCTGGCCACCCTGCTGCTCAGCCAGGGCGTACCGATGATCGCCCACGGCGACGAACTCGGCCGCACCCAACAGGGCAACAACAACGT
>NZ_JBHTDO010000117.1:0-723 GCF_042666575.1 Actinoplanes sp. GCM10030250 | reverse complement strand
CACCGAGGGGCAGCTCACCTTCATCAGGTACGTGATCGACCGCGGCTTCACCGAATTCCTGGAGTACGCGAGGGATTCGAGCAATGAGCCGGGATTCTTCGAACGCACGTACGTGGACAGCTTCATGGAGCTGTGCGAGATCTTCGGCGTGAACGTCCCGGAAGTACCCGAGAAGTAGACCCGCCTGCACAGCCAAGAACCCCGCCGGAACGATCCGGCGGGGTTCTTTACTTCAGTGGGTTCCGTGTGTGCAGTGTCATCAGTGCGCGTTGACCAGGAGATATACCCTATTCGGCAGGGAACTGCGCGTCCCCCTGCTTGGTCAACCGAACCAGCGTGGTCGCACCCTGCGGGTTCTCCCGCATCGACGGATCGGAGAACGACCAGCCGATGAATCCGGCATCCGCGGCCACGCGCAGCGACTTCTCATCGGCGGCGCCCGCCTGCTGCCCGTCGAACAGGAACCGCATCCCGCCTCCCAGATTGCCGTCGGCCCCGCGGCTACTCTGCACCGCGACCCGTCCGGCGCGCACTTCGGCGAGCATCCGATGCTGCGCCCGCTCCTTGGCCGGAGTGAGTTTGCGCGGCTGCTGCTGCGGTTCTGGCTCGCGTTCGGCCCGCAGCTCCTTGCCGAGCGCGGCGAGCGAGAGCCGGAACTCCTCGCGCTCCTCGTGTCGGACCTGTGCCAGCTCCTGCTTGTGCCGGGCGTCCTGATTGTCCAGC
>NZ_JBHTDO010000116.1:0-725 GCF_042666575.1 Actinoplanes sp. GCM10030250 | reverse complement strand
ACGGGTGCCAGCCGGGCGAGCCCGCCGAGCCGGTCCAGGGTGGTGGTGCCGCCCCGCCGCTCGATCAGCCCGGCGGCCAGGAACAGCGTGGTCTGGATGATGATGTGGTGCACCACGTAGAAGATGGCGCCGGACAGGCCCGCGTCGGAGGCGAGGCCGATACCGAAGAGCATGTAGCCGATGTGGCTGACGAGCGTGAACGACAGCAGGCGCTTGATGTCCGACTGTGCCACCGCACCCAGGATGCCGACGGTCATGGTCATCAGCGCGGCCACCAGCAGGACCTTCGCGGCGGGGCCGTCCGGGAAGAGCAGGGTCTGCGTACGGATGATGGCGTAGACGCCCACCTTGGTGAGCAGACCGGCGAAGACGGCCGTGACCGGCGCGATGGCCGTGGGGTAGCTGTCGGGCAGCCACGCCGACAGCGGGAACACGGCAGCCTTGATGCCGAAGGCGAGCAGCAGCATGCTCTGCAGCGCGAGTTGCAGGCTGTCGGGCAGCGCGTCGAGCCGGCCCGCGAGCTGCGCCAGGTTCAGGGTTCCGGTCGCTGCGTAGATCAGGCCGATGGCGGTCAGGAAGATCAGTGACGAGAGGAGACTGACCACCACGTACGTCGTACCGTCGCGGATTCTGCTCTTGTTGGCGTTGATCGTGATGAGCACATAGCTGGCGGCGAGCAGGATCTCGAATCCGACGTAGAGGTTGAACAGATCGCCGGCCAGGAA
>NZ_JBHTDO010000115.1:0-730 GCF_042666575.1 Actinoplanes sp. GCM10030250 | reverse complement strand
TGGCTCTGAGCGTTGGTGTTGGTCCCACTTGGGCATGAGTTCCGGACCCAGGTCTCGTCCGGCGATTCTTGTGGGCAGGTATATGGGACCCACCACTTTGCTGATCTGGAGGTGTCCGGCGAGCCTGCGCGAGGTGGCGCGCCGCCGTGCCGGAAAATCGACCTGTGACGACGACTCTCGCGCGGCAAGCGGTCGATGCTTCACCGTCCCTGCACTATTACTTCGTCCACGACCGTGCTGGCGAACCGGACGGTTTGCTGGTTGAGGAGTTTCTGCTGGCACCGGACTACTCCTCGGCGGGGCTGGTGAGTGGTATCTGGAGCCGGCGGGAGAGCCGCTGGCGCGACGGCGCGGACACCAGCCGGCGGTTGCGCCTTGATGCCGCCTTAAGGCTCCAGGTAGTCGCTGCTGGCCGAGCGGCAGCAGCGGAGTTCTATCGAAGCGTGTGTGGTGTCGGGTTGCCGGACGAGGCTGCGTTGCGGGCACACTTCGGTGACCTTCCTGCCCAGCCGCCGCCTCCGCTGCGTCTGAGCGGGCCGGAGGCCGCCCCGGGATTTCGCGAGACGCGGGTCTACCGGATCTTGTTTGTCAATGAGTTGACTCAAGACGGCCTTGATGCAGTCAGCAGCGGGTGGCAAATGCCGGTTACCGGTGACCTTGCCGATCCCGAGGTTCGGATCTTAGGAGCGGTGCGTCGCCAGGTGTCCGGTGATTCCTTCCGCTGGGATCT
>NZ_JBHTDO010000114.1:0-749 GCF_042666575.1 Actinoplanes sp. GCM10030250 | reverse complement strand
AGGTGGGGAATAATTAATTCTTTAATTAAATGCGTAAAGAATGGGTAAAACATTTTTTGTGTAAATGCAAAAGTCATTTTTTGATAAAAGAATTTAAATGGCAATTTCGTAATTCGACAATTCAACAAAACGAAAAAAGAATGATCCGAATTCAATTCACTAAATCGAATTCGGATCATTCTCGCTATTCGGTTTTATCGCATTTCGCGATTTGTCAACTCCGGACTTTATCCTTTTCCGGATAAGTGCCTCATTTCTATACGGGATGAACGCGCCGTTTGTCAACGGAAATGCGCTCGTTAATTCCCTCGCCGAGAACTCGCATGTATTGGTTCAAGAACCACTTGAAACCATTTCGCATGTTCTCCTTTTCCTGGTCGCTTTCCATTCCCTGTTCTTCCATGAATGTTTCGATGGCTTCGCTATTGCCCGCCAACAAAAGAAGTTGCACAGCGGCATTCAATGCGTGCGATTCTTTCAGCTCAATCGGAAAGTCGTATTCGTCTTCCCATTCCAAAAGCATTTGCTTGAAGTGTCGGCGGTCGCGCCGACTGAGCGTCACATTCGTTTTGCGGAATTCGTTCGTGGCTGGCGTGGTCATTTCGTCTGCTCCTCTGGGTCGTGTCGTTGATTCAATGGTATCAGTGGCGGGTGACAATTCCGGTAACCGGTGACTTTATTCCAACTGTATAACAGTCATTTACCACCTTTGTTTCATATGTGGGTTATGAAGCGGACCGGGCGCGCGC
>NZ_JBHTDO010000113.1:0-764 GCF_042666575.1 Actinoplanes sp. GCM10030250 | reverse complement strand
CTCACCCGCCCCTAAACCCCTCCCACCCCCTCCAGCCGCGAGCACCGCCCAACCCCGCCGAACACCACCGGCCGCCACCCGCGCCACCCGGCCGGCCGTGAGGGATGCCTTGAACGCCACGAAGCCCCTCTCAGCACCAGCCGAGCCACCCAGCTGGCCGTCAGCGGCGCCTTCAACACCACAAAGCACCCCTCAGCACCAGCCGAGCCACCCAGCTGGCCGTCAGCGGCGCCTTCACCACCACAAAGCACCCCTCAGCACCAGCCGAGCCACCCAGCTGGACGTGAGAGGTGCCTTGAACACCACGAAACACCCCCCAGCACCAGCCGAGCCACCCAGCTGGCCGTCAGCGGCGCCTTCAACACCACGAAACACCCCCCAGCACCAGCCGAGCCACCCAGCTGGCCGTCAGCGGCGCCTTCAACACCACAAAGCACCCCTCAGCGCCAGCCGAGCCGCCCGGCTGGACGTGAGAGGTGCCTTGAACACCACGAAACACCCCTCAGCACCAGCCGAGCCCCCGGCTGGACGTGAGAGGTGCCTTGAGCGCGCTGGACGGACGCTCAGAGTTGGCTTGCGTTTGGTGTGGAGCGGGAGCCGCGTTGCTCAGCGCACCGCGGCAAGGTTTGGGGGCAGGGATGGTCCACGCAGGGATCAAGCCTGACCGCCCGGAGTGGGCCATCCCTGGGTTCTGGCCCACTTTCCGTGATTGCAGGGCTGGTTAGGCGAGGAGGACTCGTTTTCGGAGGAGGTCGAAGCCGGCG
>NZ_JBHTDO010000112.1:0-815 GCF_042666575.1 Actinoplanes sp. GCM10030250 | reverse complement strand
CACCGAACCGGCGCACGTCTGACCCCCTCGGCCGCGCCGGGTCCGCAACTTCCGGGCTCGGCGCGGTCCGTGGCGGTGACCTGCGGGGACGCTCCCGCCGGCCTCGATTCCGCGGAACGGTCGGCAACCGAGCGGCTACCGAATTGCCCTCGGCCAATTCCAAACTTCTTAACCCACAAATGAAGTTTTCCCGTAAGGTGGACCCCATGACCAACATCTACGACGCCCAGGCCCAGGCCGACGAACTCGAAGACCTGCTCGGAGAGACCTATATCGCGCTCGGTGAGGTCGAGGAATCCCTCGGCACGCTCGCCACCCGGATCGAGCTGTACCACTCGCACCCCGCCGAACCGGCCACCATCGATCTGGAACGTCAGGTGACCGCGATCCGTGCCGCGCTGGCCGCGCTCGAGGCGGCCCTGCCCGCCGATGGGGTGCACAAGCCCTACCCCGCCCCGGCGACCGAGGTGGGCGAGCGGTGAGCGCCTACACCGACGATTGCCACGACGACGGGTACGAGCCCACCGAGGACTGGACGCCGGGAACGTGCGACCAGTGCGGCATGAAGGACACCCCGCCCGGATGGATCGGGCCGGTCTGCGCGTGCAGCATCGGGGAGGGTTCCGTGTCGTACGAGTGCACCTGTACCTGAGCTGAAATCCGTTGCCGCGCCGCCCGTCCCGAGTTCGGGGCCGGGCGGCGCGGTCGTTTCTGGCACCGCTTCCCATGCGTCAAAACTTCATTTGCGCAAATGAAGTTTGGCGGGTAGTATTTCTCTCATGACGAACAACGAAACCCCCGCCGCCCGCCAGCTC
>NZ_JBHTDO010000111.1:0-819 GCF_042666575.1 Actinoplanes sp. GCM10030250 | reverse complement strand
GCGGCCGCCGACGCACACGCCCACTACGAGGAAACCTCAGCGGCCAATATCGCCATGCTCGGACGCGGCGGTAAGACCACACCGTGACCGTCCTGGACGTAGACGTAAATGTCTACTACGACACCGCCAACAAGGTGGCCAACGCCGCGGCCGCCTGGTGGGCTGCGGTAGACGCGCAATGGCCCGCACTCGCCAAAGCCACCGACATGTCAGGGTCCTATGAGGAGGGCATCGCGTGGGGCGCGACCTACGACACCCGCGCCGCCGAGATCCTGCGCATGGTCACCAAAACGGCCACCGTGGCTCACGGATACGCCCTGATCCTGCAAGAAATCGGCTACAACCACGACACGGCCGAGCATGCGGCCACCATGGGCGCCGGAGCCGCACCCGAGCGCCCGACCGCACCCTTTCCGCCCGTATTTTTGTGCCGGATCCCGCTCCCCTCTGCGGGCGGCCCCGGTAGCGGCCTACTTGATTCCGGGCTAGGTCTGGTCGAGAAAATCGGGTTGACCGTGCCCGATGGCAACGCCACCACCATCAGCAACGCCGCCGACACCTGGGATCGCATCCGCACCGCGGGCGATGTCGCCGGATTCCCGGCCGCGCTCGAGGCCGCCGCCATTGCATTCGACTCGATCACCGCACCGGAATCGGCGTTCATCGATGAAGACCTCCGAGCGGTCGAGGCCACCGCGGAAACGTGCCTTGCGGCGATGGCCGAACTCGCCGTGTCCTGCCGTGAGCACCGCCAAGCCCTAGACGAGCTCCGCGAGAATCTGCGTCAGCAGCTGGTGGCGTGCAGCGAAGCGTTGCTGA
>NZ_JBHTDO010000110.1:0-839 GCF_042666575.1 Actinoplanes sp. GCM10030250 | reverse complement strand
CCGGGCGGGCCCACGGGGATGGGCTCTGGTGGGGCTCGTCGGGGGGTGGGGGAGCCTGGGCCGGGATGGGTTCGGTGTGGTCGGCCTGGTCGGTGCGGAACTGTTCGGTGTCCTCGTTGGGCTGGGAGTAGAAGCGGGTGCCGGTTGCTGGGGCGGCGGTCGCTGTGGTGGGAGGCGCTGTGGTGGGAGGCGCTGTGGTGGGTGCCGCTGTGGTGGGAGGCCAGGCGGTGGTGGCGTCGGCGGGGGCTGGGGGGTCGGCCGGTTCGTCGAGGGGGAGGTCGATCAGGGGGTCGGACTCGGTGCGGGATTCGGTGCGGGATTCGGTCGGGGGGCGCTGGGTGGGTGCGCCGGGGACCGGGGTGTCGCGTTCGACGGTTGCGGTGGCTGTGCCGCCGCGGCGTTTGGGGCTGGGGCGGGTGCCAGGGGCGCGGCTGGAGGACGGGCTGGAGTAGGTGCGGGCTGAGGGTGCGGCGTTGGCTGACGGTGGGGCTTCGGCTGAGCGGGGCGGCGGGGCGTCGCTTGAGCGAGGGGGTGGGGCGTCGGTGAAGCGCGGGGCCGCGGGTGGGGGTGGGGGCGGGGCGTCGTCGAAGTTGGACGGGGCGTGACGGGGTGGCGGTGGGGCGTCGCCAGGCCAGTCAGCGTCCCGGTCCCGGTCAGCGTCCCGGTCCCGGTCAGCGTCCCGGTCGGTGTCGGCGTCCCGGTCCTGATCCCGGACGGCGTCCCGGTCGGTGTCGGTGTCCCGGTCTCGGACGGTGTCGGCGTGGGGATCGGGGTCGGCGTCGGGGGCGTCGGTGGGGGGAGTGGGGTCGAAGCGGCCGGCGGCGGGGGCTCGGCGGGGG
>NZ_JBHTDO010000109.1:0-882 GCF_042666575.1 Actinoplanes sp. GCM10030250 | reverse complement strand
ACCAGGAAGTATTCAGCCTTACCAGGTGGTCCTGGCAGATTCACAGCAGATTCTAGGAGTCCGCTGCTACTCGGGAACACCACAAAGAGGTCATGAATTTTCGTTTACGGGGCTCTCACCCTCTACGGCCGGCTTTCCCACACCGTTCAACTAACCCATAACTTTGTAACTCTTCACCACCCTGTCAGAGGTGATAAGTGGGTCCCACAACCCCGGGAATGCAACGCCTGACAGCTATCACACACACCCGGTTTAGGCTACATCCGCTTTCGCTCGCCACTACTCACGGAATCACGGTTGTTTTCTCTTCCTACGGGTACTGAGATGTTTCACTTCCCCGCGTTCCCCTCACACACCCTATGAATTCAGGCATGGATGACACGACATGACTCGTGCCGGGTTTCCCCATTCGGACACCCTGGGATCACAGCTAGGTTGGCAGCTCCCCCAGGCCTATCGTGGCCTCCTACGTCCTTCATCGGCTCCTGGTGCCAAGGCATCCACCGTTCGCCCTTGACAACTTAACCACAAAAAACAAGATGCTCGCGTCCACTGTGCAATTCTCAACCAACGACCAACCCACAACCCGAACAGCCCCAAGCACCAGCCTCAACAACGTTGAACGGTATGCAGGGCCAGGTCATGCCTGGCATTGAAGACCAACCCCGAGCCACAGCCCGGTCCACCGGCCAAAGGCCGGGGTGGTTGTTCTTTCAGATACCCAACAGGGTGCTTTTCTTTGTCGCCAAAAATCCAGCCGCACCAAACAATCCGTTCCACACCCCGAAAGGCTGTACTAAGAAGCTGGCCGTTGCCGGCTCTGACTAGCCAGTGTCTCCGCCTACGAGCACCCCGGTCCGGCATACGCGGACCGCGGGCTAC
>NZ_JBHTDO010000108.1:0-890 GCF_042666575.1 Actinoplanes sp. GCM10030250 | reverse complement strand
ACCACCGACCCCGGCGCCAACCGCTCCACCGACGCAGCAAGCTCCTCCCACACCACCTCGAACAACGCGTCACGCACAGCGGCCTGCCGGAGTGCGTTCGCGGACACCGCCCGCACCACCAGCTGCTCGATCACGGCGACCACCCGGTCGGCGGTGAACAGCAGCACCTCGACGGACTGCTCACCGGTCCGCCGCAGCCGCACCCGCACGTTGTCCGGGCAGGAGCCGGGAACGGTGACGCCGTGGAACGCGAACGGGACGAGGGCGGGCTGGTCACCGGAGAGCCCCGCGCCCGCCCCGTGAAGGGCGGCGTCGAGCAGCACCGGGTGGACCGTGAAGCCGGCACCGCGGGCGGCCTCCGGCACCACCACCTCGCTGAACACCTCGTCGCCGCGCCGCCAGACACGCTGGGCGCCCTGGAAAGCGGGGCCGTATCCGTAGCCGCGGCCGGTGAGGTCGGCATACAGGCCGGGCACCTCGTCGGCGCCGGCCGGCGGCCAGGTGGACAGAGCGCCGGCCGGCGGCCAGGTGGGCGGGGCCTCGGCCGGCGCGGTGACGGCCGGGGCGAGGGAACCGGTGGCGTGCCGGGTCCAGGGTTCCCCGGCGTGCCGGGAGGAGAGCGTCACCGGGCGCCGGCCGTCCTCGCCGTCGGGGCCGACGGCCACCTGGACGGTGACGGCACCACGCTCGGGCAGGGTGAGCGGTGCTTCGAGGGTGAGTTCGGCCAGGTGCGGGCAGCCGAGGTGCTGTCCGGCGGTGAGCGCCCAGTCGACCATCGCGGTACCGGGGAGCAACACGATGTCCTGCACGACGTGGTCGGCCAGCCAGCCGAAGGCCTTGCGCGAGACGCTGCCGGTGAAGAGCACCTCGCCGGTGCCCGCCGACTCGAC
>NZ_JBHTDO010000107.1:0-899 GCF_042666575.1 Actinoplanes sp. GCM10030250 | reverse complement strand
AAAGCTCCTAACACGATCTCGGCTGGGTCCACTTGATCAATCTGCGCCAGCAGATCATGGCGCACGCGAGGCTGACGAGGCCGTCGTGGATGTCGAGGCGGCGTTCCCAGCGCACGGCGAGCCGGCGGAACTGGTGCAGCAGGGCGAAGGTCTGTTCGACGACGTAGCGCAGTTTGCCCAGGCCCTTGATGTGGGGCGTCTTCGGCTTCGCGATGATCGGTTCGGTGCCCCGTTCGCGGCAGGCCTGGCGGAAGGCTTCGCTGCTGTAGCCCTTGTCGGCCAGGAGCACGTCAAACCGGCGGCGGGGTCGGCCCGGGCGTCCGGCGATCGGCGGGTAGCAGTCGAGCAGATCAATGGCGCGGCTGATGTCCGGGACGTTCGCGCCGCTGGTCAGCACATAGATCGGGGTGCCGTTGCCGTCGCAGATCAGGTGGTGCTTGGAGCCGGGTTTACCGCGGTTGACCGGTGACGGCCCGGTTCCAGCGCCCCCTTTTTTGCGTCGATGTGACTGCCGTCCATCGCCGCTCTCGACCAGTCGATCCGGTTCGCCGCGTTCAGCTTGGAGAGCAGTATCTGGTGAAGCTGATCGAACACGCCCGCCTCGGTCCAGCGGTGCAGCCGCCGCCAGCAGGTCATCCCGGAACCGAAGCCGAGTTCCTGCGGCAGGTCTTCCCAGCCGATCCCGGTGTGCAACACGAACAGGATGCCCTGCAAGCACTGCCGATCCGGCACCGGCCGCGGCCCCGGCGCCTTCCGCGGCCACGGCGGCAACAACGGCTCGATCAGCTCCCACAACTGGTCATCAACATCCCACGGCCTGCTCACGACCAGCGAACGACACTGAGCTTCACTTCGCAGCGCTGATCAACATCGATTCAGCAGATCGTGTTAGGAGCTCT
>NZ_JBHTDO010000106.1:0-920 GCF_042666575.1 Actinoplanes sp. GCM10030250 | reverse complement strand
AGTGGTCGCGTAACGGCCGTCCGCGCCGGGCGGGGGTGTCGTCGTTCGGTATCTCCGGCACCAACGCCCACGTGATCGTCGAAGAGGCTCCGGCTGCCGAGCCCGTGGTCGAGCTGGGTGTCGAAGGCATCCCGGTGGTCTGGCCGGTCTCCGGCCGGTCCGACGCAGCTATCGAAGCGATGCTCGGCAGGCTCAGCGGTCTCGACCCGGCGGGGGTGGCGGCCGCGCTTCGAACGCGGACCACCTTCGAACGGCGTGCCGTCGTGTGGGCCGACTCGGGCGAGGAACTGGCGGGACCGCGTTCGCTGCGGGAGGGTACGGCTCTGTTGTTCTCGGGGCAGGGTTCGCAGTGGCTGGGTATGGCCCGTGATCTCTATGAGCGGCTGCCGGTGTTCCGGGCGGCGTTCGACGAGGTCACCGGAGTCTTGGATCCGCAGGTCAGTGCGGTGATCTTCGGTGATGACGCGGAGGCGTTGCAGGCGACCGGTGTTGCGCAGCCGGCGTTGTTCGCGGTGGAGGTGGCGCTGTTTCGGGTCCTGGAGGACCTCGGTGTGCGTCCTCGCGTGTTGATCGGTCATTCGGTGGGGGAGATCGCGGCCGCGCATGTGGCGGGGATTCTGTCGCTGGCGGATGCGGCGGCGTTGGTGAGTGCGCGGGCGCGGTTGATGCAGGCGCTGCCGGCTGGTGGGGCGATGGTTGCGGTCCGCGCGTCCGAAGCCGACGTGACACCGCTGTTGACGGCCGGAGTGTCGATCGCGGCGGTCAACGGCCCGCAGTCGGTGGTGATCTCCGGCATCGCCGATGAGGTGCGGAAGGTGGCGGCTGGGTTGCGGGGCCGGGAGTTGACGGTCAGCCACGCGTTCCACTCGGTGTTGATGGAGCCGATGCTGGACGACTTCGCTCAGGTGGTTGCGGGGCTG
>NZ_JBHTDO010000105.1:0-958 GCF_042666575.1 Actinoplanes sp. GCM10030250 | reverse complement strand
GGTGCACAAGGACCGAACTCCCACCTTCGGTGAGAAATGGGTCGGCAACCACGACCACGCCCCGAAACCACACGTCAAGGTGCCGCGCATCCATGATCTGACCGCCGACGCCTACGGCGTCACCATGGTGGTTCGCACAGTGCGCGGGGTGGGCCGCAAAAAGTTCTCCGACGCGGGCGGCGATTTGGCCGACGAGTGGCGCATGCGGCAAGTGCAGTGCAGCGCTCTGGATGATGATCCCGAGTGGGGTCCGGGGTACGTCAAAATCCGTGCCGTGCACACCGATCCACTGACTGTGTTCACCGAGCAGGGCGTACCGGTGCGGCCCGAGGATTTGACCGAGCTCGAGCTCGGTCTGAACGTGATGGGCGAGCTGGAGTATCTGCCCGTTGCCCAAGGCGCGACAGTGACAGTGACCGGTGCGTCCGGCTACGGCAAGAGCATGTTTGCGCGCAATGTGGTGGTCAAGCTCGCGCCGTCGCCTCTGGTGCAGTTCGTGGGCGCGAACGGAAAAGCGGTCACGTCGATGCGTGGTGATTACCGCGTACTGGCCCCGCGCTACAGCCATCTCGTTGCCGGTGACCCTGAGGAAGTCAACCAGCTGTTGAAGGGGTTGCAGAACGAGATGTACCGCCGCCTCGACAGCATGTACGACCTGTGGGGCGTCGATGAGTTCTGGGACCACGGACCCGACGCCGACATGCCGGTGATCGTCGGCACGATGGACGAGTGCCAGACGTACCTGACCGGCGGCGCGAAAGGCAGCGAGAAAGCCAAGATCATTGCCGATAACGCCGAGATCGCCGAGGACCTGACCAAGAAGGCGCGCGCCGCGGGATTCTTGCTGTTCTGGATGACCCAGAAGGGCACCGGGGACGCCATCCCCACCGCCATTCGCGACGTGGCCACCTCCGCAATGACGTTCCCGGTGCGCTCCCGCGCGCAGGAAGTGGCCGCA
>NZ_JBHTDO010000104.1:0-999 GCF_042666575.1 Actinoplanes sp. GCM10030250 | reverse complement strand
GCGCCGCCTCCCACCGTCGAATCAACTCCGCGGCAACCTGCGGGTATGTAGTGCCCTCAAGCTCCAACGGCAGGCCATAGCACTGCCGGTACAGGTCATCGTGGAACTGCACCTGCGAATCCATCACCGTGAGCCGCAGATCCCCGTCCGTCAGCGCCGCACGCACATCCGCATCCGGCCCGGTCTTCGTCGCGTACGGCCGATTCGTGCGCGTCAACAACACCACCTCCACCATCGGGTCACGCGAGAGCCCCAGCTGCTCGCGCAGATCCCGGATTCCCTCCAACTTGGTCTTGAGCCTGCGCATCGTTCGGCGCACCTCGATCCCGGCCGGAGCGACGAGCCGTTCACGTCCCACGCTGCCGCCGTCGCGACCCTGACCGACGCAGGATTGCCTGAGAAGTTCATGCCGTCCCGGGTACGAGGCAACGAGCCGTCCACACTCAGCAAAGCGGGTTGGCGCGGCGGCCACAAAGCCCGTGAAGCCGCCGAGATTGCCGATGCTGCCATGTAGTCGCTGCAAGCCTTTTCGTGGCTCTACGGCGCTTCTGGGCATGCAAATGGGCAGTTCTGTGACCGGATCGGACGCGTACCCCCGCGATGTCGGCGGGGGTACCGTGGCGGTGATCGCCCCCAAGCTGGGAGAGTCGAATTGAACGACTACAACGACGACATCGGCCCCAACCACACCGGCCGCCGCCTACGTGAGATCCGAGTGTGGCGACAGCAAACCCTGGCCACCACCGCGGATCTCGCCGGTATCACGTTCGGCTACCTGGCCAAACTGGAGCGCGGAGAGAAGCCACTAGGCAACCGCGCCACCCTCGAGGCCCTGGCACGGGCGCTACGTGTACCCCCGTCCGCGTTCGCACCCGCACCCTGGCAATCTGCCGACGGCACGGGCGGCGGTGCGCACACCGGTCTGCTCGCTGTCGAGGACGCCCTAGACGCCTACGAGTGGGGCGACGATCCCGGTGTGTCGGTACGGGACTGGCCGCT
>NZ_JBHTDO010000103.1:0-1002 GCF_042666575.1 Actinoplanes sp. GCM10030250 | reverse complement strand
CCCTCGGGACCGACTGGAACGCCTACGACGTGGTCGACCACATCGGATTCGGCGCATAGCCACACAGGACGAAACCCGCAGTTCCCCGGCTTGATCGGCCGGTACCCCGGTAAATTTCACGGAATGAACCAGGGGTTACCGGCCGATCAAGCCGGAGGCTATTACAAGCAGATGGCATTGCGCTTCGGGTTCCGGCCTACCTCCTCACGAGTAGGCACGTGTCCTCGTTACGCTGCGGGCAAGCGATGCCGTATCTACTTTCGCCCCGAGGAGCGGTGCGGCTGGCACTGTGACTGGTTCGACCACTCCTTCAAGTGGATCGCCTCGGACGGCACCCGGATCTTCAGCACCGAGCCCTATTCCATCCAAGTCCCCGACCCGAACCACGCCGCGGAGCAGCTCCTCGAACGTGTCGAACCACTCGGGGTGTCGGTGACCGTGATCGGGCGGGAACGCTCGGTCTGGGTTCCCGGCAACACCGTGCTGTTCCTGGCCCACCCTCTCGGGTTCACTGTGGTCGACCACATCGGTTTCGGAGCCTGACCCTTGATTCGGTAGGCCAAGTCCGTAGTCTCCGTGCATGCAGTGCCGCCAGTGCCTGCTGACCCTGGACTGATAGTTGATGCCCACCACCTGAACTCCAAAGGTGGTGGGCATCAACATGTACTCAAAACCGCTGTTCGTCCCGGCGGACCAGCTCTTCTTTCACCCGCTCCGACAGCTCCCGATTGTCCGGATCGACCAGCATCTCCCCAAGGATGCGCAGAACCGGAGCCAGCGCGACCTCCGGCAAGCCTGTGGCGACCGCGGCGTTGTTGCACCAGCGCTTCAAGTCCTGATGCGCCTTCGGTTTCAGATCCAGCGTGACCCGGATCGGCGTGGTACGCAACGACTTCTGCACGACCTTCGTGGTGCGTTCCCCCTCGGTGGCCGTCTTGCTGTAGTCGGTCCTCCTGCGACCCCGCCGACGCTTCTGCTCACCACTCTGCTCACCACTCTGCT
>NZ_JBHTDO010000102.1:0-1077 GCF_042666575.1 Actinoplanes sp. GCM10030250 | reverse complement strand
GAGCCTGTTGCTTTTTGGTTTCGGCGGGTTCAGGCGTATAGATACTTTTATGCATGTTTGAGATCATTGGTGGATGGCGAAGGGGTATCGGTCGGTCGATCGTGACCAGGCGTTTCTGTTGCCGCCGTCGATGACGGACTGGCTGCCCGAGGATCATCTGGTCTGGTTCGTGATCGAGGCTGTCGGCCAACTCGACACCACCGCGTTTCATGCCCGGGCCAGGCTGGGCGGGGTCGGCCGGCGTGGTTTCCATCCGGACATGCTGCTCACGCTGCTGGTCTATGCGATGGCTCATGGGGTGCGTTCGTCGCGGCAGATCGAACGGCTCTGTCACACCGACGTCGCGTTCCGGATCATCTGCGCCGGTGACACGCCGGATCACACCGTGCTGGCCCGGTTCCGCCGCGATCACGAGACCGCGCTGGCCGGGCTGCTGACCGAGACGCTGCTGTTGGCCGCCCGGATGGGTATGGTCCGCCTCGGCGTGGTCGCGTTCGACGGCACGAAGATCGCCGGGAACGCCGCCCGCAACGCCGGCCGCAGCGAGCAGAGCCTGCGCCGGCTCGCCGAACAACATTTGACCGAGGCCGCCGCGGCCGATGCTGCCGAAGACGCCGAACACGGCCCGGATCGTGGTGACGAACTCCCGCCTGATCTGCGGGATCGTTCCGGGCGGGCCCGCCGCATCCAGCAAGCCCTGGACGAGATCGCCGCCCAGCAGGCCACCGAACGGGCCCGGGATCAGGCCGCCCGCGATCAGGCCGACGACTATCTACGGCGCCTCGCCGACCCGGACACCTCGGTCACCGGCGGTCAGCCACGCATTCTCAGCCGGGTCGAGGTCGCACACGCCCGCTGGCAAGCCGAACGCACCCGCCTCCAGCGCCGCTACGACGCCTGGCACGAACGCGCCGCGCAGACCCGCGCTGCCGGCCGCCGCCCGAAAGGCCGCCCGCCGTTCCCGGTCGATGAGCACTGCCGGGTCCGCGACGCCCGCACCCTCTACGACAACGCCCTCGCCGCAGCCGCAGCCGCAGCGGTCAATGACACTGCCGACAAACCGGCCGCCAGCAGCAG
>NZ_JBHTDO010000101.1:0-1119 GCF_042666575.1 Actinoplanes sp. GCM10030250 | reverse complement strand
CCAAGACCATCCGCGGCAAGGACGGCGAAACCACCAAACGCGCCGTGCTCCCGTTCGTTCCAGACGTGATGGACGTGACAGTCGACCTCGACCAGGACGACCTGCAAGACCGCAAGCTCTACACCATCACCGTCGACGGCGAACAATCACGAGTCACCCACCGCCAACTGCTGACCGGCGACGTGTGGGCCAACTACTCGGTATCGGGGCACGGCTCCCGGGGCATGGTCAACGTCCTGGCCGACGCCGTGCTGCGCCTGGCCGAAGACCACCCAACCATCCCGCTGCACCGCCACACCGGCTGGATCGAGCAGGACGGGCGGCCGGTCTACCTCAGCGCCGGGGCCTGCATCGGGGCCGACGGTGAGGTAGACGGCCCAGCGATCGAACTCGGCCACCGGATCGGCTCCTACACACTGCCCGCACCCCCAAAGGAAGACCAGGAACGCGAGGCGCTGCGGGCCTCACTCGACCTGCTCAACCTCGCACCACCGGAGGTCATGTGGCCGGTACTGCTGATGACCTACCTGCCACCACTGGAGTTGTGCGCACCGCGCCCGGACTTCCTCGGCGTCCTCTACGGCGGCACCGGTGCTGGCAAGTCGCTCCTGGCCGGAATCGGCCTTTCCCACTACAGCCCCAGAATGCCGCTGGCCCCGTTCCCGCAGAACTTCATCTCCACCCGGACTTCCATCGAAGGTTATGCCCACGGCGCCAAAAACGCCCTCCAGGTCGTCGACGACGCCCACCCCGCCACCGACCGCAGGATGCAGACCGAAATCCTCGACAAATTCGAGTACCTGGCCCGCACCGCGGCCAACGGCTCCGCGCGCGGGCGGAGCTCCCGCAGCGGCGGCGACCGCAAAGACCGGCCACCACGCGGATTCACCATGGTCACCGCGGAACTGAAGTTCAAGGTCCCCAGCGCCGAAAACCGCTCCTTCATCGTGGCCCTGACCCCGGGACAGATCGACAAAACCCAGCTCAACGACATCGAAACCAAAGCCGAAACCGGCGTCTACGCGGCAGCGATGGCCGGATACATCCGCTACCTGGCCGCCCGGCACGAAGCAGGCGAAGATGCCGAGCAGGGCACACGGTGGGCGAAGTTGCGCAGCG
>NZ_JBHTDO010000100.1:0-1163 GCF_042666575.1 Actinoplanes sp. GCM10030250 | reverse complement strand
GGTGCGGTGGTCTCCGGGCTGGCGTACGTGGCGACCTCGGGCCGGCAGGCGGTCTCGATCTCCACCGGGTTCGCCGAGCCCGCCGTGTCGTACGGCGGCGGCCGCAACGTGGTGAACGTGACGCTCGTCGACATCCGCGCCTGGGACACGATGGGCGAGATCTCGGTGCTGCTGGTGGCGGCAACCGGCGTCGCGGCGCTGGTCTTCGGCGGGTCGGAGCGGCTGCTGCACAGCGTCCGGCGTACCGGCCTGCCGGCGCCGCCGAAGGGGCAGGTGTGGCTGATGGCCGGGCACACCCTCGACGCGGGCCTGCGCTCGCCGATCCTCGAGGTCGTCACCCGGCTGCTGTTCCACACCATCGTGCTGTTCTCGATCTACCTGCTGTTCGCCGGTCACAACGCTCCGGGCGGCGGTTTCGCCGGTGGGCTGGTCGTCGGGCTGGCCCTGGTGCTGCGCTACCTGGCCGGTGGGCGGCGCGAGCTGGACGTGGCGGCGCCGGTCGACGCCGGCGCGTTGATGGGCGCCGGCCTGCTGGTCGCGCTGGGTACCGGCCTGACCGCCCTGATCGCCGGTGGTGAGGTCCTGCAGAGCGCCCTGCTGGACTGGCACCTGCCGGTACTGGGCCACGTCCACTTCGTCACGTCGATGATCTTCGACGTCGGTGTCTACCTCGTGGTGATCGGGGTGGTGCTGAACATTCTGCGCAGCCTCGGCGCCGAGGTGGACCGCCACGAGCAGATCGAGCGCGCCGAGGCAGACGCCCGGCGGGAGGGAGAGTTGGTGTGAGCCCCAACCTGCTGCTGGTGATCGTCGTCGGTGTGCTGTTCGCCGCCGGGGTGACGCTGCTTCTCGAACGCAACCTGACCCGGGTCATTCTCGGCATCACGATGCTGGGCAACGCCGTCAACCTGGTGATCCTGCTCGGTGGCGGATACGGCGGGCCGCCCATCGTCGGCGTCACCCCCGTATCGCGGATGAGTGACCCGCTGACCCAGGCGATGATCCTGACCGCCATCGTGATCACCCTCGGGATGACCGCGTTCCTGCTGGCGATGGCCTATCGCAGCTGGCTGCTGACCGGCCACGACGACGTGCAGGACGACGTCGAGGACCGGCGGATCATGCAGCTGGCCGAACGCGATCAGGGCCTCGCGGACCAGGAC
>NZ_JBHTDO010000099.1:0-1172 GCF_042666575.1 Actinoplanes sp. GCM10030250 | reverse complement strand
GGTGAGCTGTCGCTTGATCCGGCGGTAGCCCGCGACATTACGGGGGTGTGTGATCGCTATATCGAGGACCTGCGCGATCTGCTCGAGCTGGCGCGCACCGTGGAGACAGTGAGCGGCTTCGGTGGCTTCCCCTCCAGCGCGGCACTAGAGCTCAAATTCTCGCTGAAAGGCTCCGGACCGGCCGGGATTCAAGCAGCGATACGCACCCATATCGCTGAGGTGTTGCTGATGCGGCAGGTATGCGCGCAGGCCATACGAAATCTGGTCGATGTTGATGAGGCCAACGCGACCGCTACCGCGCACATCGCCGAGTAATCGGGCGTCGGGGCCGCCATCACCTTCCAAGCCATCTATTGGCAATCGTGTATCGATGCGTGCATCGATACACGCCGTAGATGCTGTCCCGGGGTTGACCTGCGCATCTACTGGTGCCGGCCAGTGCGGGCCCTGCTGCCTGGAATGCTCGCTGGCTATGCCCGCGGCTGCCACTGGCAGCCTTCCTGCAACCTTCCCAACGTGAGACGTGTTCGGGGGGAACCCTTCCCGCGCTACCGATCACGCTCGTTCTCGTGTAGTCTATGGGGAATATCCCCATGTATAGGAAGGTAGAAAATGGCGAACACTTCCACTTCGCGAGCCGAGGACCAGCGCATAGCTGAATTTATCGAGAAGGTGTCCGGGCTCCCGAATGACCAGCTGCGCATGAAAGCGCTGTCCGAGCTGTCTTGGATTCACAACCGACGCAAGACGGATGACGGCGAGAAGTTCTCGGAGCTGACCAATAGGAAGCTGATCATTGCCTACCGAAACGGCATTGTAGAGAAGTTCGGCGAGAAGTCGGAATTGCTGAAATATCTTCGCTACTCCGACGCCCGTACAGAGGAATACAAAACCCTCCAAGCCGAACAGCGAGACATCAAGCATCGCGACGTTCGACCATTGGACGCCGAAGAGTTCGTGGATAGCGCGCTTATCCTGCTCGGCCACTGCATGAAAATGAAATGGTCCACCGCGGCCGCCACCGCGGCGCTGTGCGCCCTGACCGGCCGTAGGCCCGCAGAAATCGGCCTGACAGCACAGTTCATCCCTGTTTCGAGCAACAGGCACGAGGTCACGTTTTCCGGCCAGCTCAAAACCCGCGACGCCGAACGCGCCGAAGCGTCCTATGTCAT
>NZ_JBHTDO010000098.1:0-1233 GCF_042666575.1 Actinoplanes sp. GCM10030250 | reverse complement strand
ACCGGGTCGGCGACACACCGGGACACGTCCGCCGGTCCGCGCTGGTGAAGGTTCACTCTCAACGGCGGTGATATTGGTCGTTGGGAGTGGGGTGGCAGGTTGGCCGAGCCGGTCAGGGCACGGCGGTTGACGCAGGACGAGGGCCGCAAGCTGCAGCAACTTGTTCGTAGAGGCAAGCATGATTCGGTCCGGGTGCGCCGGGCGTTGATCATCATGGCGTCCGCGTCCGGGACACCGGTCCCGGCGATCGCCCAGCTGATCGCGGGGCATGAGGACACCGTGCGCGACGTGATCCACGCGTTCAACGAGATCGGTCTTCGCGCGCTGGACCCTCAATGGGCGGGAGGTCGTCCCCGCCGGATCAACCACGACGATGAGGCATTCATCGTCGCGACGGCCAAGAGCCGCCCGAGCACGCTCGGGCGGCCCTTCACCTGCTGGAGCCTGCGTTAACTCGCCGACTACCTCGCCACCGACGCCGACCGGCGGGTCATCGTCGGCCGGGAACGGCTGCGGCAACTGCTGCGCGACAACGAGGTCAGCTGGCAACGGACTCGCACGTGGAAGGAGTCGAAGGACCCGGACTTCGACGCCAAACTCGACCGGATCGAGGAAGTCACCACCAAGTTCCCGACCCGCTGTTTCGCGTTTGACCAGTTCGGGCCGTTGGCGATCCGCCCGCATCACGGCCGTGGCTGGGCGGCGCAGTCGCATCCGGACCGGTTGCCGGCGACGTATCACCGCACGCACGGCATCCGCTACTTCCATGGCTGTTACAGCCTCGGCGACGACCAGCTCTGGGGCGTCAACCGGCGACGTAAAGGCGCAGATCACACCCTGTCCGCGCTGAAATCGATCCGGAAAGCACGGCCGGATGGCGCCCCGATCTACGTCATCCTGGACAACCTGTCAGCGAACAAGACCCCGATGATCCGGGCCTGGGCGGCCCGCAACAAAGTCGAACTGTGCCTCACCCCGACCAGCGCCTCCTGGGCAAACCCGATCGAGGCACAGTTCGGGCCGCTGCGCATGTTCACGATGGCCAACTCGAACCACCCGAACCACACCGTTCTGGCCCGCAAGCTGCACAAATACCTGCGCTGGCGTAACGCCAACGCCCGCCACCCCGACGTCCTGGCGGCCCAACGCCGAGAACGAGCCCGCATCCGCAGCGAACGCCAACAACGCTGGGGCCGACCCCGAACCAAGGCCGCCTGACCACTCAGACCCGGC
>NZ_JBHTDO010000097.1:0-1384 GCF_042666575.1 Actinoplanes sp. GCM10030250 | reverse complement strand
TGTCGCCGGAGCAGTTCAACCAGCTGTTCACCATGCACGGCACGATCATGCTGTTGTTCTTCGCGACGCCGATCGTGTTCGCGTTCGGCAACTTCGTGGTGCCGATCCAGATCGGTGCGCCGGATGTGGCGTTCCCGCGGCTGAACTCCTTCGCCTACTGGCTGTACCTGTTCGGCGGCCTGATCACCATCGGCGGGTTCCTGACGCCGGGTGGTGCGGCTGACTTCGGCTGGTTCGCCTACACGCCGCTGAGTGATTCGCTGCACTCGCCCGGCGTCGGCGGAAACATGTGGGTGGTCGGTCTGGCCATCTCCGGTCTGGGCACGATCCTCGGCTCGGTCAACCTGATCACCACGATCCTGACCCTGCGCGCTCCGGGCATGACCATGTTCCGGATGCCGATCATGACGTGGAACATGCTGGTCACCGCCCTGCTCGCGGTGATGGTCTTCCCGTTTTTGGCGGCGGCGCTGTTCGCCCTCGCGGCGGACCGGGTGCTGGGTGCGCACGTCTTCGACGTGGAGACCGGCGGGCCGATGCTGTGGCAGCACCTGTTCTGGTTCTTCGGCCATCCCGAGGTGTACATCATCGCGCTGCCGTTCTTCGGCATCATCACCGAGGTCATCCCGGTCTTCTCCCGCAAGCCGGTGTTCGGCTACAAGGGCCTGGTCGCCGCGACCCTGCTGATCGGTGCCCTGTCGATGAGCGTGTGGGCGCACCACATGTTCGTCACCGGCCAGGTGCTGCTGCCGTTCTTCAGCTTCCTGAGCTTTTTGATCGCGGTACCGACGGGGATGAAGTTCTTCGTCTGGATCGGCACCATGTGGCGCGGGCAGATCAGCTTCGAGTCACCGATGCTGTTCGCGCTCGGGTTCATGGTGACGTTCCTGTTCGGTGGCCTGTCCGGCGTACTGCTGGCCTCCCCGCCGATCGACTTCCACGTCTCCGACTCGTACTTCGTGATCGCCCACTTCCACTACGTGCTGTTCGGCACGATCGTGTTCGCGGTGTTCGCCGGCATCTACTTCTGGTTCCCGAAGATGTTCGGCCGGATGCTCGACGAACGCCTCGCCAAGATTCACTTCTGGCTGACGTTCCTCGGCTTCCACGCCACCTTCCTGGTCCAGCACTGGCTCGGCACCAAGGGCATGCCCCGCCGCTACGCCGACTACCTGCCCACCGACGGCTACACCTTCCTCAACACGTTCTCGACGGTCGGCTCGTTCGTCCTCGGCCTGTCGACGCTGCCGTTCCTCTACAACGTGTGGAAGTCCTACAAGGTCGGCAAGGTCACCACCCTCAACGACCCGTGGGGCCACGGCAACTCGCTCGAGTGGGCCACGTCCAGCCCGCCCCCGCTCCGCAACTTCGACCGCATGCCCCG
>NZ_JBHTDO010000096.1:0-1416 GCF_042666575.1 Actinoplanes sp. GCM10030250 | reverse complement strand
TAACCGCCCAGCTCGCGGCGGCGCTCCTGGAGGTACTGGATCTCGTCGGACTTCTCGCCGGGGTGGTAGTACGGCGGGAGGTACGGGTTCTCCTCGAGCTGCTTGTCGCTGATGTCGAGGTAGAGCCGGTCCCGGAAGCCCTTGAGGTCGCCCAGGGTCAGCTTCTTCATCTGGTGCGTGGCGTTGCGGGCCTCGAAGTGCGAGCCCAGCGTCCAGCCCTTGATCGTCTTGGCGAGGATCACGGTCGGCTGGCCGGTGTGCTCCGACGCCGCCTTGTAGGCCGCGTAGAGCTTGCGGTAGTCGTGGCCGCCGCGCTTGAGGTTCCAGATCTCGTCGTCGCTGAAACTGTCGACGAGCTTGCGGGTGCGCGGGTCGCGGCCGAAGAAGTGCTCCCGCACATACGACCCGGACTCGCCCTTGTAGGTCTGGTAGTCGCCGTCCGGCGTCACGTTCATCAGGTTGACCAGCGCGCCGTCGGTGTCGGCGGCCAGCAGCGGGTCCCACTCGCGGCCCCAGACGACCTTGATCACGTTCCAGCCGGCGCCGCGGAAGAACGACTCCAGCTCCTGGATGACCTTGCCGTTGCCGCGCACCGGGCCGTCGAGCCGCTGCAGGTTGCAGTTCACCACGAAGGTGAGGTTGTCCAGCTCCTCGCGGGCGGCCAGGCCGATCGCGCCGAGCGACTCGACCTCGTCCATCTCGCCGTCGCCGAGGAACGCCCAGACGGCCTGCTGGCTGGTGTCCTTGATGCCGCGGTTGTGCAGGTACCGGTTGTAGCGCGCCTGGTAGATCGCGTTCAGCGGGCCGAGGCCCATGCTGACCGTCGGGAACTCCCAGAAGTTCGGCATCAAGCGGGGGTGCGGGTAGGACGGCAGACCGCCACCCGGGTGGGACAGCTCCTGGCGGAAGCCGTCCAGTTGATCGGAACTCAGGCGGCCTTCGAGGTACGCCCTCGCGTACATGCCCGGGGAGGCGTGACCCTGGAAGAAGATGTGGTCGCCGCCACCCGGGTGATCCTTGCCGCGGAAGAAGTGGTTCATGCCGACCTCGTAGAGGCTGGCGGACGAGGCGTACGTCGAGATGTGCCCGCCGACGCCGATCTCCGGGCGCTGCGCCCGGTGCACCAGCATCGCGGCGTTCCACCGGATGTACGCGCGGATGCGCCGCTCGACGAACTCGTCACCGGGGAACCAGGGCTCACGCTCCGGCGGAATCGTGTTGATGTAGTCGGTGGACGTCAGTGGCGGAACGCCGACCTGTCGCTCCCGGGCCCGCTCCAGCAGGCGCAACATCACATAACGGGCTCTCTTGGCGCCGCGTTCGTCGATGACTCCGTTGAGCGACTCGACCCATTCGTTGGTCTCTTCAGGGTCGATGTCGGGAAGCTGGCTCGGCAGGCCATCACTGATCACCGGG
>NZ_JBHTDO010000095.1:0-1496 GCF_042666575.1 Actinoplanes sp. GCM10030250 | reverse complement strand
CCTAATGGGAGCTACCGGGTCAGCCGCTGGCAGACTCGGTGCCTGGTAGCCGCGAGTGGGTGAGCACTCTCGCCGCCTGGACCGATACGAGTCCTAGCGTCAGAACGTGCCCCCGCTCGTGGTCGGGAGACGAACGGCTGATGGGGTGTCGTGCCCGCCGAAGCGTTGGCGTGAGCACTGGTCCATTAGGGCGCTGGAGTCTTCCGCGGGCTGCTGACATGGACCCGTGGCAGAGCGGAGACCGTAGTGCTGTTCGTCGGCGATGACTGGGCGGAAGACCATCACGACGTGGAGGTGCAGGACGAACACGGCCGGGCGATACGCGCGGCCCGGCTGCCCGAGGGCGTGGACGGGATGACCCGCTTCCACGAGCTCGTCGCCCGATTCCTGCCCGACGACGCGAAGCCTTCCGATGTGCTGGTCTGTATCGAGACCGACCGCGGGCCGTGGGTGAGGGCGCTGGTCGCGGCCGGCTACCAGGTTTACGGAGTGAACCCGAAACAGGCCGCTCGGCACCGCGAAGGCCTGTCACTGTCGGGCGCCAAGAGCGACAAGGCCGACGCGCACACCTTGGCCGACATGGTCCGGACCCGCCGCCACCAGCTGCGGCAGGTCGCCGCGGACTCCGACATCGCCGAGGCGGTCAAGGTCGTGGCCCGGGCACATCAAACCCTGATCTGGGAACGCACCCGCCACACCCTGCGGCTACGGGCAGCGCTACGCGACTACTTCCCCGCCGCCCTCGCCGCCTACCAGGTGTTAACGCTCACCGGCGCCGACACCCTCGAACTGCTGGCCAAGGCACCCACCCCGGCCGCGGCGGCGAAGCTGACCATCGGACAGATCAGCGCCGCGTTGAAGAAGGCCCGGCGTCACGACGTCGCGGCCAAGGCCGCCGCGATCCAGCAGGCCCTGCGCACCGAGCACCTGGGCCAGGCCGACGTCGTCGCCGGCGCCTACGCCGCCACCGTCCGCGCCACCGTCGCGATCCTGCAAACGTTGAACACCGAGATCCGCACCCTCGACAGGCAGGTCGAGGCCCATTTTGGCCAGCACCCGGACGCTGAGGTCTACCTCAGCCAGCCCGGCATCGGCGTGATCCTCGGCGCCCGGGTGCTCGCAGAGTTCGGCGACGCCCCGGGCCGCTACGCCGACGCCAAATCCCGCAAGAACTACGCCGGCACCGCCCCGATCACCCGCCAGTCCGGCAAGTCCAAGACCGTCCACGCCCGGTTCATCCACAACGACCGCCTCGTCGACGCCCTGCACATGCAAGCCGGCGTCGCGATCCTGCACGACCCCGGCGTCCGCGCCTACTACGACGAACTCCGCGGCCGCGAAGTCGGCCACAACGCCGCCCTGCGCCAGGTCGGCAACCGCCTCGTCGGCATCCTCCACGGCTGCCTCAAAACCACCAGCTCCTACAACGAAACGACCGCCTGGTCACACCGCACACAACCCGCCGCAGCTTGACATCCAAGAAGCTGGGGTGTCTG
>NZ_JBHTDO010000094.1:0-1506 GCF_042666575.1 Actinoplanes sp. GCM10030250 | reverse complement strand
GCTCATTGGTGGAGCCTTGTTGTTGCCCGGCCCGTAGGGTCGGGTGGCATCTGGGCCGTCGGGTCACCGCCCACCGTTGCTGCCCCCTTGGTTGAGGGCTTGCGGGAGTGTTAGCGGGGCCTGGCGGTCCGGGGCATCCCGACTGGCGACAGGGCTACTGCGCCGTTGAGCGCCCGTCAATGAGCGTCCGGCAGTGATGCCCCGGGACCTGGGTGCTTGTCCAGCTGATGAGAGCAGCGAGGTCAAGCAGCTTTGAGTGTGCAACACGAGCCGGGGCCGGCGCGAATGTTCGCGGGTGTCGACTGGGCTGAGAACAGTCATGTCGTGTGTGTGATCGACGGCGACGGTGAGGTCGTCGAGCGAGTCATGGTGGCACATGACAAGGCCGGTATCACCCGGTTGATCACGTTGCTGTCCGATCATCGGGTGGCGGGTACGGGGATCGAACGCGGCGACGGGCCGCTGGTTACGGCGTTGCTGGCGGCGGGCCTGACGGTGTTCGTGATTCCGCCGTCGCAGGTCAAGTCGTTGCGTGGCCGGTACGGGTCGGCGGGTAACAAGGACGACCGGTTCGACGCGTTCGTGCTGGCCGATGTGGTCCGCACCGATCGGCGTCGGCTGGTCCCGCTGGTCCCTGACCGGGCAGACACGCAGGCGTTGCGGGCGTTGGTGCGGGCCCGGCAGGACCTGCTCGGGCATCGGCTGGCGATCGCTAACCAGCTGCGGGCGCATCTGCTGAGCGTGACGCCGGGCGTGGTGGGGCTGTTCGCTGAGCTCGACGCGCTGGTGTCGCGGGCGTTCATCGCCGAGTTCGGTACTCAGGACGCCGTGGACGCACTGTCCGAGGCCGTGTTGACGCCGTGGTTGAAGGCTCGCCACTACCACGTCAGAACCGCCGCGACGCTGCTCGAACGACTCCGTTCGGCCGCGTCCGGTGTCCGGGGGCCGGCCGGGCAGGCACTGGCCGGGGTCACTCAGGCATACCTGAGCGCGCTGAACACGGTCATCCAGCAGATCGACGCTCTCGAAAGTCAGATCGCCGCTGCCCTGGCCGAGCACCCGGACGCGGCGATCTTCACCTCGCTGCCGCGAGCCGGGACTGTCCGGGCGGCGTGGCTGCTGGCCGAGATCGGTGACTGCCGGGGCCGGTTCCCTACCGCAGCGTCCCTGGCCGGGCTGGCCGGGGTCACCCCGTCGACCCGGCAATCGGGCAACACCCGCATCGTCGCGTTCCGCTGGGCGGTCGACAAACATCTACGCAACGCGGTCTGCAACTTTGCCGGCGACAGCCGCCTGAGCAACCCTTGGGCCGCTGACCTCTACCAACAAGCCCGCGCCCGCGGCAAGAAACACAACCACGCCGTCCGCATCCTGGCCCGCGCCTGGATCACCGTGATCTGGAAATGCTGGACCACCAACACCCCCTACAACCCGGCCGAACACCGCGCCCTGCAAAACCTACTCACCTCACCCCAGCCAACCGGTTGACACAGGGCACTCCCGCCG
>NZ_JBHTDO010000093.1:0-1586 GCF_042666575.1 Actinoplanes sp. GCM10030250 | reverse complement strand
GGCGCCCATCGATCCGTGGGTGCTCGGTAGGGGTGGCGGTGGTGCGCTCACTGACCGCGTGCACGGTGCGCGGTCCCTCGTCGGCAGGCACGCGTTTGGTTGCCTCGCGTAGCGCTTGGGCGTACGCGGGTGACATCCCGTTGTGAATCACCATCGCTACCGCGATCATCACCGGCGCAATCGCATGCGTGCCCGCGTCGTACCAATGCCCTTGCGACACGTGGCGGCCGATGTTGAGCGTCACCGTGAGTGCCAGCAATCCGACCTCCGACACGGTCACCGTGCGTCGGTCCAGCTCGACACCGAACCGTGCGAGCGTCGGCACACCGAACATCAGCGTGATCAGGCAAACGCTGATCATCGCTTCGATCAGGAAGCTGAACCAGTACAGGGGATCGCTCGGCCCGCCCGGTGCCAGATTCTGCTGCACATTGACCGCCGACCACGCCATACCCGCGGCCACCACGCTGAACAGGGCGAGAGTGCTTCGCCGCGACGTACGCGCCAGTCCAGCCAGCTGCGCGTGTGGGCTGGACTCGCGCCGCTGCGCGGCCAGCGCCTTCCGCGCCTCGAGCAGATCGCGCACATCGGCGCGCATGATCTCGATATCGGCCTGGCGCAACAGATCATCCGTGGCGGCGGCGGCCTGGTCGACCTTCGCCTTTTGCCGCCGTGCCAGTGCGCGCTGCTTCTCGGCCGCGGCGCGGTCGGCATCCAGTTCGGGCTGCGACAGTACGTCGGTGAGCGCGTCGGCATCGGCCAGCAAATCGACTTGCGCGCGAGCCGACGCGATGCGTTGCGCCAGGGCGCGCACCGCATCGTCCTGGTGCGAATCGGGTGGTTTCTCGGACATGATGATTCCCCTTTTTTACTTCGAAGATTGTTCGGCGGCGGCCACGCGCCGCTCGAAGTTCGGTTTAATCGCAGCGTGCAGTACCAATGCTTCGGCGACCAAAATTCGCAACTCCTTACCGGAATTGGTTTTTGCATCAAGCAACGCCTGATACACGATCAGCGGAAGTTCGACCGTCAATTTCTTTTTGTCGTCGAAATTGAATGGTGACGCGGTCGATTTCGGCGCGCCCTCGAGGAATGTTTTCGGGTCAACCACACCCTGTCCGGTAGCGGGGTGCGGGGGCGTCGACTTGGTGCTCATTGGCGTGCCTCTTTCATAACGGGTTCGGTCAGGGCGAGTTCGGCGGTTTCGGTGGCCAGCGCCGCGATTTCGGCCGCGGCCGCGCCGCCCGGCTCGAGTTCACAGACCCCCCGGCCGGTCTCGAGGGTGTGGGTATAGATCGTGCGCGACTGAATATCGGCATGGCTGGGTGGTGCAACGATCGGGTCGGCGGCCAGCGCTTCGCGGGCGGTGGCGGTGATCAGCTGGCGCGGGTCGTACCGCATGAGCACCGTGCGTACTCGCAACTCCCAGTCAACGAGCTTCCGCGCGTCGCTCAGGATCGGGGCCATATCCCGCCGAGTCGCCCGCACATCGGCCAGCGACGCCCCCACCGGGACCAGGATCGGGCTGTGGCGGCGGTAGGCGGCCGCGGCGACTACCGCCCGCGAAATCTGATGATGATGGCCCT
>NZ_JBHTDO010000092.1:0-1586 GCF_042666575.1 Actinoplanes sp. GCM10030250 | reverse complement strand
CTTGATTTTTAACCTTCAGGTGGCTGGGCTGCCGTTTCTTGCTGTCGTGATTGGACAGCAAGGCGGCCTTCGGTGATCATGTCGTCTCGCTGAAGATGACCGTGATCATGATCCGAAGGCCGTGATGAGTAGTGTGCCTGAACCCGTTGATCGCGTCGAGTTGCTGCGGCGACTCGACAGGTTCCGGGAGGAGTTCTATACCTGCCTGACCCGCCGGGCCGACGCCCTGTTCGAGCTGACCGACGCGTTGTTGTGTTCCGGTGGCCCGGTCGAGAGCCTGGTCGGGTTGAGCCTGATCGCCGAACATCGCCGGGGCCACGGCGCCCTGTATGACGCGGTCAATCAGGGCCGAGTGAACTTGGAACGGCTGCGCCGGGCGGTGACGGCCGTGCCGGTCCCGGTGGCCGCGGACGGGCGGATCGTGCTGGCCATCGACGTGTCCTCGTGGCTACGACGGGAGGCCCACACCAGCCCGGACCGGCTCTACTGTCACGTGTCCGGGCAGACTCGCGCCCAGGACCAGCGGATACCCGGCTGGCCCTACTCGATCGTGGCAGCGCTGGAGACCGGCCGCACGTCGTGGACCGCGATCCTGGACGCCGTGCGGCTCGGCCCGGCTGACGACGAGATGGCGGTGGCCTGCGCCCAGCTGAGGGAGGTCATCGACCGGCTGATCGCTGCCGGGCACTGGCAACCCGGCGATCAGCCGATCCTGGTCGTGACCGACTCCGGCTACGACACCGCCCGCCTCGCCCACGACCTGGCCGACCTTCCCCTGCAGGTCCTCGGCCGGCTGCGCACCAGCCGGGTGATGCGCCTGCCCGCCCCAGCCCGCACTCCCACCACTGTCGGCAGGCCACGCCACCACGGACCAGAACTACGCCTGGCCGACGAGAGCACCTGGCCGTCACCTGACCACCACACCTGCACCGAGACCCGCCGCTACGGCATCGCCCAGGCCATCGCTTTCAACCGGGTACATCCCCGGCTGACCCGCCGCTCCGCCTGGATCACCCACACCGGGCCGCTACCGGTCATCGAGGGCACCCTCATCCGGCTGACCGTCGACCGCGTCCCGTCCGGCCAGAACCCCAAACCGATCTGGCTCTGGTGCTCCACGCCCGACCTGAACACCGCCCAGGTCGATCTGTTCTGGCAGGCCTACCTGCGGCGTTTCGACCTCGAGCACACCTTCCGCCTGCTCAAACAGACCCTCGGCTGGACCCGGCCTCGGCTCCGCGACCCGAACGCCGCCGACACCTGGACCTGGCTGATCATCGCCGCCCACACCCAGCTCCGCCTGGCCCGCAGCCTTGCCGAAGACCTACGCCACCCCTGGGAGAAACCCGCCGACACCACCCGGACCGACCGGCTGAGCCCCGCCCGCGTCCGACGTGCCTTCAGGAACCTCCGAGCGGCGACCATCCGCCCCGCGCAAGCACCGAAACCCACCCGGCCAGGCCCCGGACGCCCGCCCGGCAGCCGCAACCAACACCGCGCGCCCCACCACGACGTGGGCAAAACCATCCACCGCGCCCGGACCCAAGCCGACCTGCAGAAACCTGGAGGTTAAAAGGCAAGACTAG
>NZ_JBHTDO010000091.1:0-1638 GCF_042666575.1 Actinoplanes sp. GCM10030250 | reverse complement strand
CAGCTGGTGGAAGACGATCGTGTCGTCGATGCGGTTGAGGAACTCGGGGCGGAAGTGCTGCTTCAGCTCGTCGTTGACCTTGATCTTCATCCGCTCGTAGCTGCTCTCGCTCGCCTCCGACGTCTGGAATCCGAGCTGGACGGCCTTCGTGGCGTTCCTGGTGCCCAGGTTGGTCGTCAGGATGATGACGGTGTTCTTGAAGTCGACGATGCGGCCCTGGCCGTCGGTCAGGCGACCGTCTTCCAGGATCTGCAGCAGCGTGTTGAAGACGTCCGGGTGGGCCTTCTCGATCTCGTCGAACAGCACCACGCTGAACGGCTTACGGCGGACCTTCTCGGTGAGCTGACCGCCCTCGTCGTAACCGACGTAGCCGGGAGGGGCACCGACCAGACGCGACACTGTGTATCGGTCGTGGAACTCGGACATGTCGAGCTGGATCAGCGCGTCCTCGGAGCCGAACAGGAACTCGGCCAGGGCCTTGGACAACTCGGTCTTACCGACACCGGACGGCCCGGCGAAGATGAACGAACCCGACGGCCGCTTCGGGTCCTTCAGACCGGCCCGGGTCCGGCGGATCGCCTTGGAGACCGCCTGCACGGCGTCCTCCTGGCCGATGACCCGCTTGTGGAGCTCGTCCTCCATACGCAGCAGCCGGGACGTCTCCTCCTCGGTCAGCTTGTACACCGGGATACCGGTCCAGTTACCCAGGACCTCGGCGATCTGCTCGTCGTCGACCTCGGACACCACGTCCAGGTCGCCGGCCTTCCACTCCTTCTCCCGCTGCGCCTTCTGACCGAGCAGCTGCTTCTCCTTGTCCCGCAGCTGCGCGGCCCGCTCGAAGTCCTGCGCGTCGATCGCGGACTCCTTGTCACGGCGCACCTGAGCGATCCGCTCGTCGAAGTCACGCAGGTCCGGCGGCGCGGTCATCCGGCGGATCCGCATCCGCGCCCCGGCCTCGTCGATCAGGTCGATCGCCTTGTCCGGCAGGAACCGGTCGGAGATGTACCGGTCGGCCAGCGTCGCCGCCGCCACCAGGGCGGCGTCGGTGATCGAGATCCGGTGGTGCGCCTCGTACCGGTCGCGCAGACCCTTCAAAATCTCGATCGTGTGCGCCAGGGACGGCTCACCGACCTGGATCGGCTGGAAGCGGCGCTCGAGAGCGGCGTCCTTCTCCAGGTGCTTACGGTATTCGTCCAGGGTGGTCGCGCCGATGGTCTGCAGCTCACCACGGGCCAGCATCGGCTTCAGGATGGAAGCCGCGTCGATCGCGCCCTCGGCGGCACCCGCACCGACCAGGGTGTGAATCTCGTCGATGAACAGGATGATGTCACCACGGGTGCGGATCTCCTTGAGCACCTTCTTCAGGCGCTCCTCGAAGTCACCGCGGTACCGCGAACCGGCGACCAGCGCACCGAGGTCGAGGGTGTAGAGCTGCTTGTCCTTCAGCGTCTCGGGCACCTCGCCCTTGATGATGGACTGCGCCAGCCCCTCGACGACGGCGGTCTTACCGACGCCGGGCTCACCGATCAGCACGGGGTTGTTCTTCGTACGCCGGGACAGCACCTGCATGACCCGCTCGATTTCCTTCTCCCGGCCGATCACCGGGTCGAGCTTGCCCTCACGGGCGGCCTGCGTCAG
>NZ_JBHTDO010000090.1:0-1685 GCF_042666575.1 Actinoplanes sp. GCM10030250 | reverse complement strand
GGGTTCTGGCCCACTTTCCGTGATTGGAGTGGGCCGAGGGCTGAGTTCACCATCCACTGTGTAGCTTCTCCGTGCTGTGGATCTTGGTCTGGGTGTGCTGCTACCTCATCTGTCCGGCGTTAAGGTCGAGCGGGCCGAGGTGACCGAGGACAGCGTTCTGGTCGATGCGTCGGGGCGGGCCGTGCACGTGGCCTGTCCAGGTTGCCAGGCCTGGTCGCGGCGGGTGCACAGCCGATATGTGCGGCGGCTGGCCGATACCGCGATCGGTGGCCGCAGGGTCCTGATCAGCGTGCGGGTGCGCCGCTTCTTCTGCGAAAACGGGTCGTGTCCGGCCCGAACGTTCGCCGAGCAGATCGACGGGCTGACCCTGCCGCATGCCCGTCGCAGCCCGCCGTTGCGGCGGACGCTGGAAGCGATCGGTCTGGCGTTGTGCGGCCGAGCAGGCGCGCGGCTGGCGATGCAGTTAGGCCTGCGCGTCAGCCGCAGCAGCCTGTTACGGCTGCTCAGAGCATTGCCGGACCCGTCGATACCGGCGACTAAAGTCCTGGGCGTCGACGACTTCGCGCTCAAGCGCGGCCACGTCTACGGCACGGTGCTCATCGACTGCGAATCCCACCGAGTCATCGACGTGCTGCCCAGCCGCGACGCCGCACCCTTGGCCGACTGGCTGCTCACGCATCCCGGCGCCGAGATCATCTGCCGGGACCGTTCCGGCGCCTACGCCGACGGCGCCCGCACCGGCGCACCTGAAGCGGTGCAGGTCGCCGATCGTTTCCACCTCTGGCAGAACCTGGCTACCGCGGTCGAACGTTGCGTCGCCCGACACAAACCCTGCCTGCGCGACGACACCCCGCCAGCCACAACCGATACGGTCCCACCCCCATCCGAGCCGAAACCCGCGGCCGAGCCGACCGGCAGACTCGCTGAACGACGCCGCGAGCACCACAAGCTGGTGCACGATCTCCTCAGCCAAGGCTTGAAGATCCGCCAGATCGCCACCCACCTCGGCTGGGGCCGGCACACCGTTCAGCGCTACGCCCGCGCCGAGACCTGGCAGCAGATGATCGTCGGCGTCCGCCGCCGCAGCAGCCTCGACCCCTACAAGGAACACTTGCTGGCCGGCTACACCGGCCGGCACGGCAACCTTCAAACCCTGCACCGCGAAATCACCGCCCAAGGCTTCCCCGGCAGCTACTCCGTCGTCCGTGACTTCCTCCAAGGCCGATCCCCTGGCCAGCCACCACTACCGGCACAACCACCATCGATCCGGCGCGTCACCAGCTGGATCTGCCGCCACCCCGACCGCCTCCCCGCCGACGACGGCACAGCTCTTACCGCGATCCTTGACCGCTGCCCCGAGCTACACACCGCCCACCAGGTCGTCCGCGAGTTCGCCGCGATGCTCACCAACCGCACCGGCAGCACCACCCTGACCGACTGGATCACCACGGCGACCACCGCCGCACTGCCCGGCATCAGCACATTCGCCCACAACCTGAACGCCGACCTCGACGCCGTCACCGCCGGACTGACCCTGCACTGGAACTCAGGACCCGTCGAAGGCAACGTCAACCGCATCAAAATGCTCAAAAGGCAAATGTACGGCCGCGCCGGCTTCGACCTCCTCCGAAAACGAGTCCTCCTCGCCTAACCAGCCCTGCAATCACGGAAAGTGGGCCAGAACC
>NZ_JBHTDO010000089.1:0-1785 GCF_042666575.1 Actinoplanes sp. GCM10030250 | reverse complement strand
CAAGGCCACGAAGTTAAGTTTCGTGGCGGGGTGTCAACACTCGCGTGGGTGATGAATGGCTCGGCTCGGGTTGTGGTGGTGCGAGGCTGAAGTAGCCGGGTGCGGTTCGGATGAGTTGGCCGTTTTTCACCATTTTGGCGAGTCGGAAGTGGGCTTGGCGGGTGGTGATGCCGGTGCGGGTGGCGATGTCTTGGGCGCTGCATGGCTGGCCGGCGGTGGTGTGTAGGTAGGTGAGGGTGAGGTCGGTAAGACTGCCGGGCCGGGGTGTGGGTGGCGGCGTGTGGGTGCGGGAGATGATCGTGTAGTGGCGGTCGGTGACGGTGGTGCTGCTGGTGGGGCGGGGGTCGGTGGCCCGGGGGTAGGCGTAGCGGGAGGCCGGCGTTTTCACCCTGCGCTGGCTGACGCGGTCCCGGCGTGGCGGCAAGGTGTTGGTGGCGGCGGCGCCGGCGTGGGTGGCATCGAGGGTGTCGGGCAGGATGCCGGCAGCGTTGATGAGCTGGTTGCGGGCGTGTTCCATGGCGATCGTGAAGCTGGCCCGGTCGGGGTCGGCGCCGGGATGCTGTTCGGCGGCTTCGGTGATCGCGGCGCGGATCGCTTGGTAGAGGATGAGCAGTCCCCACAGTTCTTGTTGCAGGCCGGTTGGGGTGCTCGAGCGCAGGACGCGACCGTTGAACAGGGTGTGCCGCAGGGCGTAGAACGCTGATTCGATCTCCCAGCGTTCGTGGTAGAGAGTCACCAGTTCGGTGGCGGGGTGCGCGCGGTGATCGGTGAGGGTGGTCGCCAGCCGGTAGCGGCCGCTGAAGACGGTGCCGTCGGCCAGCCGGGTGGTGACGCCGGCTTCGATGATCCGAATCCGTAGATCACCGAAGTGGGTCAGGTAGCTGCCATCGGACAGGGTGGTCTCGACTCGCGGTCGGCGTTTATCGCCGACGCGGACCAGTAGGTGAGCGGTGGCGGCAGCCTCGGTGAGCAGGTCATCGCTGTCGAAGCCGCGGTCCATCAACAGCAACATGTCCGGGGTCAGCAGGTGCAGCAGCCTACGGGCGTAGCCGCATTCCCCGCCTTCACCGGCACGGTCGGGACCGAACCGGACCCCGATCAGGCCGCGGGTGCCGGTCTCGACCAGCGCCATCAGCATCAGCTGGGGATAGCCGGCCAGTCCCTGCCGGTAGCGGACCTTGCCGAGCCAGCCTCGTAGGACGTAGCTGTCCGGGGTTTTGAACGAACTGCACCCGTCGAACGCAACCGTGCGCATACCCCGATAACTCACCCCGGCAGTGTCCGGCCGGGCCAAGGGCCCGGCCATGATGTCGAACAACGCCCGTAGCGGCCCGGGCCCGACTCGGCGGCGGGCCTGGCGTAACCCCGCCTCGGTCGGTGTCGGCAACGGCAGCTCGGACAACCCCGCGACCAGCTTGTCCCACACCAGCGCGTACCCCAGACGGGGGAACATCCCCAACGCGACCACGAAGTAGACGATGACCCGCGACGGCAGGTCCCGCATCCGTCTCTGCACCCGGACCGTCTCCGTCAGCACCGCATCTACCAGGTCGAACGGCAGGAACCGGGTCAGTTCTCCTACATGGCCAGGAGCGAACACCCCGGCCGCGGCCGTGATGGTGCGGGTGAACGTGACCGTGGCAGACTCAGCAGACAACGGGACCTCACAGGGCAGCAGATAGATCTTCGTCGACTACCTGCCTACCGGAGGTCCCGTTCCTTATGCACTCATATCCACCGGACGAGTGTTGCCACCCACCAAAACCCCTTAACTTCGCGGCCTTG
>NZ_JBHTDO010000088.1:0-1871 GCF_042666575.1 Actinoplanes sp. GCM10030250 | reverse complement strand
AGGGACCAAATGACCACCACCGAACCCCGCACCGGCTACCCGTCACGGGGTGACTCTCAGTCACCCCGTGCCACCGTCTGGACTTTCGAGCTGCGGCGCGACCGCGACCCCAGCGGCTACTCCGGCACCGGCACCGTGGCCGACGGCGCGGTATTCGGCGACGGGACCACAGTCATGCACTGGCGCGCTCGAGGCGGCCGGGCCACCGGCACCGTGATCGGGGTGACGCTGCACCACATCTACGAGCCGCACACCCACGATGGCGCGACCCGGCTGGTGTGGACCCAAGGCGGCCCGCCGCTCGATCCCGACTACGCCCGGCGCACCGACACCCTGTGCGCCGAGTGCCACGCCCCAATGAACGAGCGCCAGGCCGATGACGCCGTGGTCTCGCTCGAGGGGCAATGCCCCGACTGCGGGATACGCGAAGTGTGGGAACTGAGCCGCTGATTCGCGCCGAGGGCGGCCCTCGGCAACCCGGTGAGCCTCGAACTACAGCGTTGTGATTTGTGGAAAGCTCACCACCACCTGAAACGCCAAAAACCCCGGTCCCCCTCAAGCATTTCCCGTTTACCAGACGGGAAGAGGGGGACCGGGGCCCCGAAAGGCGAAGCTATTCAGTGCTCGCGGCGGAAACGATACCGGTTTCGCGCCGGGGTCGGGGACACGACGCACCCCGAGCCTGAAAGCTTCGCCCCGAACCCGAAAGGGGCGACATGATCAACCCGGAAACCAACCCGCGCGAGGGCCGCCAATGACAAGCGCGGCATACGTTGCCCTCGTGTTCGCCGCCGAGGGCTTGAACGGCAGCGAGAAGGGCCTACTTCAGGTCTTCGCGAACCTGTGCACCCAAAAGGGCGCGCTCACCGCCGATATGGGCCGACTTACCCGCATGTCTGGCATGTCGGAGTCGACCGTCACCCGCACCCGCCAGTCGCTCGAGCTCAAAGGGATCGTGAAGACGCGGCGGCGTAATGAGCGCGGGGAACGGCTCGAAAACGCCTACCTGATCAACGCCGAGGCGCTGGCGGCGCGGTGCCCGGCCGAGCCCGAGGAATTCGGTGATGACGTACTCGCGGCCCTGTTCGCCGAGGACGCCGAAAACGCCCTTGACCAGCAAGTACGTCAATCTGACGGATACGGTCCGTCAAAACGACGTATTTGCAGGTCAGAGGCCGAAAACGCCTTGACCAGCAAGTACGTCAAAATGACGGATACGGTCCAGGGCGCTGACCAGCAAGTACGTCAAAATGACGGCACAAAGGAGGAGGAGGTTCTTTCTAAAGAACCTCCCCCTACCCCCTCGAGCCTCGAGGACGGCAAAGCGTTCGTTTCGACGCTGCCCAGGTACCACGTCGACCGGTTCACAGCCGGGCAGCGATTCAAGCTCGAGCAAGCGGCAGCCGAGGCACTGGCGGCCGGGCACGACCGCGACGCGCTCCGGCGTGAACTCACGGCCGACCTCGAGGGCGCTCGGTCCGTCTTCGCTGTGATGTCCAAGCGAATCCGTGATCTGCCGGACACTCCGCTGCCGCCGCGCCTGCGCGTGGTCCCTGCCGACGAGTCGCCTGCCGCCTCGGCCGAGCGTGCGCCGCACAACCCCGCCCCACCGACCGTCTTTACTGAGCCAGGGATCACGTTCGTGCCGTCGCGCCTCCGTGGCTCTCAGCGCCCCGCTGAGCCGTCTAATGCCCATTCCGGCACCGACACCCGAACCGTCTGATTCCGTGCCGCACAGAGCCATTCAGACCGCATTCCGCACGATCGGAGACCAACCCATGCCACGCCGCAAGCCCACCGACCCCGGCCCCGCGCTGTTCGACCGCCCCGGCACCCGCCGCGACCCGGCCCGAGGGTGCGCCCACTGCGGG
>NZ_JBHTDO010000087.1:0-2435 GCF_042666575.1 Actinoplanes sp. GCM10030250 | reverse complement strand
GCCGCGATCGACACTCCGGCCGTCAACAGCGGCGTCACGTCGGCTTCGGACGCGCGGACCGCGACCATCGCCCCACCGGCCGGCAGCGCCTGCATCAACCGGGCGCGGTGCGTGACCAGGGCCGCCGCATCCGCCAGCGACAGAATCCCCGCCACATGCGCGGCCGCGATCTCCCCCACCGAATGACCGATCAACACCCGCGGCTCGACACCGAGGGCCTCCAGGACCCGAAACAGCGCCACCTCCACCGCAAACAGGGCCGGCTGCGCCACACCGGTAGCCCGCAACGCCACCTCGTCGTCCCCGAAGATCACCGCGCTGACCTGCGGATCCAAGACTCCGGTGACCTCGTCGAACGCGGCCCGGAACACCGGCAGGCGCTCATAGAGATCACGGGCCATACCCAGCCACTGCGAACCCTGCCCCGAGAACATCAGGGCGGTACCGGTGCTGAGAGTGCGCGGCCCGGCCAGCTCCTCGCCCGAATCGGCCCGGACCACAACACGCCGTTCCAGGGCCGTTCGCGCCCGGAGTCCCGCCGCGACCTCCGCCGCTTCGAGACCGTGCAGCCGGTCAATCAGTGCCCGCACCGCCGTGTCCGACCTGGCGGAGACCGGCCAGACCACCGGGATGTCCTCGGCACCCGGTGCGATCACCGGTGAGGCGGGCGGGGCCTCCTCGATGATCACGTGGGCGTTGGTGCCGGAGATACCGAACGACGACACCCCCGCCCGGCGCGGACGGCCGTTACGCGACCACTCCACCGGCGACGTCAACAGCTCAACAGCACCCGACGACCAATCGACGTGCGACGACCGCTCGTCCACGTGCAGGGTGCGCGGCAACGTGTCGTGCCGCATCGCCTGGACCATCTTGATCAGGCCGGCAACACCGGCGGCTGCCTGCGTGTGGCCGATGTTCGACTTTACCGAGCCCAAATAGAGCGGTGTCTCGCGGTTCTGACCGTAGGTGGCGAGCAGCGCCTGAGCCTCGATCGGATCGCCGAGGCTGGTGCCGGTGCCGTGCGCCTCCACCACGTCGACGTCGCGGGCGGCGAGCCCGGCGACCGCGAGTGCCCGGTGGATGACCCGCTCCTGGGACGGGCCGTTCGGCGCGGTCAGCCCGTTGGACGCACCGTCCTGGTTGACCGCCGACCCACGGACCACGGCGAGGATCCGGTGGCCCTTGCGGCGGGCCTCGGACAGCCGCTCCACCACGAGCAGGCCGACACCCTCGGCGAACCCGGTCCCGTCGGCCGCGTCGGCGAAGGACCGGCATCGCCCGTCGGGGGAGAGCCCCCGCTGCCGGGAGAACTCGACGAACGTCATCGGCGACGACATCACGGTCACGCCACCGGCGACCGCGATGTCGCACTCGCCGTTGCGCAGCGACTGGACGGCCAGGTGGAGCGCGACCAGCGACGAGGAGCAGGCGGTGTCGACGGAGACGGCCGGGCCCTCGAACCCGAGCGTGTAGGCGACCCGCCCGGACGCGATGCTCCCGTGGGTGCCCGTACCGATCCAGCCCTCGAGGTCCTCGGGACCGTGCCCCGACCGGTCGCCGTAGTCGCCGTGGCTGACCCCGACGAACACGCCGGCGTTGGAGCCGCGCAACCCGCCGACGTCGATCCGGGCGTGCTCGAACGCCTCCCACGCCGTCTCCAGCAGCAGGCGCTGCTGCGGGTCGGTGGCCAGCGCCTCGCGCGGCGACATCCCGAAGAACCCGGCGTCGAAGTCCGCCGCGTCGTAGAGGAACCCGCCGCTGCGGGTGTAGCTCCTGCCCGGCACCTCCGGGTCCGGGTCGAACAGCTCGTCGACGTCCCAGCCCCGGTCACCGGGGAACTCGCCGATCGCGTCACCGCCGGCGGCCACCAGGTCCCACAGCTCGTCGGCCGAGCCGACCCCGCCGGGGTAGCGGCACGCCATGCCGACGATCGCGACGGGCTCGTCGACGTGCGTGACGACGGGTGCCGTCTCGGCCCGGGGTCCGGCGGCGTGGAGGAGCTGGTGGAGGAAGTCAGCGACCCGGGCCGGGGTGGGGTGGTCGAAGACGAGGGTGGCGGGCAGGCGTACGCCGGCGTCGGTCATCAGCTGGTTGCGCAGCTCGACAGCGGTCAGCGAGGTGAACCCGAGGTCCTTGAAAGGCCGGTCGAGCCGGAGCGACGCGGGATCCGGTACGCCAAGGACCTGCGCCGCCGTGGCACGCACCAGGTCCTCGACGATCCGGGGGCGTCCCTCCTCGGGGGTCGCGGCGAGGCGGTCGGCGAGCCCGTGCGCCACGGCCGAGCGGATCCGCCGCGGAAGCAGGCCGCCCAGGAGCGGGGACACGGTGCCGGCCTTGCGGATCGCCGAAAGATCAAGCTTGACGGGTACGAGGTTCGCCCGGTCCGCGGCCAGCGCCGAGTCGAACAGCGCCAGACCCTCCGCGGGCGTGAT
>NZ_JBHTDO010000086.1:0-2495 GCF_042666575.1 Actinoplanes sp. GCM10030250 | reverse complement strand
CAGCCGGGTGCGCGTACGCACGAACGGACTGAGTAGGCGAGGCACGGTCACGGCGATCTACCCCCGTGGAGACCAGACGGAATGGGACAGCACAAACAGCCCCGACGGTGAGCCGTGGGGCACAGAGCGCCGTCACCATCGCAAGCGGTCGCGCCGGCCGTCTATCCCATGACTGTTATCGATCTGTGATCGATTTAAGGATCCCTAAAAGAGTTACGTCCGACATAGAGCGTCACGTCCCTTTTGGTAACCCAAGGTGTCCATGATCGTTTGGCTTATCCGAAACCGGCGTTTCCGTGACCTTGTCCCTTTTCGAAGGTAAAAGGTCCGTGACGGACATCACTGGACATCGTTGATGATCACTGTCCGTGTCCTTGAGTTCCCTTATCGACAGACGGGAAAGTGCCGTGGCACGCGCCTCGCTCGGCGTGCTTCTCGTGGTGCTCTCGCACCACTTCTTTTTCGTCTTCGCGCCTGATGGGGGAGTCGACGCGTATGCGTGATTCAGGTCCGGTCCTGAGGAATTCAGGCCTGCGATGGAGGCGCCGCGGTCGCGCGGCGGTCCTCCTGTCGCTGACGACTGTCCTGGCGGTGACGAGCCTTCCGGTCGCGGCGTATGCGATCCCGGGCGCCGGCATGGACCGAGAGAAGGCAGTGGTCGAGCTGCCGGATCTGCCGGAGACGAAGGCGCTCGACGAGGACGAGGGTGCTGAGGAGAACCTCACCACCGCTCCCGAGGTCGCCACGGAGGAATACACCCCGGCCGCGGTCGACGCGTGGGAGGAGGGTTCCGGTTCGGTTGATCTGACCGGTGCGACCCCGGGTGCGGAGCCGGCGCCGGTGGCTGATCTACCGATCGCGCTGGGTGTTCCGGCCGGTGGCGACGCGGCCGCGGTTGCCGGTACGTGGACGATCGATCTGGCTGCTCCGCAGGATTCGCAGGACGCCGACGTGGCCGGTCTGATCATGAAGGTGACGCCGCCGGTCACCGCTGATCCGGCCGCCGAGGTCGCGCTCAGCGTCGACTACACCGCCTTCGCCGACCTGTACGGTCCGCAGGCCGCCGACCGGTTCGGCCTGATGACCCTGCCGGACTGCGTCTACGACTCGCCGGAGACCGGTGACTGTGCCCCGGTTCCGGCCGAGGAGGAAGACCCGGCCACCGCCACCGTCGCGGCGAACGCGCAGGCGCTGCGCAGCGAGGTCGAGATCATGCCGGCCTCGGCGCCGCTGGCCCGGGCGCTGGCCGCTGCTGACGACGCGCCGGCAACGTCGGCTCCGCGCCGGATCGTGACCGGTGTGGTGCCGGTCGGGCAGCTGCTGGCCGACCCGGGAACGGGTGGTGCGGGTGGAATGGTCGCCCGTGCCGCCAGCGGTTCCGGTGTTGTCGGCGCGCTGGACACCGGCGCCTCCGCGACCGGTGACTACACGGCGACGCCGTTGCAGTCGTCGGGCTCGTGGGCCGCGGGCTCGTCGTCGGGTGCCTTCACGTACTCGTATCAGGTGCAGGTCCCGGAGACCGCCGGCGGCCTCGCCCCGAAGATCGGTCTGGGGTACTCGTCGCAGTCGGTGGATGGGCGGACGTCGGCCACCAACAATCAGGCTTCGTGGATCGGTGACGGCTGGGACTACGCGGCCGGTTCGATCACCCGGACCTATGCCAACTGCCGCCAGGATTCGAAGACTGACGGTTCGAGCAATGCCAAGCACCGTACGGCTGACCTGTGCTGGGGCTCGCAGAATGCCACCCTGTCGCTGGGTGGCATGACGACCGAACTGGTGTTCGCCAACAACAAGTGGACCACCGGTAATGGCGATGGTTCGAAGATCGATCTGGTCAAGGACACCACTCGCGCGAACGGCGACAAGGACGGCGAGTACTGGGTCGTCACCACCAAGGACGGCACCCGCTACCACTTCGGCATGAACCGCCTGCCGGGCTGGACCGACGGCGCCGCCGTCACCAACTCGGTGCTGACCGCACCGGTGTATGCCAACCACGCCAACGAGCCCTGCTACCAGGGTTCGTCGATCGAGGACTTCAAGAAGTCGTTCTGTACGCAGGGCTGGCGCTGGTCGCTCGACTATGTCGAGGACGTCCACGGCAACGCGATGAGCCTCTGGTGGGCCAAGGAGCAGAACTACTACGCCCGCAACTTCAACTTCAAGTCGCCGGTCAAGTACGACCGCGGCGGTTACCTGACCCGCATCGACTACGGGCAGCGCAAGAACAACATCTATTCGACGGCCGCACCGGCCAGTGTGGCATTCAGCGTTGCCGAGCGGTGTTTCGCCGAGGGTGGTGTCTCCTGTACTGAGGAGAACTTCGCCAGCAAGGATCCGGGTAAGTACCGGATCTGGTACGACACTCCGGCTGACCTGCGCTGCGAGTCCGCCAAGAAGTGCTGGAACGCCGGACCGTCGTTCTTCTCCCGTAAGCGGCTGGACAAGATCACCACGTCGGCGCAGCGGATCTCCGGTAACGGGGCGCGGCA
>NZ_JBHTDO010000085.1:0-2963 GCF_042666575.1 Actinoplanes sp. GCM10030250 | reverse complement strand
TGCCGCGCCCCGTTACCGGAGATCCGCTGCGCCGACGTGGTGATCTTGTCCAGCCGCTTACGGGAGAAGAACGACGGACCCGCGTTCCAGCACTTCTTACCCGACTCACACCGCAGGTCAGCCGGAGTGTCGTACCAGATCCGGTACTTACCCGGATCCTTGCTCGCGAAGTTCTCCTCAGTACAGGAGACGCCGCCCTCGGCGAAACACCGCTCCGCAACGCTGAACGCCACACTCGCCGGGGCCGTCGCCGAATAGATGCTGTTCTTACGCTGCCCGTAGTCGATGCGGGTCAGGTAACCGCCGCGGTCGTACTTGACCGGCGACTTGAAGTCGAAGTTGCGGGCGTAGTAGTTCTGCTCCTTGGCCCACCAGAGGCTCATCGCGTTGCCGTGCAGGTCCTCGACATAGTCGAGCGACCAGCGCCAGCCCTGCGTGCAGAACGACTTCTTGAAATCGTCGATCGACGAACCCTGGTAGCAGGGCTCGTTCGCGTGGTTGGCATACACCGGCGCGGTCAGCACCGAGTTGGTGACGGCGGCGCCGTCGGTCCAGCCCGGCAGGCGGTTCATGCCGAAGTGGTAGCGGGTGCCGTCCTTGGTGGTGACGACCCAGTACTCGCCGTCCTTGTCACCGTTCGCACGGGTGGTGTCCTTGACCAGATCGATCTTCGACCCGTCACCGTTGCCGGTGGTCCATTTACCACCCGCGAAGACCAGCTCGGTCGTCATGCCACCCAGTGACAGGGTCGCGTTCTGCGAACCCCAGCACAGGTCAGCGGTGCGGTGCTTGGTGTTGCTGGCGCCGTCAGTCTTGGAGTCCTGGCGGCAGTTGGCATAGGTCCGAGTGATCGAACCGGCCGCGTAGTCCCAGCCGTCACCGATCCACGACGCCTGATTGTTCGTAGCCGACGTACGCCCATCCACCGACTGCGACGAGTAGGACAGGCCGATCTTCGGCGCCAGACCACCAGCGGTCTCCGGCACCTGCACCTGATACGAGTACGTGAAGGCACCCGACGACGACCCCGCGGCCCAGGAACCCGAGGACTGCAACGGGGTGGCCGTGTAGTCACCGGTCGCCGAAGCACCGGTGTCCAAAGCACCGACAACACCCGAACCGCTCGCGGCAGCACGCCCGGCCATCCCACCGACACCACCGGTGCCCGCATCGGCCAGCAACTGACCGACCGGCACCACACCCGTCACGATGCGGCGCGGCGTGCCCGCCTTGGTCGAGTCGTCAGCAGCCGCAGCCATCGTGCGGGCCAGCGGCGCGGTAGCGGGAAGAATCTCCACCTCGCTCGGCACCGACTGTGCGGTCACCGTGGCAGCGGTGGCAGTGGCCGGGTCTTCCTCCTCGGCCGGAACCGGGGCACAGTCACCGGTGCCCGGCGAGTCGTAAACACAATCCGGCAGCGTCATCAGGCCGAACCGGTCGGCGGCCTGCGGACCGTAGAGGTCGGCGAAGGCGGTGTAGTCGACGCTGAGCGCGACCTCGGCGGCCGGGTCGGCGGTGACCGGCGGCGTCACCTTCATGATCAGACCGGCCACGTCGGCGTCCTGCGAATCCTGCGGAGCAGCCAGATCGATCGTCCACGTACCGGCAACCGCGGCCGCGTCGCCACCGGCCGGAACACCCAGCGCGATCGGCAGATCAGCCACCGGCGCCGGCTCCGCACCCGGGGTCGCACCGGTCAGATCAACCGAACCGGAACCCTCCTCCCACGCGTCCACAAAGGCCGGCGTGTACTCCTCCGTCGCCACCTCGGGAGCAGTGGTGAGGTTCTCCTCAGCACCCTCGTCCTCGTCGAGCGCCTTCGTCTCCGGCAGATCGGGCAGATCCACAACGGCGTTCTCCCGGTCCATACCGGCACCGGGGATCGCATACGCCGCGACCGGAAGACTCGTCACCGCCAGGACAGTCGTCAGCGACAAGATGACCGCCGCGCGACCGCGGCGCCTCCACCGCAGGCCTGAATACCTCAGGACCGGACCTGAATCACGCATACGCGTCGACTCCCCCACCAGGCGCGAAGACCAGAAAGAAGTGGTGCGAGAGCACCACGAGAAGCACGCCGATCAGGCGCGTGCGACGGCACTGTCCCGTCTGTCCAGGTGGGAACTCAAGAACACGGACAGTGATAATGATTGATGTGAAGTGACATCTGTCACGTAATGATCTTGAGCAAAGGGCGGCGCTGTCGTCCATTCCGGGCTTGTCGCCAAGAAATGGATCAATAGCTGACCATTCAAGCGACACCAACGAACGAAGCTCGCCAATCGGGCATTACCTAAACGAAACCTTTGGATTAGGTAACGGTTCGATAACCACACGCGTTGATCGTCGATATGCCATCGTGAGCGCGCTCTCCGCCCCACGGCTCACCGTATGGGGCTGTTTGTGCTGTCCCATTCCATCTGGTCTCCACGGGGGTAGATCGCCGTGACCGTGCCTCGCCTACTCAGTCCGTTCGTGCGTACGCGCACCCGGCTGTACGGCACCCTGGGCCTCGTATTGGCCACCACCGTGACCGCCGCCTCGATCCCCTGGTGGCCCGACGGCGGCTCCGACACCACCGCCGCCACACCAGGGCACCGCGACCAGGCCATCACCGCGGTCACCAAACTCAAAGACCAGGCCACCGCCGTCACCGAAGCACTACGCACCCGCAAAGAGGTGCTCATCGAGCAGGCCACCACCGCCACCTCACAAACGTGGGCACGCCCCGACGGGCAGCTGCGCAGCGAGTTCACCGCCGTGCCACAACGGGCCAAGACCGGCGACGGCCGGTGGGCCGCCATCGACAACACCTTGCGCACGGTGGACGCCGGCGTCCAGCCCGTCCAGCCCTACACCCCGCTCACCTTCTCCAACGGCAGCCAGCCCGGCGCCAAAGAGAGCGTGCTGGCCACGGTCGAGACCAAAACCGGTCAGCCCATCACCTACACCTGGCCCGGCCC
>NZ_JBHTDO010000084.1:0-3009 GCF_042666575.1 Actinoplanes sp. GCM10030250 | reverse complement strand
CCCGCGGAGATCCCCTGCTCGGCGGCGCGCCGGCCGAGCAGGCCGACCGCGTCCAGCTCACCGCTCTTCACCTGCCGGCCGTGGATCGCCGCGTCGGTGAGCAGCAACAGGTAGTCGCCGAGCAGCTCCACCGGCACCCCGCCGGCGTCCCGGCCGGCACCCTCGGCCACCTCGACGAGCCAGGCGTTCTCCGGCTCGGACATCGCCGGCCGGCGCCTGCCCCGCCCCAAGCTGCCCGTCATCCGCGCCTCACCCTCCCTGACGATCAGCGGTTCTTGCCGACCGTAGGTCGCCGTTTCTTGCCGACCGTAGGTCGCCGTTTCTTGCCGACCTTCGGCAGCTTAACCCGCCCATCTCTGTGCGCGGCAGCCCTACCAGGTCAAACCGGATGAGGCGACCATGGAAGCAGACCGGAAATAGGAACAGGAGGAGAGCAGCATGTCGCAGTTACGTGTCAAGGACGTCATGACCACCGAGGTGATCACGGTTCCGCACGATGCGCCGGTGGCGCAGATCGTCACGCTGCTCTCCCGCCGCCGGATCAGCGCGGTGCCGATCACCGACGAATTCGATGCCGTCCTCGGCGTGGTCTCCTGGACCGACCTGCGCGCGAAGATCGAGATCGGCGTACCGCAAACCCGCTGGTGGCGCCGTCTCGTGCCGTCGCTTCCCCAGTGGCCCGAGGGCACCGCCGTCGAGGTGATGAGCAGCCCGCCGTTGACCGTCGAGGCGGACGCGTCGCTCGATGCCGCCGCCGGGCTGATGTACCGCGGCGGCGTGGGCCGGTTGCTCGTCGTCGACGGCGAACGCCGGCTGCGCGGCATCGTGACCAGGTCGGACCTGTTCAAGGCGCATGCCGAACGAGCACTGCTTGCCGATGCCCGGCAATGATCAGCGATCCCACCAGCTCAAGGAGAGGTTTTGTCATGAAATCGCAGATTGACGACGCCGGCACGCGGGTGACCGCGATCCGCGACGAGGTGCAGGACGTGCTGCGCCGCCGGCTGTGGATCGGCCCCGGACAGGTACAGGTGCACGTCGACGACGGCACCGCGACCCTGACCGGCGCGGTCGGCCGGCGCTCGACCGCCGGGATCGCCACGCGGCTGGCCGCCGGCGTGCCCGGCGTCAGCACGGTGCAGGACCGCATCGGATACGACTTCGACGACACCCGGCTGCTGCGGTCCCGGTTCGGCGGCAGGCACATGTTCAGCGCCGAACCGTTCCACCCCGCTCAGCGCTGAAATGAATCAGCGCTGAAATGAATCAGCGCTGAAATGAATCAGCGCTGAAATGAATCAGCGCTGAGACGGATCAGCGCTGAGACGGATCAGCGCCGGCCCGGTCCTCGGCCAGTTCGTCGACCACGAGAAGGTCGGCGCGCACCTGCCCACTCCGATACACCGCCCGGCCGACCATGTGCGCGGCAACCGGTGCGGTGGCCAGCTGGAAGACGCCGATCAGCACGAGCGTCGTGATGTCGACGGTGGTCCGCAACCGCAGCGCCGTTCCGGCGAGAATCAGCAGCAACCCCAGGACCTGCGGTTTGGTCGCCGCGTGCATGCGCGACAGCAGGTCGGGAAAACGCAACAGCCCGACTCCGGCCGCGAGGCTGAGCAGAGCCCCGGAGATCAGGCAGGTGCCGGCCAGAACATCGGCGACAGTATCAAGGGTCATCGCCGGCTCCCCGGAGCGAAACGGCTCCCCGGAGCGAAACGGCTCCCCGAAGCGGAACGGCTCCCCGAAGCGGAACGGCTCCCGGGGGCGAACCGGGCGACGCTCACCGAGCCGATGAAGCCCAGGATCGACAGGACCACCAGGATCGGCAGCGACGTCGCGTCGCGGGTGTATGCCGCCTCCGCGGCGATCGCGCACACCACCACGGCGAGCAGCACGTCGACGGCGACGATGCGGTCCAGCGTGGTCGGCCCCCGTACGACGCGTACCAGGACCAGCGCTGTCGCGGCACTGAGCAGCACGGACACGATGACACCAACGACGATCATGACGGTCTCCCCTCGAGCAGTTCGATCTCGGCGTCGGAGCCGATCGCCCGTACGATGCGGGCCTCTGTCTGATAAACGCTGTCGCGGAACTGCTCCACGGCGGCGCGGTCGGACACCGCGATGACATGGATGTAAAGGGTCGTCGAGGCCTGGTCGGTGTCCACGATGAGGCTGCCGGGGATCAGCGACACCGCCTCGCCGGTCAGCGTGAGCACCAGATCGCTGGGCACCCGCAGCGGCACCCGGATGATGGCGCTGCGGGGCCGGTGACCGAAACGGAATGCCAGCACGGCCAGTTGCACGCTGGCGGCGACCAGATCGGCGACGAACCGCCAGGCCAGGCGCAGCAGCCCCCGCAGCCGGGGGCGACCGCCGAAGGTGACGGGCGGCAGCGGGAACACGGTCAGCACGACGACGGCGACGGCCAGCCCGGTGATCAGGTGGAACCAGGAGAAGACACCCCAGAGCAGCATCCAGATCGCGGTGATCCCGGCCGCCGCGATGACGCTGTCCCGCCATCTGACCCTCACGGTGACTCCTTCCCGAAGACGGCTCGCACGTACGGTTCCCGGTCGAGAAGCTCGGCGGCCGCCCGGCTGGTGACCTCCGACAGCGGCCCGGAGACCACGGTGAGCCCGGTGCCGAGCACGACGAGGGCGATCGTGGAACCGACCATCAGCTTCGGGAGGACCCGTCCGGGAGCGGGGCTCTCGGTGCGGGGCGCCCGCCAGAAGGCCAGGTTCCAGACCCGGCCGATCGCGTAGAGCGTGAGCAGGCTGGTGACGACGCTGCCGGTGACGAGCAGCCAGGCCAGGGTGCCGCCGTCGGCGACGCCGGCCTGCAGCAGGCCGAGTTTGCCGAGGAAGCCGGAGAACGGGGGTATCCCCGCGAGGTTGAGCGCCGGCAGGAAGAAGAGCACGCCGAGGACGGGTGCCAGCCGGGCGAGCCCGCCGAGCCGGTCCAGGGTGGTGGTGCCGCCCCGCCGCTCGATCAGCCCGGCGGC
>NZ_JBHTDO010000083.1:0-3692 GCF_042666575.1 Actinoplanes sp. GCM10030250 | reverse complement strand
ACCACCGACCCCGGCGCCAACCGCTCCACCGACGCAGCAAGCTCCTCCCACACCACCTCGAACAACGCGTCACGCACCGGCACCATCGCCGCCGCCGGCGCGGCCCGCAGCGCCACCCCGTTCACCGTCGCCACCACGCGCTCCGCGGTGAACAGGGCGACCTCCAGGCCGTCCTCCCCGATACGCCGAACCCGGGCCCGCAGTGCCACCGGCGCCCCGCCGACCGTGCTCACGCCGTGGAACCCGACCGGCAGCAACACCTGGCCGTCGCCGAACAAGCCGGTTCCGGCAGTGTGCAGAGCCGCGTCCAGCAGCACCGGATGCAGCACATAGCCGCTGCCCCGCGCCGCCTCCGGGACCACGATCTCGCTGAACACCTCGTCGCCGCGCCGCCACACCCGCTGTACGCCCCGGAACGCCGGCCCGTAGCCGTACCCGAGCGAGGCGAGGAAGTCGTAGAGCCCGGCCGCGGGCACCTCGCTCGCGCCGGCCGGCGGCCACGCCTGCTCGACGTCGCCCGGCTGCGCGGGGGTGGTGGTCAGCGATCCGCCGGCGTGCCTGACGAACGGCTCGTCCCCGGTGCGCGAGGACAGCACGAACGTCCGGTCCGCGGCGACGGCGAGTTGCACCATTACGGCGCCGCGCTCGGGCAGGACGAGCGGGGACTCGAGTGTCAGCTCCTCCAGGCAGGGGCTGCCGAGCACCCGTCCCGCGTGCAGTGCCCAGTCGGCCATGGCCGCACCCGGCACGAGGACGGTGCCGTGAACGCTGTGATCGGTGAGCCAGCCGAACGCCCTGCGCGAGAGGCTGCCAGTGAAGAGCATCTCCCCCGTGCCGGCCGACTCGACGACCGCCCGCAGCACCGGGTGCCCGGTCGCCGTCTGGCCGAGATCGGCGGGGCCGGTCGTGCGGGGTGTCTCCAGCCAGTACCGGGTGCGCTCGAAGGCGTACGTCGGCAGGCCGACCCGCCGCCCGCCCGCCGGGAGGGCCGCACGCCAGTCGACAGTGACGCCCGCGGTGAACGCCTCGCCCGCGGCACGCAGGAAGGTGTCCCAGCCGCCGCCGTCGCGGTGCAGCGAGCCGACAGTGACCGCCGGGGTGTCGCGGACCATCGCCGGCGCCAGCACCGGGTGCGGGCCGCACTCGATGAAGACCCGGTTGCCGTCCGCCAGCAGTGCCCGCGTCGCGTCCTCGTACCCGGCGGGCTCCCGGAACCAGTGCTCGGCGTCCAGCTCGGCCGGGTCCGCGAACCCGCCGGTCACCGCCGAACAGAACGCCACCTCGGATGTGCCCGCCCGTACGGCGGCCACCTCACCGCGGGACCGCAGCACGGCCAGCCTCGCCGCGTCGTCCAGCGACAGCGCATCCGCGACGCAGGCCGCCGCGATCTCGCCCTGACCGCGACCGATCACCGCACGCGGCCGCACGCCGAGCGACATCCACAGCCGGGCCAGCGACACCGTCACCGCGAACAGGACCGGCTCGCCGACCTCGGCGCGGCGCAGCGCGGACTCGTCGGACAGCGCCTCGGTCAGCGACCAGTCCACCCACGGATCCAGCGCCTGCTCGCACTCGGTCATACGCTCGGCGAACACCGCCGACGACCGCATCAGCTCGGCCGCCGTCCCCAGCCACTGCGACCCCTCGCCGGGGAAGACGAACACCGCTTCCGATCCCACCCAGCGCCCGGGAGCCACGCCTGAGAGCTCCGGCCGGCCCGACGGCCCGGCCACCACGACCGCACGGCGGCTCAGCACGGCACGCCCGGACACCAGCGAGAACGCCACATCCACCGGGTCCGCACCCGCGTCCAGCAGCGCACCGACCCGCTCCACCTGGGCACGCAGCGCCTCCTCGCCGGACGCCGAGAACACGAACGGAAGGGCTGCCGGAGCCGGCGTGGACCGCGGCTCCTCCTCGCCGGTGTCCACGGCCTCGATCACGACGTGGGCGTTGGTGCCGGAGACCCCGAAGGACGAGACGCCGGCCAGGCGGGGCCGGCCGTCGCGCGGCCACGGCACCGGCTCGGTGAGCAGCTCGACGGCGCCGGAGGCCCAGTCGACGTGCGACGACGGCTCGTCCACGTGCAGGGTGCGCGGGAGCATCTCGTGTCGCATGGCCTGGACCATCTTGATGATGCCACCGACACCGGCGGCGGCCTGGGTGTGGCCGATGTTGGACTTCAGCGAGCCGAGCCGCAGCGGCCGGTCGCGGTCCTGGCCGTAGGTGGCGAGCAGGGCGTGCGCCTCGATCGGGTCACCGAGCGTGGTGCCGGTGCCGTGCGCCTCCACCACGTCGACGTCGCGGGCGGAGACACCGGCGACGGCGAGCGCCCGGCGGATCACCCGCTCCTGGGACGGCCCGTTGGGCGCGGTCAGGCCGTTGGAGGCGCCGTCCTGGTTGACGGCGGAGCCACGGATGATCGCCAGGACCTGGTGCTCCTTGCGGCGCGCCTCGGACAGCCGTTCCACCACGAGCAGGCCGACACCCTCGGAGAAGCCGGTGCCGTCGGCGGCGTCCGCGAACGACCTGCACCGGCCGTCGAGGGACAGCCCGCGCTGCCGGGAGAACTCGATGTAGGTGTTCGGGCCGGACATCACTGTCACGCCGCCGGCCACGGCCAGGTCGCACTCGCCGGAGCGCAGCGACTGGACGGCCAGGTGGAGCGCGACCAGCGACGAGGAGCAGGCGGTGTCGACGGAGACGGCCGGGCCCTCGAACCCGAACGTGTAGGCCACCCGGCCCGAGGCGACGCTGTTGCCGGTGCCCGCGTTCAGGTACCCCTCGACCTCCGGCGGCGGCGCGTTGCGGCCGGTGCCGTAGTCCGAGCCCATGGCGCCGACGAAGACACCGGTGGTGGAGCCGCGCAACGCGACCGGGTCGAGCCCGGCCTGTTCGAACGCCTCCCAGGTGGTCTCCAGCAGCAGGCGCTGCTGCGGGTCGGTGGCCAGCGCCTCGCGCGGTGACATTCCGAAGAACCCGGCGTCGAAGTCGGCGGCGTCGTAGAGGAACCCGCCGTTGCGGGTGTAGCTCCTGCCCGGCACCTCCGGGTCCGGGTCGAACAGCTCGTCGACGTCCCAGCCGCGATCACCGGGGAACTCGCCGATCGCGTCGCCGCCGGCCGCGACCAGGTCCCACAGCTGGTCCGGGTTGCGCACCCCGCCGGGGTAGCGGCACGCCATGCCGACGATCGCGATCGGCTCGTCGGCCGCCGCGACGACGGCCGGGGTCTCGGTGGCCGGCGCCTCGGCGGTGCCGAGGAGCTCACGGCGGAGCAGTTCGATCACCCGGGCCGGGGTCGGGTGATCGAAGACCAGCGTCGCGGGCAGCCGCACACCCGATTCGGCCGTCAGCCGTGTGCGCAGTTCAACCGCTGTCAGCGAGCTGAACCCGAGATCCTTGAAGGGGGTGGCGAGGTTGATGGCGGCGGGGTCGGTCGCGCCCAGGACCCGGGCGGCCACCTCACGGACGAGGGTCTCGACGGCGCGTTCCGCGCCGGCTCCGGCGGTGATCAGCTGACGAAGACCGGTTGCGGCCGGTGCGGGGACAGGAGCAGGGACGAGGGTACGCAGGACAGGCGCCACCGTCCCGGACCGTCGCACCGCCGGCAGGTCGAGCTTGACGGGTACGAGGTTCGCCCGGTCCGCGGCCAGCGCCGAGTCGAACAGCGCCAGACCCTCCGCGGGCGTGAT
>NZ_JBHTDO010000082.1:0-4361 GCF_042666575.1 Actinoplanes sp. GCM10030250 | reverse complement strand
CGCTCCCGCTCGGCCAGCTTGGTCGCCACCGGGTAGGTGATGCTGCGGGTCAGCCAGTCACTGTCGGCATCCCCCGCTTCGGAGTAGGTCAGCTCCTCAGCGATACGCCCGGCGAACGGCTCGGCGTCCTTGGCGATCTCGGCGCCGGTGATGTCCTTGACCGAAACCGTGTCGCCCAGGCCGCGGAAGTAGCGGGTGACCGCCTTGGTCTGCTTGCTGCCGATCGCCGCGTCCACGGCACCGGTGATGACCGTCGTCTGCTCGAAGCCGGCGAAGTTGGAATAGGTCCGGGTGGACTTCTTCGTGAACTCGGCCTCGGCGATCTTCCAGGCGGCGTTCTTGTAGCCGTAGGAGGTGGCGGAGCCGACCGCGCCGTCGACGGCGGGCAGTTCCTCGATGCTCTCCACGACGTACTTGTGGAACCAGTCGATGTCCTCGGCCTCCGGGTCCGGATGCCAGAACACCGGATAACAGAGCCGGTCGTTCGCTTTCAGCGCCGCGGTCTCACCCTTGGCGGGCAGGTCACTGCCGGTCTTGCACTGGCCTTCGGGCTTCTTGTACGAGACAACCGTCTCGCCGCCGTATTCGTTGATGACCCGGCCGATGCGCAGCCGGGAGAACCCGGGCCGCGGGTCGGTGCTGCCGCGCAGGACACGGTTCGGCATGTCGTCGACGTTGGGCTCGAAGCGCACCGGGTTGAGGCTGACGCTCGCGTCGGTCGTACCGTTACGGGCATATCCGGTACGGGTGATCGACTCCAGCCACAGCGCGGTGTTCGGGCCGCTGCGCAGCTTCGGGAACGACTGCTTGAACTGGTAGTCGTCGACCACCTGGCGTGCGGTGGTGTCGGTGCGCCGCTGGGCCGACGTGGTGATCTTGTCCAGCCGCTTGCGGGAGAAGAACGACGGTCCGGCGTTCCAGCACTTCTTGGCGGACTCGCAGCGCAGGTCGGCCGGAGTGTCGTACCAGATCCGGTATTTGCCCGGGTCCTTGCTGGCGAAGTTCTCCTCGGTACAGGAGACGCCGCCCTCGGCGAAACACCGCTCGGCGACGGTGAAGTTGACGCGCGCGGGAGCCGTACCCGAGTAGATGTTGTTGTTGCGCTGCCCGTAATCGATCCGGGTCAGGTAACCGCCGCGGTCGTACTTCACCGGCGACTTGAAGTCGAAGTTACGGGCGTAGTAGTTCTGCTCCTTGGCCCACCACAGGCTCATCGCGTTGCCGTGGACGTCCTCGACATAGTCGAGCGACCAGCGCCAGCCCTGCGTGCAGAACGACTTCTTGAAGTCCTCGATCGACGAACCCTGGTAGCAGGGCTCGTTGGCGTGGTTGGCATACACCGGAGCCGTCAGCACCGAGTTGGTGACGGCAGCGCCGTCGGTCCAGCCCGGCAGGCGGTTCATGCCGAAGTGGTAGCGGGTGCCGTCCTTGGTGGTGACGACCCAGTACTCGCCGTCCTTGTCACCGTTGGCCCGGGTGGTGTCCTTGACCAGATCGATCTTCGACCCGTCACCGTTGCCGGTGGTCCATTTACCACCAGCGAAGACCAGCTCGGTGGTCATGCCACCCAGCGACAGGGTCGCGTTCTGCGAGCCCCAGCACAGGTCCGCCGTACGGTGCTTGGCGTTGCTCGAACCGGCCGTCTTCGAATCCTGGCGGCAGTTCGCATAGGTCCGGGTGATCGAGCCGGCCGCGTAGTCCCAGCCGTCACCGATCCAGGATGCCTGGTTGTTGGTGGCGGAGGTACGGCCGTCCACCGACTGCGAGGAGTAGGACAGGCCGATCTTCGGCGCGAGGCCGCCGGCGGTCTCCGGGACCTGCACCTGGTAGGAGTAGGTGAAGGCGCCGGACGACGAGCCCGCCGCCCACGAACCCGAGGACTGCAGCGGGGTGGCTGTGAAGTCGCCCGCGGCGGAGGCACCGGTGTCCAGGGCACCGACGATGCCGGAGCCGCTCGCGGCGGCCCTGCCGGCCATGCCACCGACGCCACCGGATCCCGGGTCGGCGAGCAGCTGACCGATCGGCACCACACCGGTGACGATCCGGCGCGGCGTGCCGGGCTTGGTGGAGTCGTCAGCGGCGGCGAGCGAGCGGGCCAGCGGCGCCGACGCCGGGAGGATCTCGACCTCGCTGCGCAGCGCCTGCGCGTTCGCCACACCGGCGGCGGTCGCGGTGGCCGGGTCCTCCTCGGCGGGGACCGGGGCACAGTCACCGGTGTCGGGGGACTCGTAGACGCAGTCCGGCAGGGTCATCAGGCCGAACCGGTCGGCGGCCTGCGGACCGTACAGGTCGGCGAAGGCGGTGTAGTCGACGCTGAGCGCGACCTCGGCGGCCGGGTCGGCGGTGACCGGCGGCGTGATCTTCATGATCATGCCGGCGACATCGGCGTCCTGCGAGGACTCCGGGGCGGCCAGGTCGACGGTCCAGGTTCCGGCGACCGCGGCGGCGTCACCACCCGCGGGGACACCGAGGGCGATCGGCAGGTCGGCGACGGGCGCCGGCTTGGCACCGGGGGTGGCGCCGGTCAGGTCGACCGCACCGGTGCCCTCCTCCCAGGCGTCGACGGCGGTCGGCACGTACTCGTCCGGGACGACCTCGGGCGCGGTGGTGAGGTTCTCCTCGGCGCTCTCGTCCTCGTCGAGCGCCTTCGTCTCCGGCAGATCGGGCAGATCGACCACGGCATTCTCGCGGTCCATACCGGCGCCAGGGATCGCGTAAGCGGCGGTAGGCAGCATTGTCACCACCAATGTGGATGACAGCAGCAGGATGATCGCCGCACGGCTGCGGCGCCTCCAGTGGAGGCCTGGGTCCTTCAGGACCGGATCTGAACCACGCATACGCGTCGACTCCCCCACAAAGGCGCGATGACGAAAAAGAGGTGGCGCGTGAGCACCACCGAGAAGCACGCCGAGCGAGGCGCGTGCGACGGCACTGTCCCGTCTGTCCAGGTGGGAACTCAAGAACACGGACAGTGATGTCGACGAATATGAAGTGACATCCGTCACGTAATGATCTTCATCAAAGTGCGGTGCTGTCGTTCATTTCGGGCTTGTCACCGGAAACTCGGCCAATAAGTGATCTTTCAAGCGGCACTGTTGATCAAAACGCGCCAATCGGGCATTACCTAAACGAAACCTTTGGATTAGGTAACGGTTCGATAACCACACGCGTTGATCGTCGATATGCCATCGTGAGCGCGCTCTCCGCCCCACGGCTCACCGTATGGGGCTGTTTGTGCTGTCCCATTCCATCTGGTCTCCACGGGGGTAGATCGCCGTGACCGTGCCTCGCCTACTCAGTCCGTTCGTGCGTACGCGCACCCGGCTGTACGGCACCCTGGGCCTCGTATTGGCCACCACCGTGACCGCCGCCTCGATCCCCTGGTGGCCCGACGGCGGCTCCGACACCACCGCCTCCGCCCCCGGTCATCGCGACCAGGCCATCACCGCGGTCACCAAACTCAAAGACCAGGCCACCGCCGTCGCCGAAGCACTACGCTCCGGCAAAGAGGTGCTCATCGAAGAGGCCACCACCGCCACCTCACAAACCTGGGCACGCCCCGACGGGCAGCTGCGCAGCGAGTTCACCGCCGTGCCGCAACGGGCCAAGACCGGCGACGGCCGGTGGGCCGCCATCGACAACACCCTGCGCACGACCGAGACCGGCGTGCAGCCACTGCAGCCGTACACCCCGGTCACCTTCTCCAACGGCAGCCAGCCCGGCGCCAAAGAGAGCGTGCTGGCCACGGTGGAGACCAAAACCGGTCAGCCCATCACCTACACCTGGCCCGGCCCGCTACCCACGCCGACCCTCGACGGCACCCGCGCCCTCTACTCCGAGGTCCGCACCGGCGTCGACCTGCTCGTCGTCGCCCGCCAGGAAGGCGGCTTCGGCCACGTCCTGATCGTCAAGAACCGCGAAGCCGCCACCGACAAGTCCCTGAGCAGCCTGACCTACGGCCTGCGCGCCGACGGCGCGGTGTTCCGCCACGACGCGACCACCGGCGGCGTCCGCATCCACGACGCGAAGACCGGCGCCGAAGTCGGCGGCATACCCACCCCGATGGCGTGGGACTCCGCCGGTAAGGACCCCGAGTCGCCGGAAACCCCGCGCCTGTCGGTGGCCAGCACCACCGACGTGCTCAAGCTGTCCGCGCTGGACGGCGCGGAGCCGGGCTCGAAGCAGACACCGATGCCCAGCCGCCTCGACGGCGATGGCACCAGCACCGCGACGCTGCACCTGGACGCCACCGGCATCCTGTCCGACCCGAACGTCAAGTTCCCGGTGCTGCTCGACCCGACCATCAACCCGGGTGAGCAGGCCTGGCTGTTCGTGTCCAAATCACACGCCAACAGCAACTT
>NZ_JBHTDO010000081.1:1788-4704 GCF_042666575.1 Actinoplanes sp. GCM10030250 | reverse complement strand
TCATGTTTGAGTCCGGCGGCGTCCTACTCTCCCACACCCTCCCGAGTGCAGTACCATCGGCGCTGGCGGGCTTAGCTACCGGGTTCGGAATGAGACCGGGCGTTTCCCCACCGCTATGACCACCGAAACACCTATCAGCGTACGAAACCAGCAACCCAACCCGTGCAGACCGTTACCGGCCAGCCCCAGGGTGGGGTGGTTGTTCGTTTGCTGTGAATCACACAGTGGACGCAAGCGCAAAATATTAGATGGTTAAGCCCTCGGCCTATTAGTACCGGTCAACTCAACACGTTACCGTGCTTACATTTCCGGCCTATCAACCCAGTAGTCTAGCTGGGAGCCTTACCCACTCAAAGGTGGTGGGATACCTCATCTCGAAGCAGGCTTCCCGCTTAGATGCTTTCAGCGGTTATCCCTTCCGAACGTAGCCAACCAGCCGTGCCCTTGGCAGAACAACTGGCACACCAGAGGTTCGTCCGTCCCGGTCCTCTCGTACTAGGGACAGCCCTTCTCAAGTATCCAACGCGCACGGCGGATAGGGACCGAACTGTCTCACGACGTTCTAAACCCAGCTCGCGTACCGCTTTAATGGGCGAACAGCCCAACCCTTGGGACCTGCTACAGCCCCAGGATGCGACGAGCCGACATCGAGGTGCCAAACCATCCCGTCGATATGGACTCTTGGGGAAGATCAGCCTGTTATCCCCGGGGTACCTTTTATCCGTTGAGCGACACCGCTTCCACACGCAAGTGCCGGATCACTAGTCCCGACTTTCGTCCCTGCTCGACCCGTCAGTCTCACAGTCAAGCTCCCTTGTGCACTTACACTCAACACCTGATTGCCAACCAGGCTGAGGGAACCTTTGGGCGCCTCCGTTACCCTTTAGGAGGCAACCGCCCCAGTTAAACTACCCACCAGACACTGTCCCTCGACCCGATCAGGGCCGCAAGTTAGATACCCAAACCCAACAGAGTGGTATTTCAACATTGCCTCCACCTGAACTGGCGTCCAAGCTTCACCGGCTCCCACCTATCCTACACAATTAAATTCAGATACCAATGTCAAGCTATAGTAAAGGTCCCGGGGTCTTTCCGTCCTGCCGCGCGTAACGAGCATCTTTACTCGTACTGCAATTTCGCCGGGCCTGTGGTTGAGACAGTGGGGAAGTCGTTACGCCATTCGTGCAGGTCGGAACTTACCCGACAAGGAATTTCGCTACCTTAGGATGGTTATAGTTACCACCGCCGTTTACTGGCGCTTAAGTTCTCCGCCTCGCCCCGAAGAGCTAACAGGTCCCCTTAACGTTCCAGCACCGGGCAGGCGTCAGTCCATATACATCGTCTTACGACTTGGCATGGACCTGTGTTTTTAGTAAACAGTCGCTTCCCCCTGCTCTCTGCGGCCATACCACGCTCCACCCGCAAGGGGCTTCACGCGTCCGGCCCCCCTTCTCCCTAAGTTACGGGGGCAATTTGCCGAGTTCCTTAACCACAGTTCACCCGTCGCCTCGGTATTCTCTACCTGACCACCTGTGTCGGTTTAGGGTACGGGCCGCTCGAAACATCGCTAGAGGCTTTTCTCGGCAGCATAGGATCACTGACTTCACCAGAACGGCTCGGCATCACGTCTCAGCCTTCATGCGGTGCGGATTTGCCTACACCACGGCCTACACGCTTACCCCGGCACAACCACCGGCCGGGATCAGCTACCTTCCTGCGTCACCCCATCGCTAAACTACTACCAACCAGGGTCCCGGCCTCCACCAACTCAGACCGAAGTCCTCGCCGGCATCGGGCGGTTAGCATGGAAAGGTTCGTCTTGGGCGCTTCTTTGCGGGTACGGGAATATCAACCCGTTATCCATCGACTACGCCTCTCGGCCTCGCCTTAGGCCCCGACTCACCCAGGGCGGATTAGCCTGGCCCTGGAACCCTTGGTCATCCGGCGGAAGGGGTTCTCACCCTTCATTCGCTACTCATGCCTGCATTCTCACTCGTATGGCGTCCACGACTGGATCACTCCGCCGCTTCACCCGCCATACGACGCTCCCCTACCCATCCACACACCTGGACCATCACCTCAAGGGCAACAGCCTGGTTAAAATGTGAATGCCACAGCTTCGGCGGTGTGCTTGAGCCCCGCTACATTGTCGGCGCGGAACCACTTGACCAGTGAGCTATTACGCACTCTTTAAAGGGTGGCTGCTTCTAAGCCAACCTCCTGGTTGTCAATGCGATCCCACATCCTTTTCCACTTAGCACACGCTTAGGGGCCTTAGCTGGCGATCTGGGCTGTTTCCCTCTCGACTACGAAGCTTATCCCCCGCAGTCTCACTGCCGCGCTCTCACTTACCGGCATTCGGAGTTTGGCTGATTTCAGTAAGCTTGTAGGCCCCCTAGACCATCCAGTGCTCTACCTCCGGCAAGAAACACACGACGCTGCACCTAAATGCATTTCGGGGAGAACCAGCTATCACGGAGTTTGATTGGCCTTTCACCCCTAACCACAGGTCATCCCCCAACTTTTCAACGTTGGTGGGTTCGGTCCTCCACGCAGTCTTACCCACGCTTCAACCTGCCCATGGCTAGATCACTCCGCTTCGGGTCTAGAACATGCGACTAAAGACGCCCTCTTCAGACTCGCTTTCGCTACGGCTACCCCACACGGGTTAACCTCGCCACATGCCACTAACTCGCAGGCTCATTCTTCAAAAGGCACGCCATCACCCCAACAAAGGAGGCTCTGACGGATTGTAGGCGAACGGTTTCAGGTACTATTTCACTCCCCTCCCGGGGTACTTTTCACCATTCCCTCACGGTACTAGTCCGCTATCGGTCACCAGGAAGTATTCAGCCTTACCAGGTGGTCCTGGCAGATTCACAGCAGATTCTAGGAGTCCGCTGCTACTCGGGAAAA
>NZ_JBHTDO010000080.1:0-5599 GCF_042666575.1 Actinoplanes sp. GCM10030250 | reverse complement strand
ACCACCCAGCTGGACGTGAGCGGTGCCCCGAACACCCAAAAGCCCCTCTCACGCCCAGCTCGTGGAGCCGGCTGGGCGTGAGAGGTGCTTTGGGAAAGCGGAGACGTCCCTGGGAGCCAGCCGGGGGCGTGAGGGCGGGCGGGGAGCGGGAATCGGCAGTACTGTGAAGCGCGACCACCGATTTCCGCCCGGCGGTCGCGCCGCAAACTCGACCCGGCAGTCAGATCGCGCTGTGAGGGCAAGACTCTGCGTCGGTCGTACGAAAAAAGAACAGTGACCGAACCGCGCACCGCACCCCATGAAGCCTGACCGAACCGCGCACCGCGCCCCGTGAAGCCTGACCGAACCGCGCACCGCGCCCCGTGAAGCCTGACCGAACCGCGCCCCATGAAGCCTGACCGAACCGCCTCCCTGAAGCGCGGGCGGGATCAGCCGCTGAAGCGGGCGCTCGCCGCCATCGTCCGGTAGGCGGCCAGTGACTTCGGATCGGTGTCGACGCGCCACTTCTCGGGGTAACTGAAGTGCGTGTCGGTGTCGAACCACGTCACGGCGCCGATCGCCGGCCGCTCACCCACATAGCGAGCGAACTCCGTGATCCAGTCGGCCTTCGTCGTGCCGCCCTTCTCCATGGCGCCGGTCTCCGTGATGATGATCGGCTTCCGCGGGGAGAACTGCTGGTAGATGGTGTCGAAGAGCGTCGCCGGCGACTCCTGGTGCAGGTTGTATCCGGACACGCCCACCCAGTCCACGAACTCGTCACCGGGGTAGTAGTTCTCGGTGCGGTTCCAGGCCTCGCGAGGGTTGTGGTTCCAGTTCGGACTCCACACCCAGGCGACGTTGTCCGCACCCTCCTCGCCGAAGATCCGGTGGAGCCGGCGGTAGCACGAGATGTAGCCGGCGGGGTCCTTGCCGTTCTTGGCGCCGCCCCAGTCGTACCAGCCGCCGTTCATCTCCCAGCCCCAGCGCAGCATCAGCGGCCGGCCCAGGTCGCGCAGATGCCGGGCGGCGCGGGCGATCGTCTCGTCGGACTTCCCGTTGAGGATGTCCTTGTACTTGATGCCGCGCCAGGACACCAGCGGGTAGGCGCCCTTCGGCAGATAGGGGATCGACGTCGGCAGCTGGTCGCCCCAGCCGTAGAACAGGTGCACGATCCGGTGCTTGCGGCCGAGCTGCTCGTTACGCAGCTCCAGCGCCTCCTTGTAGCTGAGGCCGTCGAACCCGAGGTACGCGCCGAACAGAGCCTTGCCGGGCAGGAACGGCACCGTGCCGCCGAGCTTGCCGCCGGCCCGCGCGAACGGCGAGGGGGTGGCGCTGGGAGTGGGCGAAGCCGAAGCGGACGGCGCCGGCGCCGAAACGGTGGGCGCCGTGTCGCCGGCGCTCGCGTAGCGGAAGCCGAGCGTGCCAACCGGCACGGCGGCGAGCGCGGCGAGGCCCAGCAGTCCGCGGCGGCTGACCCGGGCCTGTGCGGGGTCACGGTGCGAGTGCGTCACGTCAGGTTCCGGCCTGCCTTGCGCGCCATCCGCCGGACCATCCGCCAGCCGGGCTGCGCGAGCCGCTTCAGCTGCGGTACCAGCGCCGATCCGGCACCGTCGACGATCGCCACCAGGTCGGCGCCGGTGTGGCCGGGTGCCGGCTGGAACCGGGGTACGGCGAGCCGGCGCTCCCCCGGCGTGTGCATCCGCCGCCCCACCTCGGTGGCGTTGTCGTGCCCGGCGGCCGCCACCACGTCGCGCACCTGGCGGCTGTTGTAGCCGTGCGGGTACGCGAACGAGCGCACCTTCACCTGCAGCCGCTGCTCCAGCTCGTCGTGGCTGCGGATCACCTGGTCGCGGAGTTCGGCATGCCCCAGGACGTCGAGCGGCTGGTGGATCAGGCTGTGATTGCCGATCTCGATGCCCGGTACGGTCGCCACCTCGGCCAGCTCGTGCCAGGTCAGCATCGGGCCGAACGCGGGCGCCCACTCGCCGAGCCAGCCCGCGTGCCCGCCGCCGAGGTGGCCGACCGAGGCGTACAGGGTGGCACCGGCACCGGCCGCCCGGAGCGCGGGTACACCGGCGGTGAGGAAGTCCCGATAGCCGTCGTCGAAGGTGACCGCGACCATCTTCTCCGTGCTGCCGGTGCTCAGCGCGTCCAGGGCCTCGGTCAGGCCGGTCAGGCGGTATCCGGCGCCGGACAGCGCGTGCAGCTGCTCGGCGAGCCGCTGCGGCGGCACCGCCAGATCACGCAGTGGCCCGCCCACGGCGGAGACCGAGTGATACATCAGCGCGGGCAGTGCTCTCCAAGCCGGCGTCACCGATTTACCCCCTTTTTTCACAGGTTGGAAAGCCTAACCGCGAAGGGGATCTCGCCGGGTCGTCCGTCTGGCCAATTCACACTACAACGAGTAACGTGCTGCCATCTCCAAGTCTCCTACCTGCGCTTACTTAGTCACAATCCAGTGACTCAGAGTAAGAAGTGAACCTTTGCAGCGACGGAGACGTATCGCAGGACGACACCGAAACCGCTCTACCCCGGGAGCGCGCACCATGTTTCGCCTCATCCAGTTGCACACCGACAGCGGTGTGCCCCGCATCGGCGTCGACCCAGACGGTTACGTCAGCGCCCGCGCCGCCCTGGCCCACTACCGCACCGCCCCGGCCACCTATTTCGCCGTGGGCCGCTTCGACCACGAGGGCACCCTCACCGAGGTGATCCTCGACCCCATCTGCGGGCTCGACGGCGCCTGCCAGCGGCCGGCCTCCGTCGTGCACTCCAAGACCTACGAACGGCTCTGCGAACGGTGCGCGTCCGGCCTCGACGTGCTGACCGTGCCGCAGCTCGCCCGGCGCCTCGGCATCGCCTGCCGCCTCGCGCCGTCCGTCGCCCGGTTCCGGCAGACCGCCCTCGGTGGCCTGCGCGCCCCCGCGGGCAACCGGATCGCCCGCGAGTTCGCCGACCACGTCCACGATCCGCGCTGGCGGCGGCAGCTCTGCAAGGAGCTCGCGCAGAGCCCGACCGCCCTGAACGGCCTGTTGATAGGGACCGGGGCGCTGAGCCACCGGCAGGTGCTCGACCTGTTCCCGGCACTGTGCGCGCTCGGCGACGAGCTTCCGGACGGCATCCGCTCCGACCTGTCCCGGGCGACGACGCGGCCCCTCTCCCCCGCGGGGGTGGCCGGGCTACGTCTCGGGCTGTCGTTCCGCGCCTAGATCCACCCTGACGACCGCGCCGGTGCCACTGCAGACCCCGCACACGGAGACGTAGGCGTACCGGCCGCGGATCGCGAGCCCACCCGGGGCGGTCAGGTTCCTCGCGACCACGGTTCTGCCGGCGGCTCCGCGCAGCGTTCCGGAGGACTCGAGGACGTACAGGCCGCCGGCATCGGACCAGGTCAGATCGACGATGCCGGTGAAGCCGGAGGCGTACACGCGCGGTGTGCGCCCCGGCTCGGCACGCCAGATCCGGGTGCGGTCACCGACGTAGAGGGCACCGTCCGGGCCGCGGGCGACGGAGGCCGGTTCGCGGAAGGCCGCGACCGTGAACATCCGGCCACGCGGGCCGAGACGCAGGAGGGCACCGGCGGCCGCGTCGACCACCAGGTGGGTGCGGCCGGACACCAGCAGGGCGGTCAGGTCACTCTCCCTTTTTCCGTACGCCTCCCCGTACGCGATTTCCCCCTGTCCCGTCCCCTGTCCCGTCCCCTGTCCCGCCGCCTGTCCCGCTGTCTGTTCCGCCGCCTGTCCCGCTGTCTGTTCCGCTCGAAACAGGCCGGTCATGCTGACGGTGTAGTAGAGCTCGCCGTCCTGGCCCGCGGAGACGTCAGAAGGGCCGATCGCCTCGGCGCCGGAGTTCAGTGCCATCGAAGGCAGGTTCCGCAGGATTCGCCGCTGCCGGCCGCCGATGATCGCGGTGATCGCTCCGGAGCGGCCGAAACATATAAGGCCGCCTCTGCGCCCCGGCCGGCATGGTCCAGGACCGCCCCGGCCGGCCTCGGCCACGTAGAGCTCACCGGCCGGGCCGAAGGTCAATCCACGGGGGTTGTCCAGGCCGGCCGCGATCGTCCGGACGGATGGTCGATGCGGCGCGGCGCCCGCATTCGCCGGCGCCGGCGTCAGCGTCAGCGTCAGCGTCAGCGTCAGCGTCAGCGTCAGCGCCGGCATGAGGCCGGATGCCGCCACCAGGGCAGCCGCCATCGCACTCCGAGTGATCATCTACTTCCCCCGTGTAGTCGATGCTCTCGGGACAGGCTCCGGCGCTCCACCAGGGCGGGTATATGGCCCGAACGGTCCGGGCGCCCCGGGAGTCCTTGATCCGACCACCGGCGGGGGACGGCCGGATGGGTCGTCCGGGAAGCGGGGCGCATCACGCGTACCGGAAAGGTTTTTGTCACACCCGGGTGGCATGCTTGCTCCCATGTCGGTGGATGAGACCGTCGAGGCGAAACCTCGTCGGCGTGGATCGCGTGCGGTTTTCGGCACGGTGATCGCGGTGGTCGTGCTGCTGTTGTTCGGCGTGCCGTGGGCGACGCTGGTGTGGTCGGGCAATGCCTGGCCGGCGCCGGTGTTCATTGCCGGCACCGCACTGTTCCTGCTGGTCGCGGCAGGTTTCCCGGTGCTGATGCTGCGCGGCCACGGCGGGCACAGCGACGCCGCCGCGCGCGCTGCCGACGTCCTGCTCGGCGTGGTCTGGGTGCTTTTCACCTGGTCCGTGATCGGTCAGGCGGCCGGCCTGTTGCTGGCGCTGGCCGGTGTCGCCGACCCGATGCGCTCCCGGGCCGTCACCGCCGGCGTGCTGGTGATCTCAGCGGTGCTGCTCGTCTGGGGCTATGCGGAGGCCATGCGGGTCTCCCGCGTCCGCAACGTGGAGGTCACCCTGCCCCGGCTCGGTCCCGGCCTCGACGGGCTGCGGGTGGTGCTGATCACCGACACGCACTACGGGCCGATCGACCGCTCCCGCTGGTCCCGCGGCGTCGTCGACGTGATCAACTCCCTCGACCCGGACATCGTCGCCCACACCGGCGACATCGCCGACGGCCAGGTCGCCCAGCGCCTCTCCCAGTCGGCGCCACTCGGCGACGTCCGCGCGAAGTATGCGCGGGTCTACGTGACCGGCAACCACGAGTACTTCAGCGGCGCCCTCGGCTGGGTCGAGCATATGACCTCCCTCGGCTGGGACGCCCTGCACAACCGCCACCTGCTCGTCTCCCGCAACGGCGACTCCCTGATCGTCGCCGGCGTCGACGACCGCACCGCCGCCGGCTCCGGCCTCCCCGGCCACCACGCCGACCACGCCGCCGCCCTGGCCGGCGCCGACCCCTCCCTCCCGGTCCTGCTCCTCGCCCACCAGCCCCAGCAGATCACCGGCGCCGTCGACCACGGCATCGACCTCCAACTCTCCGGCCACACTCACGGCGGCCAGATGTGGCCCTTCCACTACCTGGTCCGCATCGACCAGCCCGTCCTCCAGGGCCTCTCCCGCCACTCCGACCGCACCCAGCTCTACACCAGTCGCGGCACCGGCTTCTGGGGCCCGCCCTTCCGCATCTTCGCCCCCAGCGAAATCACCCTCCTAACTCTCCGCACCCCCACACCCACCCCCACCTCCTGACCCACCACCCCCA
>NZ_JBHTDO010000079.1:0-5725 GCF_042666575.1 Actinoplanes sp. GCM10030250 | reverse complement strand
GCGACTCGACCCATTCGTTGGTCTCTTCAGGGTCGATGTCGGGAAGCTGGCTCGGCAGGCCATCACTGATCACCGGGCGCTTGCGCTCCGTGGCCACAGGCAATCCTCTTGGTGTGAGTGTCGGGCTCCGGGCGACCCTAGGTGGCGAATCGCGCGGAATAGGCTTCCATCCTGCCCCCTTCCGGTGGGCCTCGTCACGCCGACCGGGTGTCTCAGCGATGCGCGACACACGTACTGACCAGTAACTTCTTGTGGCTCACCCGGCCAGGAACGAGAAACGCACCTGACGGGTGGGGTTGTCGCCGTTGGGGTCCACCAGGCAGATCGACTGCCAGGTGCCCAGCGCGATCCGGCCGCCGATCACCGGCAGGCTCGCGTACGGCGGGATCCACGCCGGCAGGACATGATCGCGTCCGTGGCCGTGCGAGCCGTGCCGGTGCCGCCACTTGTCCTCGGCGGGCAGCAGCTCGTTGATGGCGGTCAGCAGGTCGTCGTCGGAACCGGCTCCGGTCTCGATGATCGCCAGCCCGGCCGTCGCGTGTGGGACGAAGACGTGCAGCAGGCCGTCCTTCTCGGACGCGACGAACTGTTCGGCCTCGCGGGTGATGTCGCGGACCACGGGACTGCCGCCGGTCCGCACGGTGATCAATTCGGTGCGCATGACCTCATGTATATAGATCGAGCAGGAGAAAGAGGGCGGCGGTCCCGGCCAGCCAGCACAGGGAGATCGCCAGTCGCGCGGCGGCCCACCTCATGATCATGTCCTGAGTACACCACCGGGTCGCGGCCCGTGCAGGCACATCGATCCGCTTGATGACATTTCTGCACTGGCAGGGTTCGCACCGGTCGGCGATGCTGAATCGCGTGACCACCCCGCAAAACCTCGACGAGCGTTTCCGCGATGCGGTCTCGGCCCTGCGACCACCGGATTCCAGCCGTGCCCCCGGCGATCCGGTCCGCGACGGCAGCACGCTGACCGGCACCCGCGCCCGCGAGCTCTTCGACGCCCAGCTGACCGCCCGCCACCTCGACCTCGCCGCACGCTGGCTGCGCAGCTTCAACGAGGGTTTCCACACCGTCGGATCGGCCGGGCACGAGGGCAATGCCGCGGTCGCCGCGGCGTTGCGCGGCGACGACCCGGCGTTGCTGCATCAGCGTTCGGCGGCCTTTTATTGCGTACGGGCTGTCCAGCGCCCGGACGACGTCGGCGGCGACCCGGTGCGCCGCCTGGAGGAGGCCGCCCGCGACGTGCTCCGCGGTGTCGTCGCCTCCGTCCGTGACCCGATCACCGGCGGGCGCGACAAGGTCTTCGGCAACTCGGAGCTGCATCTCGTCCCCGCGGTGTCCACGCCGGCCGCGCACCTGCCCAGGGCGGTCGGCCTGGCCCGCGCGCTCACCCCGGCCGGCGCCGGTGTCTGGCCGGGCGACGCGATCGTCACCGCCTCCTTCGGCGACGCCGGGTCCGCCCGGCCCGCCGCGGCCGCCGCCCTGCACGCGGCCGGGTGGTATGACCGGTCCGGCGGCCCGCTGCCGCTGCTGCTGGTCTGCGAGGACAACGGCCCGGACAGTGCCGACCCGGACAGCTGGACGGCCACGGCCCTGCGCGGGCGCCCCGGCCTGCGGTATTCCTTCGCCGACGGCTGCGACCTGGCGGCGGCGTTCGACGCGGCGGCCGGGGCAGCCGAATACGTGCGGCGGGAACGCCGCCCCGCCCTGCTGCACCTGTCGACCATCCACCTGCTCGCCCAGCCCGGTGAGCCCGACGCCGGGCCCGACCCCGGCCGTGACCCGCTGATCGGCACCGCCCGCCTGCTCGTGGAGTCCGGCATCCTCGGCCCGGACGAGGTGATCACCCGCTACGACGAGGTGGGCTGGCAGGTCCGCAAAGCCGCCGAGGAGGTCCTCGGCGAGCCGAAACTGGCCTCGATCGGCGAGATCGTCGCCTCCCTGGCACCCCGCCGGCCCCTGCGGGTCGCCCACGCCGTCGCCGAGGCGGGCGACCGGGCCGCCGGGCCCGCGGCGGCCGCCCGCCGGGAGATCTTCGGCGGCAGCCTGCCCGAGCAGGCCGGCCCGATGACCCTCGCCCAGACCGTCAACGCCACCCTCACCGACGCTCTGGCCGCCCGTCCCGGCCTGCTGCTCCTCGGGCCCGGGCTGGTGCACGGCGGGCCGCACGGCGTCACCACCGGCCTGCGCGAGCGCGGTGGGGACCGGGTCTTCGACAGCCTGCCCGACGCGACCACGATCCTCGGTCTCGCGCTCGGCGCCGGGCTGGCCGGGCGGCTGCCGGTCGCCGAGCTCGACGGCCTGGCCGACCTGCACGACGCCGGCGCCCAGCTGCGCGGCGAGGCGGCGATGATGTCGTTCCTCTCCGCCGCGGCCTACCGTAACCCGATGGTGCTGCGGGTTCCCGCCCTCGCCCAGCCGTTCGGGCTCGGCGGGCACACCGCCAACGACAACTCGGTCGCCGCACTGCGCGACATCCCCGGCCTGGTGGTCGCCGTGCCCTCCCGTCCCGACGACGCCGCGCCGATGCTCCGCTCCTGCCTGGCCGCCGCCGACCTGGACGGCAGCGTCTGCGTCTTCCTGGAGCCGGTCGCCCTCTATCAGACGAGGGACCTCTATCAACAAGGCGACAGTGAGTGGCTGGCGCCCTATTTGGCGCCCGACGCGTGGGCCGGCGGGCACGTGCCGATCGGCCGGGCCCGCGTCTACGGCCTGGGCACCGCCCAGGATCTGACCATCGTCACGTACGGCAACGGCGTCCGAATGTCGCTCCGTGTCGCTGCCCAACTCGCCGCCGAAGGGTACGGTTCCCGAGTGGTCGATCTACGCTGGCTCAATCCGTTACCCACCGCTGACCTGGTCCGAGAGGCCACAGCGACCGGCCGGGTGCTGATCGTCGACGAGACCCGGCGCTCCGGCGGGGTCGGCGAGGGCGTCCTGGCGGCCCTGGTGGACGGGGCCTTCGTCGGATCCGCACGCCGCGTGGCGGCCGCCGACGTCCCCGTTCCACTCGGTCCCGCCGCCCAGCAGGTTCTCGTAGGAGAGGATGCCATCACACAGGGTGCCCACGCCCTGCTGGCGCGGTAAATTGCCACACACTCGGTGCGCCACTTGCGCACCGGCTCCGGAATGTGTGGACTACCCCCATGTTCCGGTGGATTTTACGGCTAGGAGGATTTGGACAGTGAGCGCGACCGCGGGTCAGGCCGACGGCGTACGCAGCCTGGCGGACCGGTTCGGCTTCGAGCCGAGCATGGTGGTCATGGAGATGGGATACGACGAAGACGTCGATGAGGATCTCCGTGAGGCCCTGACCGAACGCGTCGGAGAGCTGGTCGACGAGGACACCGACGAGGTGGTCGACGCAGTGCTGCTGTGGTACCGCGACGGCGACGACGACCTCTTTGAAATCTTGACCGACGCCCTAGGCCCTCTCGCCGACCAAGGCGTGGTGTGGCTGCTGACCCCCAAGGCCGGCCGCGACGGACACGTCGAGCCGAGCGAGATCAGCGAGGCGGCGCCCACCGCAGGCCTGCAGCAGACCTCGACGGTGAACGCCGGCAAGGACTGGACAGGGGCACGCCTGGTCACCCCTCGGGGCGCCGCCAAGAAGAAGTAACTCTCACTGCCACCTCGCCGAGGTCGGCGTCCGCCCAGGCTTAAGCTGAGCGGATGCCGATCTCCGTTGGCGTGCCGGCGCCCGACTTCACCCTCAAGGACCAGAACAACCAAGAGGTACGCCTCACCGACTTCCGCGCTCGCAAAGCGGTCCTGCTCGTCTTCTACCCCCTCGCGTTCAGCCGCCGCTGCCACGGCGAACTGACCGAGATCCAGGAGAACCTGCCCGCGTACGCCAACGACGACGTCCAAGTCCTCACCGTCAGCGTGGACTCCATCTACAGCCACAAGGTGTGGGCCCAGCAGGAAGGCTTCGACTTCCCGCTGCTCGCCGACTTCTGGCCACACGGGGCCGTCGCCCAGGCCTACGACGTCTTCAACCACGACACCGGCATCGCCAACCGAGGCACATTCCTCATCGACAGCTTCGGCATCACCCGCTACGCCGAGATGAACGGCCCCGGCGAAGCCCGCAACCAGGCAGCCTGGCGGGCAGCACTCGCCGCCCTCAAGTCCTGATCCCCGGCAGGGTACGATGACCATTCCGGCTTAGCCGAGCCGGGCGCGTAGCTCAGTGGGAGAGCACTCGCCTTACAAGCGAGGGGTCGCAGGTTCGAAACCTGCCGCGCCCACGCGCGTCGGGGCCTCCTGTCCGCAAAAAGCGCGGACCGGGGCCGCGCGTCATGCCTGCCCCGGGGGCCGAGCCCCCGGGAACCCCGCGGTGTCGTGGTTGCGCGTGGCGGGATCGTCGCTCTCAGTCGGTGGGATTCGAGCCCGGACACTTCGTGCCCGTGACTCGTCCTGCCCGTGACTCGTCCTACCCGTGACTCGTCGCCGCTCGATCTTGATGCCTACCCGCCGTGTTGGACGCCGCGCAAAGGTGCGCATTTCTTGAGCGCGCGTTCCGCTCTACCCCCGCGCCACGCCGCGTCCCGCGTCGCCTCACTTCGCGCCGCGCCGCCCGCGCCACGCCGCGTCCCGCGTCGCCTCACTTCGCGCCGCGCCGCCCGCGCCACGCGTGGCGCCGCGCCTCCCTTCGCGCCGCGCTGCCTCCCTTCGCGCCGCGCTGCCCGCGCCGCCTGGCGGCCGCGCTGCCCGCGCCGCCTGGCGGCCGCGCCGTCCGCGCCGCGCCTCACTTCGCGTCGCCTCGCGCCTCGCGTGGCCCCGCGCCGGGTCGCGCCTCTGGCTGCGGCGCGGGAGCGTGGGCAGGCGCGCACGTTGAGGTTGTGTGCGCGTTTACCCACGTCAGGGGGTGTGTCAGGGCACACGCAACTCCAATGTGTGCGCCTACCCACGCTGTGGGCGGCGGGGGTGAAGCCGCAACTCGTCACTGTGTGCGCCTGCCCACCCCGGCGGCGGTGTTGCGGGGAGCGGTGGGGCTGGAGAGGCGGGAGTGGGGTGCGGGCCGGTGGGGGGCCGGCCCGCGGGGTGTGGCGGTCATTAGGGGGTGCCGTCTGGGGTGGCGGTGGGAGTGGAGGTGGGAGTGGGAGTGGGAGGGACAGCGGGAGGGGTGGCGTGGGTGGAGGGCCAGCGGCCGCTGGGAGGGAGTTCGCCGAGGTGTTCTAGGCGGGCGCGGATGCCGGAGGGGGTGCGGCCGAAGGCGGTGGCCAGGTCGTTGGGGGTGGTGCCGGTGCGGAAGCTGGTCAGGAGACGGGTGTCGTCTTCTGTGGTCCAGCGGGTGCCCTGGTTGGGTGGGCGGTCACGGTGGTCGCGGCGGGTGGGATGGTCGCGGTCGGCGGGGTGGTCGGGGGTTTCGGCTGGGGTGGGGGCCGGTGGGACGCCGGCTGCTGGTTGGCGGGTCATGGCGATCAGGCCGGCGAGGGTGGAGGTGAGGACCTCGGTCAGGGTGGAGAGGTCGGCGGGGGTGATGCCGCCGCTTATCTCGCTTATGACGTGGCCGTCGCTGTCGCTGCTCACTATGCACAGGTCTAGGCGGCGGTCGTCGGTTGGGAAGACCGTGACCTGGTATTCCGTGTCGCCGAGGTGGAGGCGGCGGTCGAGGATGATGGGGGCGGTTTCGAGGGGTGTGTCGTTCATGGAGGGAGTTTAGGGAGGGGCTCTGACAGTTTTGGGGTGGTGGCGGGAGGGCGGTGGAGGCGGG
>NZ_JBHTDO010000078.1:0-6405 GCF_042666575.1 Actinoplanes sp. GCM10030250 | reverse complement strand
CCCCCGACCGCCCCTTCCCCAGCGCACCCCCACCGTCAGTTCCCCGCTCCGCAGACCCGATCCCCGCAGACCCGATCCCCGCAGACCCTGATCCCGCGGACCCCACCCCCGTCGACGAGATCGACATCCCCCTGGACGAGGCCACGGTGCCGCTGACAACCCCGGCCACCAGTTCCGGACAGGCCCCGCCGCCTCCCGCCGAACCCGACGCGGACCCGCCGCCCTCCCGCCCGGCAGGCAGCGCCTGGGGCGACTTCGGCGGCACTCCCGAACCCGACGAGCACGCCGCCGACGTGATCACCGCCTACCCCAGTGCCCGCCCGGGCCCAGCCGGAGCAATCCACGGCGTAGGCATCACAGTGCTGGTCACCGACCTGAACCGTTCGATCACGTTCTACCGCGACATCCTGGGGTTCTTCGAGATCGACAGCGGAGACGGCAGCGCGGTCCTCGCCTCCGGTGACACCCGCCTGGTACTCCGCACAGTCCACAACCTCGCCGACGAAGCCGGCCGCCTGATCTATCTCAACCTCGAGGTGGGCGACGTCCACGCGGTATACGACGAGCTCCGCGGCAAGAACGTGAAGTTCGTACACTCCCCTCGCGCGGTCAACCGCGGCGACAAGCTCGAACTGTGGTCAGCAACCTTCCGCGACCCCGACAACCACAACATCGCCATCACCCAGTGGAAGGCCATCCGCTGACCGGGCTCCCCGGGACGAGGACGTGGCTCAGCGCCGGAGACGAGAACGTGGCTCAGCGCGGGGGTGAGGCGAGGACAGGCGCCGGGCGGGGAACGGCGCGTCAGCCCAGGATCGAGCGGCGTACATAAGCCGCATAAGCCCACGCCGCCCCGAAGATCAGCCCCAGAACCGCAAGCGACCAGTGCAACAGCCCGCACCCGATGAGCAGAACCTGAAGCACAGCCCCCGCACCCCACGCCCAACTGTGCCGCATCATCCCGGCGAGCACCGCCGCCGCCACCGCGAGCGCGATGACCGCCGCCACCCCCCAGCCGCTGAGATCGCCACCGAGGATGCGGATCGGCTGGATGCCCAGCAGCAGAACGATCGCCTCCAGCGCCAATGTTCCGGCGCCGAGTCCCCGTACAGCTGCCTGGGGGTTGCGAAGCCCGGAAGGGCGCGCCGCCGCAGCCGGCTCACCCTCGGCGGGCCTCGCGCTCTCCTCCTGGCCGGTCATCGCTTGAGGAGTTTCCGCGCGTCGGCGACGGTGACCACCGATCCGGTGACCAGCACGCCCACGCCGCTCAGCTCGCCGGACGAGTCCTCTTCGGCGAGCACCACCGCTTCCTCGATGGCGTCCGGCATGTTCTCCGCGATCGTGACCCGGTCCTCGCCGAAGACCGCGATCGCGAGCTGGGCCAGCTCCTCGACCGGCATGGAGCGGGGTGAGCTGTTCTGCGTCACCACGAGGCGGGCGACCGTCGGTTCGAGGAGATCCAGCAGGCCGGTCGCGTCCTTGTCGCCGAGGACGGCGAGAACCGCGACCAGGTGCCGGAAGGTGAACTCCTCCTCCAGCGCGGCGACCGTCGCGGCCATCCCGTGCGGGTTGTGCGCGCCGTCGAGCAGGATGGTCGGCGCGCTGCGTACGCGTTCCAGCCGCCCCGGCGAGTCCACCCGGGCGAAGCCTTCCCGGACGAGATCCACCTCGAGCTGCTTGCCCGGGCCGGCGCCGAGGAACGCCTCGACGGCCGCGAGCGCCACGGCGGCGTTCTGGGCCTGGTGTGCGCCGAAAAGCGGCAGGAAGATCTCCTCGTAGATGCCGCCGAGCCCTTGCAGGGTGAGCACCTGCCCGCCGACCGCCTGGGTCCGCTCGACCACGCCGAACTCGCTGCCCTCCCGGGCGAGCGTGGCGCCCATGTCCGCGCAGCGTTCGAGGATGGGCCGCATGGCGTCCTCGCTCTGCAGCGCGGTGACCACGGTGGCGTCCTTGTGGATGATGCCGACCTTGTGCCAGGCGATGTCCTCGATGGTGTCGCCGAGCCACTCGGTGTGGTCGAGCCCGATCGGCGTGAGGACGCAGACCCCGGCCTCGATGACGTTCGTAGCGTCTTCCTCGCCGCCGAGCCCGACCTCGACCACCGCGATGTCGACGGGTGCGTCGGCGAACGCCGCGTACGCCAGCGCCGTCGTCATGTCGAAGTAGGTCAGCGGCTCCGCGTTCCGCGCGTCGATCAGCTCGGCGAGCGGTGCCACCTCGTTGTACGTGGTGACGAACCGCTCCTCGGTGATCGACTCACCGTCGAGGCTGATCCGCTCGCGAACGGTCTCGAGATGCGGGCTGGTGTAGCGCCCGGTGTGCAGCCCGTGCGCCCGCAGCAGCGAGTCGATCATGCGAGCCGTGCTCGTCTTGCCGTTGGTCCCGGTCAGATGGATCGCCGGGTACGCCCGCTGCGGTGTACCCAGCACATCCATCAGGTCCCGGATCTTCTGCATGTCGAAGACCATGCGGGTGAAGCCGCGCTCGTTGAGCGCGGCCTCCGCCTCGGTGTATTCGCTCATGATGCGGGCAGCGCCTCGAGGGCGGCGGCGATCCGGATCAGGTCCGCCTCGGCCGCTGTCAGACGGTCCTTGATCTTCGCGACGACCTGCTCGGGTGCCTTGCCGACGAAGGCCTCGTTGCCGAGCTTGGCCCGGCACTGGGTGGCCTCCTTCTCGGCGGCCGCCCGGTCCTTCTCCAGCCGGGCCCGTTCGGCCGCGACGTCGATGGCACCGCGGGTGTCCAGGTCGACGGTGATGCCGCCGGTCACCGCGAGGGTGGCGGTGGCGGCGAAGTCGGCGGCCGGCGCGTCGAGCCGGGCCAGCGAACGGATCAGCGACTCGTGCGTGTCGATGCCGACGTTGCCCAGGCCGGTGAGCGCCGCGGTGACCCGCTGGCTCGGCTTGAGCCCCTGGTCGGAGCGGAACCGCCGCACCTCGGTGACCACCTTCTGAAGGGCGGCCAGCTCCTCCTCGGCGGCATCGTTGATCAGGTCCTTGTCGACGGCCGGCCAGGCGGCCCGCACCAGGGTCTCACCGCCGGTGAGTGCGATCCACAGCTCCTCGGTGACGAACGGGATGACCGGGTGCAGCAGGCGGAGCAGCTGGTCGAGCACGTGCCCCAGGACCCGGCGGCTGGCCTCGCCGCCCTCGGCCAGCACCGGCTTGCTCAGCTCGAGGTACCAGTCGCAGACGTCGTCCCAGGCGAAGTGGTAGAGCGTGTCGCAGACCTTGGCGTACTCGTACCGCTCGAAGTAGTCGTTGACCTCGGTGATCGTGTGCTGGAGCCGGGAGAGGACCCACTTGTCGATGGCGGACAGCTCGGACGCCTCCGGCAGCGGCCCCTCGACGGTCGCGCCGTTCATCAGCGCGAACCGGGTGGCGTTCCAGAGCTTGTTGCAGAAGTTGCGGGAGCCCTGGCACCACTCCTCGCTGATCGGCACGTCGGAGCCGGGGTTGGCGCCGCGGGCCAGCGTGAAGCGGGTGGCGTCGGCGCCGTACCTGTCGATCCAGTCGAGCGGGTCGACGACGTTGCCGAACGACTTCGACATCTTCTTGCCGAACTGGTCGCGGACCATGCCGTGCAGGTTCACCACGTCGAACGGCTGCCGACCGTCCATCGCGTAGAGGCCGAACATCATCATCCGGGCGACCCAGAAGAACAGGATGTCGTAGCCGGTGACCAGCACGCTCGTCGGGTAGAACTTCTCCAGCTCGGCGGTCTGCTCCGGCCAGCCCAGCGTGGAGAACGGCCACAGGCCCGAGGAGAACCAGGTGTCCAGCACGTCCTCGTCCTGGCGCCAGCCTTCACCCGACGGCGGCTGCTCGTCCGGTCCGACGCAGACGACCTCGCCGGACGGGCCGTACCACACCGGGATGCGGTGGCCCCACCACAGCTGCCGGGAGATGCACCAGTCGTGCATGTTGTCGACCCAGGCGAAGTAGCGCTTGGACAACTCGACCGGCTCGATCTTCACCCGGCCGTCGCGCACCGCGTCACCGGCCGCCTGCGCGAGCGGCCCGGTCTTGACGAACCACTGCAGCGACAGCCGCGGCTCCACCGTGGTCTTGCACCGCGAACAGTGCCCCACCGAGTGCAGATAGGGCCGCTTCTCAGCGACGATCCGACCCTGCTCACGCAGGGCAGCCACGATGGCCGGTCGCGCTTCATACCGATCAAGACCTTCAAACGGTCCGGGTACGGTGATGACGGCTCGCTCGTCCATGACGGTCAGGCTCGGCAGCCCATGACGCTGGCCGATCTCGAAGTCGTTCGGGTCGTGGGCCGGGGTCACCTTGACCGCGCCGGTACCGAAAGCCGGGTCCACGTGCTCGTCGGCCACGATCGGGATGCGGCGGCCGGTCAGCGGGAGCTCGACCTCCGTACCGATGAGGTGTTTGTAACGCTCGTCCTCGGGGTGCACGGCCACAGCGGTGTCACCGAGCATCGTCTCGGCCCGGGTGGTGGCGACGACGATGGCGTTCGCGCCCTCGCCGTACCTGATGGAGACCAGCTCACCCTCGTCGTCGGTGTGCTCGACCTCGATGTCGCTGAGCGCGGTGAGACAGCGCGGACACCAGTTGATGATCCGGTTGGCACGATAGATGAGCTCGTCGTCGTACAGTCGCTTGAAGATCGTCTGGACGGCGCGGGAGAGACCCTCGTCCATGGTGAACCGCTCACGGCTCCAGTCGACGGAGTCGCCGAGCCGCCTCATCTGGCCGAGGATGGCACCGCCGGACTCGGCCTTCCACTCCCAGACACGCTCGACGAACTTCTCCCGCCCCAGGTCGTGCCGGGACAGCTGCTGGTCGGCGAGCTTGCGCTCCACCACGTTCTGCGTGGCGATGCCGGCGTGGTCCATGCCGGGCAGCCACAGCACCTCGAATCCCTGCATCCGCTTCAACCGGACCAGGGTGTCCTGGATGGTGTGGTCGAGGGCGTGGCCGACGTGCAGCGAGCCGGTCACGTTCGGCGGTGGGATGACGATGGTGAACGGCGGCTTGTCGCTCTTCGGGTCGGCGGTGAAGTAGCCCTCCGATACCCACCGGTCGTACCGCCGCTGCTCTACCTCGCCCGGCTGGTACTGGGCGGAGAGGCCACCGGTGGGCCGGCTGTCGGGGGTACGGGGTTCGGTTGCATCGGTCACCCGACAAGTCTACGGAGCCCCCGCGAGCGACCGGTATTCGCACCTCCTCGGTCGGGGAGAGATAGGCTCGCCGGATGTCGGACCGTGGCCAGCACCTGCCTTCTCCCGCTTCCCTCGCTCCGCCTTCCCCCGCTCCCGCCACTCCTGCTCCTGCCGCTCCCGCTCCTGCCTCTCCTCCCACTCCCGCCTCTCCTCCTCCCGCTCCGGAGGCGGTTGAGTTGGTTGAAGGCGCGCCGATCGAGATTGATGAAGCGCCGTTCTCGCTGACGCCTGAGGAACCCGAGCCGGAGCCCACGGAACCCCCCAGCAAAGTCCGAACCGTCGTACTGGCTTCACTACTCGTCGTCGCGCTCGCGGGCGCCGGCGCGCTGGGCTACTTCGCCTGGAACGTCAACTCACAGCGGAACACGACCCTCTCCGCCCCGCCGCAGGTCGGTTCCCTCCAGCTGAACAGCAGCGAAGACGCCGCCGCCACCGCGGAATACCTACAGGGCGCCCTCTCCGCCGAGATCAGCATGGACAAGACAGTCGGCGGCGTCTACGGCTCCACCGAGGGCAAGAACGTCCTGTTCTTCGGCGGTACCACGCTCCTCTGGTCCCCGGAGAAGGACCTCGACACCTCATTCGAACTGATCTCGGACGAGGAGGGCGCGGTGACCGGCCTGCACGAGGTCGAAGCCGGCGACTACGGCGGCGTCATGAAGTGCGGCACCACCCACTCCGAAGGCACCGACCTCACCGTCTGCGGCTGGGCCGACCACGGCAGCCTGGCTCTGGCAATGTTCCCCGACCAGACGGAAGCAGCAGCCGCCCCCCTGATGCTCGAGTTCCGCCAAGCCACTCAAACCCGCGACTAACCCTCCCACCCCCAGCCCCCACCCCCAGCTGGCCGTGAGCGGGGCCTTTCCGGCCGCAAGGCCCCCTGGACGCCAGCCGAGTGTGCCGGCTGGCCGTGAGCGGGGTGTTTCCGGCCGTGAGGCCCCCCTGGACGCCAGCCGAGTGTGCCGGCTGGCCGTGAGCGGGGCCTTTCCGGCCGTGAGGCCCCCCTGGACGCCAGCCGAGTAACCCAGCTGGCCGTGAGGGGTGCTTTTCCGGCCGTGTGGCCCCGCTGGGCGCCAGCCGAGTTGACCGTTTTGGGGCAAAAAGAAAGGCCCACCCCGTCCGGGGTGGGCCTTTCTGTCATGTTTGAGTCCGGCGGCGTCCTACTCTCCCACACCCTCCCGAGTGCAGTACCATCGGCGCTGGCGGGCTTAGCT
>NZ_JBHTDO010000077.1:0-10140 GCF_042666575.1 Actinoplanes sp. GCM10030250 | reverse complement strand
CGCCCCGCCCCCGCCCCGCCGCCCCGCCGCCCCCGCCTGGCTGGCGGCTACGCAGGCTATGGAGGCGGGACTACCAGCGTGAGCGCCAGCCGCTCCGGTCACGTGGCGCGACCACCGCCGTGACCTCGCACGTGGACCGCCGCCTGGCCGGGCCGCTCCGGCGCCGTGCGGATCCCGGGCGTGGCCGTGGCGCTGTGCGGATCCCGGGCGTGGCCGTGGCGCTGTGCGGATCCCGGGCGTGGCCGTGGCGCTGTGCGGATGCTCAGTGTTGCCCTGACCGCCTCCAGGTTCCGCGCTCCGGTCCCGGGCTCGTCCCCTGAGCTGAATTGCCGACGCGAGCCCCAATATGCAACCAACGGTTGCGCGTGGTGGGGTGACCGGCTAGCGTGATGTGCAACCAAAGGTTGCAGGAGGATGTCATGGAGTTCGGGACGATTGAGCGGGAGATCTACGTCGACGCGGTGCCGGAGATCGTGTTCGAGGTGGTGAGCGATCCGGAGCACGTCAAGCAGTGGTGGCCGGACGATGCCCGGTACGAGCCGGTGGCGGGTGCGACCGGGGAGATCTCCTTCGGGGACACGGTCGAGTCGTTCACCGTGGTCGAGGCGCGGCCGCCGCGGATCTTCCGGTTCCGGTGGACGCACCCGGCGGGCGAGGCGGCCGCGGAGGGGAACTCGCTGCTTGTCACGATCGAGCTGACGGCCAAGGGTGACGGGACGCTGCTGCGGATGACGGAGACCGGCTTCCGTGAGATGGGCTGGGAGGTCGCCGTCCTGGAGGAGCAGTACAACTCGCACGTCAGCGGATGGGATTTCTTCCTGCCGCGCATCGCGCCGCACGTCGCGTCCATCCGGGTCCGGCCGTGAGCACCGTCGTCGACGACGATCTCTGGTCGGCGATCGGTGACCCGACGCGCCGCCGGATGCTCGACCTGCTGCTGATCGGTGACGGCGGCACCGCCACCACGCTCAGCCAGCAGATGACGGTCACCCGGCAGGCGGTGGCCAAACACCTCGCCGTCCTCGACCGGGCCGGGCTGGTCCGCTCGATCGCGGCGGGCCGGGAGAAGAGGTATCGGGTGGACGACGAGCAGCTCACCCGGGCGGCGGCCCAGCTGGCGTCGGTGGGACAGGCGTGGGACGCCCGCCTGCAGCGGATCAAGCGGATCGCCGAGGCGATTCAGCGGCCGTCCGCGAAATAGCCGAGGGGGTCGCCCCGGCGATGATGCCGGGGCGGCTGCCGCGATCATGAGGGGTGTGCGGCGGGTGCTGGTGGTGGCGATGTCGGGCGCGGGCAAGACGACCGCCGCCCGCCGCATCGCTGCCCGGCTGGACCTGCCGTTCCATGAGATGGACGTGCTCGCGCTCGGACCGGAGTGGTCGACCCGCCCGGCTCTCGAAAGCGACATCGCCGCGATCCTGCGCGAACCCGCGTGGATCTTCGACTCCTGGGGCTACCCGCAGGTCAGGGATGCCATGTGGGCGGCAGCGGACACCGTGGTCTGGCTCGACTACCCGCGCCGGGTGGTGCTGCCCCGCCTGCTACGCCGGTCGCTGCTGCGTTCCTGGCGGCGGGAGCCGCTGTTCGGCGGGAACGTCGAGCGGTGGCGGGACTGGTTCGCCTCCGCTCACCCGCTCTGGTTCGCCGTCCGCACGTTCCGGCAGCGCCGCACCTACCTGGCCGCACGCACCGCGCGGGAGAACCACCTGCGGATCGTCCGGCTCCGTTCCCCGGCAGCCTTCGAGACCTGGCTGCGCGAACTCGGCTAATCCGGTTGCGGGCGGATCGGACGGCCGGTAGAACTGGCGGCCTGACTACGAGAAGGGAGGGCTGACGCATGTACCGCATGGAAACCGCGCTCCCGCCCTCCGGGGATCTCGGCTGACCCGAGCCCGGAACCGGCGGGGCGCTCCTGACAACGGAGAACGCCTTGACTCAGCACGACAACGAGCACGAGCACGACAACGAGCAAGAGCACGACCAAGAGCTGGTCCTGCGCCCGATCACCGGGCCGGACGAGCTCGACCTGTTCACCTCTTTCCCGTACGTCTTGAACGCCGAGATCGGCAACGACCTCACCGCCGGGCGCCGGCATCCGGAATGGCTGTGGGTGGCCCTTCGCGGCGACCGCGTCACGGCCCGCGCCGGGTGGTGGTCGCGGCCCGGCGATCCGCAGCCGGCGCTGATGGACGTCTTCGACGTCGCCGAGGAACCCGATGGCGTACGCCTACTCGAAGCCGCCGCACCCGCCCGCGGTACGCCGCCCGACTACACCCGGTTCCTCGCACCGGACTGGCGTGACCACGGCGACCCCCGCTGGAAGAGCGTCCTCGAGAAGACCGGCGCACGCGTCTTCGTGGAGCGGCTGCGCCTCGAATGGCGGCCGGGCACCCCGGTCCCGCCGCCGAGTGGACGGCTGACGTTCCGCCCGCCGGACGACGCCGCCGAGCTGATCGACCTGATGACGCTGGTCCTGGAGGGCACACTCGACGCGCACAGCCGCGACGAGCTGAGCCGGATGACCGCGCGGGAGTCCGCCGAGCAGCAGTACCGCGAGGAGCTCGACCGCTACACGAGCCCGCACGACTGGTGGCGGGTCGCGACCCTGCCGGACGGTGAGCCGGTCGGTTTTGTCATCCCGGCGCACAACGGCTACAACCCGATCATGGCCTACATCGGTGTCGTGCCCGCCCACCGCGGCCACGGCTACGCCGACGAGGTGCTGGCCGCGGGCACGAGGCTTCTCGCCGGCCAGGACGTGCCCCGGATCCGGGCCTCCACCGACCTCGGCAACGCGCCGATGGCGGCGGCCTTCGCCCGGGCCGGGTACATCACCTTCGAGCACCAGATCGACATGACCTGGCGCTGACCCTGGCACGGGGCCGGGCCGCGCACCCGATGATCGGGCGTGCGGCCCGGCCGCCGAGCCGGACAACGCTCAGAGGCGCGGTTTGAGCAGCGTGATGCGGCCGGCCCCCAGTTCGGTCACATAGAGGAACCCGGTCGCCACGTCCTCGGTGACGTCGAGCGGCTGGCTGAAACCGGTCAGGCCCGTCAGCCCGGTGACCCGGTTGCTGAGTGCCCCCGACGGCGCCACGTCGAAGGTCTGGATGTCCTGGCCGGACGAGTACCGCACGACGAGCAGCTTCCCGTCCAGAGCACCGCCGAACGCGTTGCCGCGGTACTCGACGACCCCGTTGGCGGAGGCGTGCAGGCCCGCGTCGTACGTGCCGGCGAGATCGAAGTTCGGGTCCGGCAGGGTGCCGGCCGGGTAGGCGGGAACCTCGAACGGGTTGACCGCGGAGGTCGGGTTGCCGCCGGCCAGGACCCATTCGCAGCGCAGCGGGTTGGGGTGGCCGTAGTAGCGGCCCGCCTTCACGTCGAAGACGTAGTCGGTCTCGGCGGTGGGCACGCCGGTCAGGGCGGGCACGGCCGGGCCGGTGTAGCCGCGGCGGGTGCAGGCGGCGGGCAGGGTGGCCGGGGTCGCCGGTGTGTTGCCGCCGGCGGCCGAGCCGTTCGTCGGTGCGTACAGATGACCGTTGCGGTGCCAGACCAGGTCGAAGGCATTCCGTACGCCTGTCGCGTGCAGGGTGAGCGCCGCGCCGGTGGCGTACGGGTCGTAGGTGCCCCCGTCCTCGGTCTTGACGTTCAGCGGCAGGGTGGCGGGCAGACGGGCCGGGTCGAGGCGCAGGATCGCGGCACTGAGCAGCCGTTCCGGGCGGTTTCCCCAGGTGGAGTCGGCGGCGCCCATCGCGTTGTTGGCGCCCTGGCTGAGGTAGAGCGCGCCGTCCGGCCCGAATGCGAGCGAGTTCGTCTCGTGGTCCTTGACCGAGCGCGGCAGGCCGGTCACCACGGGCGTGTAGGTGCCCAGATCGGCACCGGTGAGGCGCCCGATGCGGCCGGACCAGTCGGGCACGTTGAGCGGGCCGACGTACTCGTAGTTGTCGGTCACCCACAGGATCGGCGCGGCGGCCGTCGACGCGGGATCGAAGACCATGCCGATGACGGTCCGGGCGGGTGCGCCGGGCAGGCTCAGGGCAGAGGCGTTGTCGCGTACGGAAGAAATGATCGTCGCTGTTCCGAGAGTCCCGTCCGGGTTGATCGGGAAGCGGAATATCCGCCCGTCCAGGGTGCCGGCGTAGAGCCGACCGTCCGGGCCCTTCACCACGGTGGTGAACGACGCGCCGGTGGCCACGCCGACGGTCTTGTCGAACGCGATCGGGCCGCCGACCGGACCGCCCGCGCCGGTGGTGAAGACGATCGAGTACGGTGCGAACGCCTTCCCGGTGACGTCCTTCACCCCGCTGGTCAGGGTGAACCGGTAGGCGGTGTTCGGCGCGAGCGCGGCCGTCGGGGAGAGGTTGACGACGTCACCGCCACCGCTGGTGATCGTGGTGGCCGGGACGCTCGCGCCGTCCGAGAGCCGGGTCAGCGTCACCGTGGACGCGGTCAGCGACGCCGCGGCGACACCGCCATTGGGCAGGACGAGATCCTCGACAACGCTCGTTGTCGTCGACACGGCTGTCGTCCCGTTGGCAGGTGTGCTCGACCGTACCGTCGGAAAAGCCCCCCAAGCGGGCACCGACACGATGTCGATGTAGTTGAACTTGGTGTTGGTCCCGCCGGACGGCGTCAGGGTGAGCCTGCCGTCGGTGACCCGGACTGTGCGCGTCGCTGTCGCGTGACGCGCCGCGGCCGTCGGCACGAAACCGGCGATCGCGTTCTGGTCCTCGACGTTCGCCCAGTGCACGCTGTTCACGGCGGTTCCGGCGTCGCCGACAGCGACGGTCACGGTGTAGAGACCGGCCGGCAGCGCGGCCTCCCACGCACCCGGCGTGGTCACGCCGCCCGATCCGGCCGGCAGTTGCGCGTGCATCAGCGTGGCCAGGCGGACATCGCTCTGCCCGGCCTCCGGATTGCGGTTACGGCCGTTTCCGATCAGAGAAGCGGGCGTACGCTCGCCGAGATCGACCCATCCGTAACCGCGCGCGGCCGTGTAGGCATCGCCGGAGTCCCGCACGTAGCCGGTGGGCGGCGCGGTCGCGGCGTCCGAGAAGTTGACCTTCAGCGTGCGGGCGGCGGGCGTCGCGGTGGCCGTGTTCGTCTGGCCCGACGCGTCCCTGACCTGATAGCTGTAGGTGGTCCCGTTCGTGACCGCGGTGTCCAGGTAGGACGTGCGCGCCGACGTGCCCAGCAGCGTCCCGTTCCGGAGAATCTGAAAGTCCCCGCTGCTCCCGGTCCAGCTCAGGGCCACCTGGCTGTCGCTCGCGGTGGCGGCCAGGGCGGCCGGCGGCTCGTCGGTGACCTGCGCGATCTCGACGTAGTTGAGCTTGGTGTTGGTGCCGCCCACCGCGTCCACGGTGAGCCGGCCGTCGGTGACGCTCACCGTGACGGTGGCCTGCCGGAACTCCGCGGCGGCGGTGGAGACGAACCCGGTGATCGCCGGCGTCCCCTCGACGCGGACGGTGTGCGAGCTGTCGTAGGAGGGCTGGTCACCCGCGGAGACGGTGACCTGGTAGCGGCCGGCGGAGAGCGAAAACTCCCAGGCGCCGGCGGTGGCGACACCGTTCGTGCCGCCGGTGTCGCCGTACTGGAGGTGGATGACGGTGTTGAGTCTCGGGTCGATGCCGGAGCGGGCCCGGTCGCGGGTGTTGCGGGTCAGGTCGAGGGGGGTGCGGTCGTCCTGCCGTACCCAGCCGGAGCGGCGGGCGGTGTCGAAGGCGGCGCCGGTGTCCGCGGTGTAACCGGCGGGTGTGGTTGTGGTGGCGGGCTGAAAGTTGACTTTCGCGATCGGAACTATTGCGGCGCGGGCCGGGGTAACCGGGACCAACACGGCGATTGCGGGGAGTAGGGCAACAGCGACTGTCCGAAGTCGACGCAGCATGCCGACAACCTGGCACATCCCCTCCCCGTCCCGCTGTCAGATATCCGTCCACCTAGATCTGTTGCACCCCCCGCCGCCCGCCCCGCAGCCCGCCCCGCCCCGCCGACCGCCCCGCTCACGCCCAGCCGGTCGGTTCAGCTGGTGCTGGGCGGGGGCATTTCGGGCGGCGGGCCCCGCTCACGTCCAGCTGGTTGGCTCGGCTGGCTCCCAGCGGGGGCATTTCGGGCGGCGGGCCCCGCTCATGACCAGCTGAACGGGTCGGCGGGGACGGGGGAGAGGCGGGGTAGGGTGGAGTTAGTTGAACGTGTTCAAGAAAGGGGGGCGGCTGTGTGGGTGCTGGTGAACCTGCTGGTGATGGTGGGGATGTTGGTGGTGGTGCCGGGTGGGTTGCGGCTGGTGGGGGAGCCGAAGCTTGACGGCGCCTGGCGGTGGTGGCTGGTGGGTGCGGCGCCGGCGGCGGTGAGCCTCTGGTTGCCGCGAGGGGTGGTGGCCGCGGGGCTGGCGTTGGGTTACCTGGTTGTGGCGGGGGCGCTTTGTGCGTACGCGATGGGGGTTGTCTGGCGTGCGAAGCGTGCGTGGATCTCGAAGGTTGCGGTGGTCACGGCTCTGGTGAGCCCGGGGATCGCGGCCAGTGCGCTGGTGGCGGAGCGGGCGGGGCATCGGCTTCTCGGGTTCGAGATGGGGGTGCTGGCGCTCACCGTGGCGCATTTTCACTTCGCCGGGTTCGCGGCGGCGCTGATCGCCGGGCTGCATCGGCGGGTCTCGCCGGGGCGGTGGGCGGATGTTGCGGCGCTGACTGTGCCGGCGGGGACGCTGCTGGTGCTGGGCGGGTACCTCACAGGGGAGGCGGCGGGGGAGTTCGTGGAGCTGGCGGGGGCCGTGGTGCTGACCGCCGGGATGTGGATCGTGGGATGGCTGACCTGGCGGCACGCACGCGACCAGTGGCATGGACGGGATTCAGGCCGGAAGCGCGACCGGCTGACGGGGGTGCTGCTGGGTACGTCGGCCGTGGTGCTGGTGGCGTCGATGGTTCTGGCGCTGAGCTGGGCGGCCGGACAGGCGACCGGGATCCCGCACCCGTCGCTGGGCTGGATGGCCGCCACGCACGGGGTCGCCAACGCGCTCGGGTTCGCGGTGTGCGGGGTTGTGGGGTGGCGCCGGGCCGTGCGACCAGGCGTCCCATCACGCCCGATCGTCCCGCCCGGCGTCCGTTCACGCCGAGCCGCCGGGCCCGGCGCCCCATCACGCCGAGCCGGGCGCGGCACCGGTGCCACCCCGCGTCAGATCACGTCCGGGCCTGGCGCCACCCCGCGCCGCGCAGGAGGCGGACTCGGCGTCACCCCGCGCCGGGCCGGATCGTGATCTGGCGCACGCGCCGGGGCGGAGTGCAGCCTCGGCGCCTCATCGCGCCGAGCCTGGCGGGGGCCCGGTGCGTGAGTTGTCCAGAGCCGCTGCAACATCGACGACCCTGATGCCGGAAGTATCGGCCTGTGCCCGCAAGCACGTCAACGGTCCATCGCAAAGATGTGTATAAACGCAGATGGGCGACTCCGAAAGTTCCGGAGTCGCCCACCGAAGGTCACGCGTTGCTGATCGCGGTCATCTCCTCGCGCGGGACGACCTTGACGCGCTTGCGGCTGTGCGGCTCGCCGAGGGCGATCTCGTGCTGGTCCAGCAGCTGCCAGCCGGCCCAGGTGGTCAGCGGCAGGCCGCGGCCCTTGAGGTAGGTGACGACCTCGTCCAGGCCGGGGCTGTCGGCCGCGTTCAGGCCGGACTTCAGGTCCTCGAGGAGGCTGGTGACGGTCTCGCCTGAGCAGCCCTTGGTGTGACCGATAAGGCCCACCGGACCGCGCTTGATCCAGCCGGCCACGTAGAGGCCGGGGATGTGCTCGCCGTCGAGGTCGAGGACCCGTCCGGCGTCGTGCGGGATGGTGCCGGTCGAGGTGTTGAACGGCAGGTCCGGCAGGGCGGTGCTGAGGTAGCCGACGGCGCGGTAGACCGCCTGGACGGGCCAGTCGGTGAGTTCGCCGGTGCCGCGTACCCAGCCGTCGCCGGTCAGCTCCTGCGTCTCGGTGCGCAGGCCGACGACCCGGCCGTCCTCGCCGAGCACCTCCACCGGGGCCTGGAGGAAGTACAGGTGCAGGCGGCGCGGGCGGTCGCGGGGGTCGCGTACCGCCCAGTTCTGCAGGATGTCGACGCACATCTTGACGTGCCGGGTCTTGCGTATCGCCTCGAGGCTGCCCTCGTCGAACTCGATGCCCTCCGGGTGGACGATCACCTCGACGTTCGGCGAGTGGTCGAGTTCGCGCAGCTCCTGCGGGGTGAACTTGACCTGCGCCGGGCCGCGCCGGGAGAAGACGTGCACGTCGGTGACCGGGCTTGCCTTGAGGCCCTGATAGACGTTGTCCGGGATCTCGGTGGTCAGCAGCTCGTCGGCGGTCTTGGCCAGGATCCGGGCCACGTCGACGGCGACGTTGCCGGCGCCGATGACGGCGACCTCCCTCGCCTCCAGCGGCCACTCGCGCGGGACGTCCGGGTGGCCGTTGTACCAGGAGGCGAAGTCCGCCGCGCCGTAACTGCCGCGCAGGTCGATGCCGGGGATGTCGAGGTTGCGGTCCTTCTCGGCGCCGGTCGCGATGATCGTCGCGTCGTAGAAGCGGCTCAGCTCCTCCGGCTTGACGTCCACCCCGTAGGCGACGTTGCCGAGGAACCGGATCCGCGGGTTGTCCATCACCCGGTGCAGGGCGTTGATGATCTCCTTGATCCGGGGGTGGTCGGGCGCCACGCCGTACCGGATCAAGCCGTAGGGGGTGGGAAGCTTGTCGAGGATGTCGACGGTAGCCGTCGGGTCGGCCTTGATGAGGTGGTCGGCGGCGTAGATGCCGGCCGGACCGGCGCCGATGACGGCAACCCGCAGGGGGCGATCCATGGTTGTGCTTCCCTTGCTCGCGCGGTCGAGTGCGGTGCGACTGTAAAACCTCAACCCCGGTTGAGATCAATGCGGCGATCCGCATCACACCGGACGTTCGCGACCGGGTCACGGCCGCGTCTTTCCAGGCCAGACCTTATTCCGTACGGGTAAGGGCGCCCTAAGTCACGTCGGCGGATGTGGGTGGCGCCACATTTCCCGTCCCGCACTACGGTCAGGTTCATGATCTCGGCGCTGAGTGGGTTCGTTCTCATCGGCGCGATCGTGGCGACCGGCTGGGCGCTGCGCCGCTGGGCCGGGCTGCCCGAGCGGACCGGTCCCCTGGTCGGCCGGGTCGTCTACCTCGTGCTGACTCCCTGCCTGCTCTTCACCGGAGTCGCCGCCGCCGACCCGGCCGTGCTCTTCACCCGGCCGCTGCTGGTCTCGACCGCCGCCGCGGTCACCTGCTTCACGATCTTCGCGCTGGCCTTCCGGAAACGCGAGGCGTCCGCCCGGATCCTCGGCGCGCTTGCCGGCGGCTACACCAACGCCAACTACATCGGCCTGCCGATCGCCACCTACGTCCTCGGCGACGCCACCCTCGTCGTGCCGATCGTGATGCTGCAGTTGCTGATCATCACGCCGCTGGCCATGCTGCTCCTGGAGTTCGCCACGACCGGCCGGGCGACCTGGCGCTCGGTGCTGCGACGCCCGGCACGCAACCCGCTGATCATCGCGGTGCTGCTCGGCGCCGCGGTCGCGCTGACCGGCCTGCGCCTGCCCGCCGTCGTCCTGGACCCGATCACCACGCTCGGCCAGGCCGCGGTCCCGATGGTGCTGCTCGCCTTCGGCATGTCCCTCTCCGGCCGCTGGCTCCTCGCCCCCGGCCCGGACCGCACGCCCACGATCGTCGCCGTCACCCTCAAGGCGGCCGGCATGCCGGTGATCGCGTTCGGCATGGCGCTGGCCGCCGGGCTGTCACGCGACGCCACCTACGCCGTGACGGTCCTCGCCGCGCTGCCGACAGCACAGAACATCTTCCTGTACGCCCAGCAGTTCCGCACCGGCATCGTCCTCGTCCGCGACGCGGTGTTCCTCTCCACGGTCGCGTGCGTCCCGGTGATGATGGTGATCGCGGCGTTGTTCGCGCTCTGACCCCGGCGTCGTTCGCCCGGCTGGTTGTGGGTGCTGTCCCCGCGGCCGGATAACCCCGCTGGCGGCCAGCTGGGTGGGTGGGCTGGTGCTGGGCGGGGTGTTTGGGCGGCGGGGGCCCCGCTGGCGGCCAGCTGGGTGGGTGGGCTGGTGCTGGGCGGGGTGTTTGGGCGGGAAGTGCCCCGCTGGCGGCCAG
>NZ_JBHTDO010000076.1:0-11231 GCF_042666575.1 Actinoplanes sp. GCM10030250 | reverse complement strand
CCGTGGGGCCACGGCAACTCGCTCGAGTGGGCCACGTCCAGCCCGCCCCCGCTCCGCAACTTCGACCGCATGCCCCGCATCCGCTCCGAACGCCCCGCCTTCGACCACAAGTTCCCCCACCTGGCCGCCGGCGAACAGTCGATCGCCGGCCCCCCGGAAGGCGGAGCCCGCGTCCTCAGCAAGGAGTCCGACGGCGGCGCCACCTACAAGGACGACGTAACCACCGACCGCGACCGCTGACCCACTCGGCGCCTCACCCCGCCCTACGCTCCAGTCCACCCCGCCGCCCAGCCTTGCGGCGCCGCCACCCCCTCTATGGTTTGACCGCGAGCACCGGCCTCCCGGCAGTCAGCAGGATCCGCTGCGCCGTACTGCCGAGGAACAACTTGCCCACCGCACTCCGGCGACGCAGACCGATCACGATCACCGACGCGTTCTCCTCCTCCGAGGTCTCGATCAACAGATCAGCGAGCTCACCGGTGTGCGGGGCGGTGCGCAGCCGCAGCTCGATTCCTGCCTGTTCCGCCCTCGTGGTGAGGTCCGCGATCTTGTCCTCGTCCACGGCCTCGACGCTGATCGGCGCCCCGTTGCGCGGCGAATTGACCAGAAGCAGTGGCTCTCGTCGCCGTCTCGCCTCGTCGACGGCGGCTTCAAAGGCGGCTTCCCCTTCCGGCGTAGGGAGATACCCGACAAGAACGGTCATGCTTTGCGCTCCTCGCGTGTGAGCTCTTGGTCTGGCGCGCCCGGCGCAACCGGGCCGGTCATACCTGCGTCGGTTGCAGCCGGGTCGGTGGTAACCGCGTCAGCCGTGCCCGGTTCGGTCGCAGCCCGGTCGGTCGCAGCCCGGTCGGTCGCATCCGCGTCGGTTGTGGCCGGGCTGGTGCCGCCGGAGGTTGAGGTCGCGCGCCGGCGGCGCAGAAGAAGCTGCGCCACCGGCAGCAGGATGACGGCGATCAGGACAGTCAGCAGGACGCCGGAGATCGGCCGAGTGAAAAAGCCGGTCGGATCGCCGTCGAAGAGGAGCAGCGAGCGGCGCAGTGACGTCTCCAGAAGCGAGCCGAGAACGAAGGCGAGCACCATCGGACCGGGATCGAAACCGACCTTCTTCATCAGGTAGCCCAAAACCCCGAACGCGATGACCAACCCGATGTCGAAGACACTGTTGTTGACCGTGTACGCCCCGACCAGCGTGATCAGCACGGTGATCGGCGCGAGGACGGTGGCCCGGACCCGAAGGATCCGCACGAAGAGCCCCACCAGCGGAATGCTCATGATCAGCAGCAGGATGTTGCCGATGTACATCGAGTTGACGACGCCCCAGAACAGCTCGGGGTTCTCGGTGACCAGCTGCGGGCCGGGGGTCACGCCCTGGATGAGCAGAGCCCCGAAGATCACGGCCATGGTGGCGTTGGCGGGGATGCCGAGCGACAGCAGCGGGATGAACGACGAGGTGGCCGCGGCGTTGTTGGCGGTCTCGGGCGCCGCGACACCTTCGATGGCGCCCTTGCCGAACCGCTCGGGATGCTTGGATCGTCGCTTCTCCCAGGCGTAGGCGGCCATGGACGAGAGGACGGCACCACCGCCGGGCAGGATGCCGAGGAAGAACCCGAGCACGGACCCGCGGCCGATGGCCCCGCCGGACTGCCTGAGGTCGGCGCGGCTGGGCCAGACGTTGGTGACGGTGGCCGGCGGCGCGTGCACCTTGCGGTGCCGTTCCTCGAGGTTGTAGAGGATCTCGCCGAGCCCGAACAGGCCCATCGCGATCGGTACGAAGTCGAGCCCGTCGGCCAGCGACAGGTTGCCCATGGTGAAGCGTTCCGCGCTGGTGAAGTCGTCGCGCCCGACAGTGGCCAGCAGCAGGCCGATCGTGGCGGCGGTGAGGGCCCGCAGGCGTCCGCCGCTGCTGATCGTGGACACCAGCAGGATCCCGAGCAGGGCGAGCGCGGTGTACTCGGGTGGGCCGAAGTCGAGCGCGAACTCCGCGACGACAGGCGCCACGAAGGTGAGTGCGACGATCGCGAGGGTGCCGCCGACGAACGAGCCGATGGCCGCGATGCCGAGGGCGGTGCCCGCCTTTCCCTGCCGGGCCAGGGCGTGACCGTCGAAGACGGTGACGACCGAGGACGCCTCCCCGGGCAGGCGGAGCAGGACCGACGTGATGGTGCCGCCGTACTGGGCGCCGTAGAAGATGCCGGCCAGCATGATGATCGCGGTGACCGGTTCGAGCCCGAACGTGAGGGGCAGCAGGATGGCGATGGTCGCGGCGGGTCCCAGGCCGGGGAGGACGCCGATGAGCATGCCGATGACGACGCCGACGAGGCAGTAAAGCAGGTTCGTCGGCTCGAGGACGACGGCGAAGCCGTTGATGACCTCGGACAACGGTCCTCCCGGAGACTGGTCAGAACAGGTGGGGGATGGTGACGTCGAGCGCGCCGACGAACAGTGCGTAGAAGGCGACCACGATGCCGATGCTCGTGATGATCGACAGGCGCCAGGACTCCTTGCCCAGGAATCTCAGCCAGACGAAGGCCAGCAGGGCGGTCGGGATCTCGAAGCCGATCGTGGCGATCACCGCGACGTAGACGACCATGCTGGCCACCGCGGCGACGACCAGCAGGCTGCTGCGGGTGAACCGTTCCGCCTCCCCGGTGTGCCTCGCCCGGATCGCCAGGGCGAGCCCGAGGACGACGAGAGCACCACCGACGACCAGCGGCCATGTGCCCGGGCCCGGTGCCGACGGGCTGCCCGCGCCGAGCGCCAACGACCCGGCGATCGCCGCGCCGCCGAGGACGACAACGACGGCGGCGGCGATCAGGTTGGCCGCCGGCCCCGCGGGCGGGGGCCGGTCGTCCACGAGCTCGAGGTCGGCCTCAGGCCCGGTGCCGACTACCGGCTCGGGGCCTGCAGCGGACCCGGCGCCCACCACGGCCTGGCTGCTCATCGCGGGTTCGGTGTTCATTTTCCGCTCAAGTCGATCTTCTGCTGAGCGACCAGGTCCTTGTAGGTGGTGAGCGATCCGTTCCACTGCTCGAGCAGGGCGGCACCGTCCACCTCGTTGGCGGTGAGCAGGCGATCGGTGTTGAAGTCCTTGTAGGCCTGAGTCTCGAACGACTTCTGGAAGGCGGCCCGCAGCCGGTCGACGATCTCCTTCGGGGTGCCCTTCGGCGCGACGATCGCCCGGGACTGCTGGACGGGCACGTTGTAGCCGGCCTCGGTGGCGGTCGGGATGTCCGGCATGTAGCTGGGGCGCTGGGTGGCGAAGGTGACGATCGGCGTGGCCTTGCCCGCCTCGATCTGCTTCTTGGCCTCGCCGAGCTGCACCGCCGCGACGTCGACCTGGCCACCGAGGACCGCGGTCAGCGCCGGGGCGCCGCCGTTGAACGGCACCGCGGTGGCGTCGACGCCGGCCTGGGCGAAGAGCAGGGTCTGGGTGAGCTGGCTGCCGGTGCCGACGCCGGTGGTCGCGAACTTGACCGGCCGCTTCGCGTCGACGATGTCCTTGACCGTCTTGAAACCGGTCTGCGGGTGCGCGATGAGCACGAAGTCGTCCTGCGAGATGCCGGTGACGACCTCGTAGTTGTTGACGTCGACCGCCTGGTCGGCGGGCACCGCCAGGGGAGTGATGTAAGCGAGGGAACCCACGAACACCATGATCGTATAGCCGTCGGGCTTGGCGGCGGCGAGCTCCTTGGCCGCGACAGCCCCGTTGGCGCCGGGCCGATTCTGTACGGTGATGGGCTGCTTGAGGTCGGTGCTCGCCGGTTCGGCCAGCGCCCGGCCGATCAGGTCGGTGCTGCCGCCCGCGTCCTGGCCGATGAGCAGGGTAACGGCGCGTTCGGGGTAGGCCGCCGCGGCGGTGCCGGAGTCGCCGGAGTCGAGGTTGCCGCCGCAGCCGGTGAGGGCGAGGGCGATCGCCAGCCCGAGAGCGGGAAGGATCTTCTTCATTGCGGTCTCCCGCTGTGAGGGGGGTCACTTGTTCGGCGAGCGTATGGCCCTGCGTTCATGCCTGTCCAAGCCAATTCCTGCATCGATTGATACCTTCAGAGCATGAACTACACCCTGGAGCAGCTGCGGGGCCTGGTGGCGGTGGCCGAGGAGCTGCACTTCGGGCGTGCCGCCGCCCGATTACGGATGACTCAGCCGCCGCTGAGCCGGCAGATCCAGAAACTGGAGGCCGCCGTCGGCGCGCAACTGCTGGACCGCGACAACCGCCGGGTGACGCTGACGCCCGCCGGCGAGGCCTTCCTCGCCGAGGCCCGCCGCATCCTGGCGATCGCCGAGTCCGCGCCGGAGCTGGCCCAGCGCGTCTCCAGCGGCTTCCGCGGCCTGGTCCGGCTCGCCTTCACCTCGGCCGCCACGTTCGGGACCCTCGGACGGCTGCTCAACGCGGTGGAGCGCCATCTGCCCGAGGTGCACATCGAGCTGTTCGAGATGGTCACCCGGGAGCAGATCGCCGCGCTCGCCGGTGAGGACATCGACCTGGGCCTGGCCCGGCCGCCCTTCGATCCGGAGCTGTTCGACTCCCGGCTCCTTCATCGCGAGCCGCTGCTGCTGGCGATCCAGGAGGGTCACGCGCTCACCGAGCTCAGCCGGCCGGTGGTGGCCTCCGACCTGGCCGGTGAGCCGCTGATCTTCCACTCGCAGCAGAAGGCACGGTACTTCTACGACCTCGTCGTGAGCATGGTGCCGCTCGCTCAGGAGCGGGTCGTGCACACCGTCAGCCAGGTGATGACCATGCTCTGGCTGGTCTCCGCCGGGCGCGGTGTCGCCTTCGTGCCGGCCTCGGCGCAGTTGCTCGGCGTTCCCGGCGTCGCGTACCTGCCGATTCACACGCCGATCCCCGAGCCGGTCGAGTTGCACCTGATCTGGCCCCGGCACTCGCACAACCCCGCGCTCGAACGGGTGCTCCTGGTCCTGGACGACGTGATGCTCTGACGGTATCAAGCAATGCCGAAACACTCTTGGACAGGCATCACTGACGTTTCCTACGGTGACCGGGTGACGCAGAATCCCCCTTTCGACCTCGCCGCCCGGCTCGGGTCCGGCCTGCTGTCGTTCCCGGTGACCCACTTCGACGAGGACCTCGCCTTCGACGAGCACCGCTACCGCGAGCACCTGGCGTGGCAGGCGAGCTTCGGTGTCGCCGGTCTCTTCGCCGCGGGCGGCACCGGGGAGGGTTTCAGCCTCACTCCTGAGGAGATCGACACTGTGGTGCGTGTCGCCGTGGACGAGGTGGGCGACCAGGTCCCGGTCATCGCCCCGGCCACCGGCGGCACCGCACTGGCGGCAGCTCAGGCCAGGGCCGCCCAGGACGCGGGCGCCGCCGGCATCCTGCTGCTGCCTCCCTATCTGACCGAGGCGAGCCAGGCCGGCCTGATCGCGCACGTCGACGCCGTCTGCCGGGCGACCGACCTCGGTGTGATCGTCTACAGCCGGGCCAACGCGGTGCTCGAGGACGTCACGGTCGCCGTGCTCGCCGACCACAACCCGAACCTGATCGGCCTCAAGGACGGCGTCGGCGACATCGAGCGGATGACCCGCACCTACGCGAGGGTCGGCGACCGCCTGATCTACATCGGCGGGCTGCCCACCGCCGAGACGTTCGCGCTCCCGCTCCTGCAGCTCGGAGTCAGCACGTATTCGTCAGCGCTCTACAACTTCCTGCCGGAGTTCGCGCTCCGTTTCTACGCGGCGGTGCGCGCCCAGGACCGGGCCGCCGTCTACGGGATGCTCAACGACTTCGTCATTCCCTATCTCGACATCCGCGACCGTGCCCGCGGCTACGCGGTCTCGATCGTCAAGGCCGGCCTGACCGCGATCGGCCGTGACGGCGGCCGGGTCCGGCCACCGCTGACCGATCTGACCGAGGACGAGCGCGCCGGTCTCGCCGCCTTGATCGACAAGGTCCGGCCGTGAGCCCCGTCATCGAGCGCGTCGAGGTGATTCCGGTCGCGGGACACGACAGTATGCTGCTCAACCTCAGTGGGGCGCACGGGCCGTTCTTCACCCGCACCATCGTGATCATCACCGACAGTTCGGGCAACGCCGGCGTGGGCGAGGTGCCGGGCGGTGACGCCATCCGCTCGACCCTGGAATCAGCCGGTCCGCTTCTGATCGGCCGTCCCATCGCTGAGTTCGGCTCGCTGCTGCGCAGCATCGCGTCGGCGTTCGGCAGCCAGGACGTGCATGGCCGAGGCATCCAGACGTACGACCTACGCGTGACCGTTCATGTGGTGACGGCCCTGGAGTCAGCTCTTCTGGACCTGCTCGGGCAGCACCTCGGTGTGCCGGTCGCCGAGTTGCTCGGTGAGGGCAAGCAGCGCGACACCGTGCCGGTCCTGGGATACCTGTTCTACGTCGCGGACTGTGCTCAGACCGGCCTGCCCTACCTCGTGGAGCCGTCACCGGCCGACGAGTGGGAGCGGCTGCGCCGCCGCCCCGCGCTGACCCCGTCGTCGATCGTCGAGCTGGCCACCGCCGCTCACCAGCGGTACGGGTTCGCCGACTTCAAGCTCAAGGGTGGCGTCTTCTCCGGCGAGGAGGAGGTCGCGGCGGTCCGGGCGCTCGCCGCCGCGTTCCCCGACGCACGGATCACGCTCGATCCCAACGGCGGCTGGCTGCTCGCCGACGCGATCCGGCTCTGCCGTGACCTGGGCGGCGTGCTGGCATACGCGGAGGACCCCGTCGGCGCCGAGGGTGACCTGTCGGGCCGGGAGACGATGGCCGAGTTCCGCCGCGCCACCGGGCTGCGCACCGCGACCAACATGATCGCCACCGACTGGCGGCAGATGGCTCACGCCGTTCGTTCCCACGCGGTCGACATCCCCCTCGCCGACCCGCACTTCTGGACCATGCGGGGCTCCGTCCGCGTCGCCCAGCTCTGCCACGACTTCGGCCTGACCTGGGGATCGCACTCCAACAACCACTTCGACATCTCCCTGGCGATGTTCACGCACGTCGGCGCGGCCGCGCCCGGCGAGATCACCGCCCTGGACACACACTGGATCTGGCAGGACGGTCAGCGGCTCACCCGTGACCCGTTCCCGATCCGCGACGGTGCGATCGCCGTGCCGTCCACGCCCGGCCTCGGCGTGGAGCTCGACCCCGACGCTCTCGCCGCCGCCCACGAGCTCTACCTCGAACACGGGCTCGGTGGCCGCGACGACGCCACCGCCATGCAGTTCCTCCTTCCCGGCTGGTGCTTCGACCCCAAGCGCCCCTGTCTGGTGCGGTGATCCCATGTCCGACCGCATAACCGAAGTCGCGCTCTCCTCGGTCACCCTGCCCCTGAAGAACGCGATAAGCGACGCGAAGGTGCTCACCGGCCGGCAGCGCCCGATGACCGAGGTCGCGTTCCTCTTCGCCGAGATCCGCACCGAGCACGGCCACGAGGGCATCGGCTTCAGCTACAGCAAACGCGCGGGAGGGCCGGCCCAGTTCGCCCACGCCCGCGAGGTCGCCCCGGACCTGATCGGCGAGGACCCGAGCGACATCGGCCGGCTCTGGACCAAGCTCGTCTGGGCCGGTGCCTCGGTCGGCCGCAGCGGTGCCTCCACGCAGGCCATCGCCGCGCTCGACGTCGCGCTCTGGGACCTCAAGGCGAAACGCGCCGGCCTGCCCCTCGCCAAGCTGCTCGGCGCCCACCGCGACTCCGTCCGCTGCTACGACACATCCGGCGGCTTCCTGCACGAGCCGATCGAGCAGATCACGGCCAACGCCACCGCGTCCCTGGCCGCGGGCATCGGCGGCATCAAGATCAAGGTCGGGCATCCGTCGCCGGCGGTCGACCTCGCCCGCGTCCGGGCGGTTCGCGAGCACATCGGTGACGACGTGCCGCTCATGGTCGACGCCAACCAGCAGTGGGACCGGCCCACCGCGCAGCGCGCCGGGCGGGCTCTGGAGGAGTTCGGACTGGTCTGGATCGAGGAACCCCTCGACGCGTACGACGTGGAGGGCCACGCGGCACTCGCCCGCACCTTGGACACCGCCATCGCGTCGGGGGAGATGCTCACCAGCGTCGCCGAGCACTACCAGCTCATCAACAGCGAGGCCGTCGACATCATCCAGCCGGACGCACCCCGCATCGGCGGCATCACCCAGTTCCTGCGGCTTGCCACGCTCGCCGAGCACCGCAACCTCATCCTGGCACCACATTTCGCCATGGAGATCCACGTGCATCTCGCCGCGGCCTACCCGCACGAGCCCTGGGTGGAACACTTCGACTGGCTGCACCCGCTCTTCAACGAGCGGCTGGAGATCCGGGACGGACGCATCCACCTGTCCGATCGCCCCGGTCTCGGCGTGACCCTCAGCGACCAGCTGCGAGAGTGGACCGTGAACCGCGCCGACATCCAAGGAGGAACGCAGTGAGCGCCGACGTTTCCAGCATCGACCCGCGTACCGGTGAGGTGGTCGAGGTCGTCGCCCAGGAGACGGCGTCGGTCTCGGAGATCTGTGAGGCGGCGCGGACCGCGGCGGCCCCACTCGAGGCGCTCGGCCGTGAGACGCGAGCCGCACTCCTCGAGGCGCTGGCGTCGGCTCTTGAGGACAGCCGGCCGCGGATCGTAGAGGTGGCCGACCGGGAGACGGGGCTCGGCGAGACCCGGCTCAACGGGGAGTTGACGCGGACCTGCTACCAGTTGCGGCTGTTCGCCTCGGTGCTCACCGACGGCGGCTATCTCGAGGCGGCCATCGACCACGCGGGCGAGACGGCGATGGGCCCGCGGCCCGATCTGCGGCGCATGCTCGTACCCATCGGTCCGGTCGCGGTCTTCGGCGCCAGCAACTTCCCGCTCGCCTTCTCTGTCCCCGGCGGCGACACCGCCTCTGCGATCGCTGCCGGTTGCCCGGTCGTCCTCAAGGCGCATCCGTCGCATCCGGCCACCTCGCAGCTGTGCTTCGAGGTGCTCACCGAGGCCGCGCGCAAGGCCGGCGCACCTGAGGGAACCTTCGGGATCGTGTACGGGCAACGGGCCGGCGCCGACCTGGTGGCGCACCCGGCGATCCGGGCGGTCGGCTTCACCGGTTCGCAGGGCGGAGCCCGGGCACTGCTGGCGATCATCGAGCAGCGCGCCGACCCGATCCCGTTCTTCGGCGAGCTGAGCAGCCTGAACCCGGTGGTCGTCACCCCCGCGGCGGCAGCGGACCGCGCGGCACGGATCGGATCGGAGTTCGCCGCTTCGTTCACACTCGGAGCGGGACAGTTCTGCACCAAGCCGGGGCTGGCCTTCGTACCGTCCGGCCCGGACGGAGACGCCCTTGTCGCCGCCGCTCGCGCGGCGGTCGCTGAGGCCGAGCCGCTGGTGATGCTCAACGAGGGCATCGCGGCCTCCTACGCCCGCGGAACCGCCGCCCTGGGCAAGGTCCTGGAGACGTCCTCCGCGGGTTCCGGCGCTGCCTCGGCTGGATTCCGTGGCAATCCCACTCTCCTCACCACGACCGCGGCCGACCTGCCACCCGAGGCCACCGAGGAGTGTTTCGGCCCGGTCGCCGTAATCGCCCGGTACGCCGACGAGGCCGACCTCTTCGCCGCTCTCGGCAAGCTGCCCAACTCCCTCACCGCCACGATCCAGCGCGCCCCCGGCGAAACAGACCTACCGGCCGAACTCACCCGCTTCCTCCGCCCGCTTACCGGTCGCATCATCTACGACGCCTACCCCACCGGCGTTGCCGTCTCCTGGGCCCAGCACCACGGCGGCCCGTGGCCGGCCACCAACACCCAGCACACCTCCGTCGGCGCCACCGCCATCCGCCGCTTCCTCCGCCCGGTCACCTGGCAGAACGCCCCGTCCGACCTCCTACCCCCCGAACTGCTCGACGACCACAACTCCATCCCACGCCGAGTCGACGGCCGCTTCCAGCCACAACCGTGACCCACCGCCCACCCGCAACCCGCGCACCGCAACCCGCGCACGGCGGCCCGCGGCGCACTCCCGCGCGCGGCGGCCCGCGGCCGCCGCGATTCGCGCCGCACCCCGGTGACCCGCCCGCCACCGCGACCCCGTCGCGACCCGGTTCCCGCCTGCGGCCCTTGACCACTCCGCCGCCTCGGATCACCGCGCGCATCCTGTCCTTGCCGCTTCCGAGCCTTTCCGCGCCGACCACATCGGACCGAATGATTAGTGAACGTGCCTTGCTGGAAGTGCTGTCCGGGGGCAGTGCGTGACTCTTGAGCATGCCGTGTTGCTGGTCCTCGGCGGTGTCGGTTCCGGTCTGACAGGCTCGATGGCGGGGCTCGCGTCGCTCGTCAGCTACCCGGTGTTGCTCGCGGTCGGCATCCCGCCGGTTGCGGCGAACGTGACGAATACCGTGGCCCTGCTGTCCAGCGCCGTGGGGTCCGCGGCCGGTTCCCGGCGCGAGTTGCGAGGTCAACGCTCCCGGATCGTCCGCCTGGGCGCCCTGGCCACAGTAGGTGGGCTAGCCGGCGCGGTGCTGTTGATGGTCACCCCGTCCTCGTCGTTCGAGCGCATCGTGCCCTGGCTGATCGCCCTCGCCGCCGTAGCGCTGCTGCTTCGAGAACCGCTGCGCTCCTGGTACACCAGACCCGGCCGCCGCCCGCCCCTGCCCCTGGCCGTCTTCCTGATCGCCATCTACGGCGGCTACTTCGGAGCGGCCGCCGGCGTACTCCTGCTGGCCGCGATGTCGCTCGCCGCCGCCGAGCCTCTGGCTGTCACCAATGCGGTGAAGAGCGTCATCCTCGGGGCGGCCAACCTTTCCGCCGCTGTCCTCTACGCCTTGATCGCCCCCGTCCACTGGTCCGCCGCAGCCCTGCTGGCCACCGGTTGCCTGCTCGGTAGTTGGCTCGGCCCCGCAGTGGTCCGCCGCACCCCCGAAAGACCCCTGCGCATAGCCATCGCCCTCGCCGCCCTCTCCCTGGCGATCTACCTCTGGCAAGACGCCACCCCTCCCACCCCCGGCGCCTGACCCACCATCCCGGCCGGCTCCCAGCGGCGCCTTTCGCGAGCGAAAGCCCCTCTGACGCCCAGCTGGTCGGTTCGGCTGGCGGTGAGGGGGGCCTTTCGCGGGTGAAAGCCCCTCTGACGCCCAGCTGGTCGGTTCGGCTGGCGGTGAGGGGGGCCTTTCGCGGGTGAATGCCCCTCTGGCGCCCAGCTGGTCGGTTCGGCTGGCGGTGAGGGGGGCCTTTCGCGGGTGAATGCCCCTCTGGCGCCCAGCCGGTCGGTTCGGCTGGCTGTGAGGGGGGCCTTTCGCGGGTGAATGCCCCTCTGGCGCCC
>NZ_JBHTDO010000075.1:0-12531 GCF_042666575.1 Actinoplanes sp. GCM10030250 | reverse complement strand
TTGGATGCGCTGGCCGTGGAGCGGCGTGCTGCTGGGTTGCCGGGTGTGTCGCTGGCGTGGGGGTTGTGGGACACCGACGGTGGGATGGGTGGTGGGCTGAGTACGGCCGACCGGGCACGTGCCGCCCGCACCGGTGTTGTCGCCCTGTCGCCGGCCGAAGGGCTCGCGCTGTTCGACGCGGCACTCGCGGCCGGCCGTCCCGCGCTGATGCCCTGCCGCCTCGACCTGCGCGCCGTGCGCCGGCTCGGCTCCGACGCGTCCCCGCTGCTGCGGGCGCTGGTCCCGGCTCCGGCCGCCGTCCCGGGCGGCGACCGTGACCTGCGCGAACTGGTCCTGGAGATCACGGCCCGGGTGCTCGGTGTGGCCGACCCCGGTGCGGTGGACGCCGACGCGCCGTTCAAGGACCTCGGCTTCGACTCGCTGACCTCGGTGGAGCTGCGCAACCGGCTGAACGCCGAGCTCGGCGTGCGGCTGCCCGCGACCATGGTCTTCGACCACCCGACACCGGCCCGCGTCGCGGGTTTCCTGCGGGAGCGCCTGGAGTCCGCACGGCCGAAGCCGGAGGCGGCGCCGGTCGTCTCCCGTACCGACGAACCGATCGCGATCATCGGCATGGCCTGCCACTACCCCGGCGGGGTCGGCTCGGCCGACGAGTTGTGGGACCTGGTCGCTGCCGGCGGTGACGCGATCGGCGAGTTCCCCGGTGACCGGGGCTGGGACGTCGACGAGCTGTTCGACCCGGACCCGGAGGTGCCGGGCAGGAGCTACACCCGCAACGGCGGGTTCCTCTACGACGCGGCGGACTTCGACGCCGGGTTCTTCGGGATGTCACCGCGCGAGGCGCTGGCCACCGACCCGCAGCAGCGCCTGCTGCTGGAGACGACCTGGGCGGCGTTCGAGGACGCCACCATCGACCCCGGCCAGCTGCGGGGCAGCCGAACCGGTGTGTTCGTCGGCGCGATGAACTCCGAGTACGCCGCCGACCGCTCCGCCGTGGCCGCCGAGGTCGAGGGCTACGTCGGCGTCGGCACCAGCAACAGCGTCATCTCCGGCCGGATCTCGTACGTCTACGGGCTGGAGGGCCCGGCCGTCTCCGTCGACACCGCCTGCTCGTCCTCGCTGGTCGCCCTGCACCTGGCAGCGCAGGCGCTGCGCAACGGCGAGTGCGACCTGGCCGTGGCCGGCGGTGTCACGGTCATGGCCACGCCCACCACCTTCGTCGAGTTCTCCCGCCAGCGAGGCCTGTCGCCCGACGGCCGGTGCAAATCGTTCTCGGACACCGCCGACGGCGCCGGCTTCTCCGAGGGGGTCGGCGTGCTCGTGGTGGAGCGGTTGTCCGAGGCGCGGCGCAAGGGGCATCGGATCCTCGCGGTGGTTCGGGGGTCGGCGGTCAATCAGGATGGTGCGTCGAATGGTTTGACCGCGCCGAACGGGCCGTCGCAGGAGCGGGTGATTCGGCAGGCGCTGGCTACGGCGGGGTTGTCGGCCGGTGATGTGGATGTGGTGGAGGCGCACGGGACGGGGACGACGCTGGGTGATCCGATTGAGGCGCAGGCGTTGCTGGCGACTTATGGGCAGGGTCGGGAGAGGCCGCTGCTGCTGGGGTCGGTGAAGTCGAACATCGGGCATACGCAGGCGGCTGCCGGTGTGGCGGGTGTGATCAAGATGGTGCAGGCGATGCGGCACGAGTTGTTGCCGCGCACGTTGCATGTGGAGGAGCCGTCGTCGCACGTCGATTGGTCGTCGGGTGCTGTTGAGTTGTTGACGTCGCCGGTGGAGTGGTCGCGTGACGGTCGTCCGCGCCGGGCGGGGGTGTCGTCGTTCGGTATCTCCGGCACGAACGCCCACGTGATCGTCGAAGAGGCACCGCAGCTTCCGGAACCGCCGGCGACGGCCGGGGTCGAAGGGATGCCGGTGGTGTGGCCGGTCTCCGGCCGGTCCGACGCGGCGGTGCGGGCGATGCTGGTCCGGCTGCGTGACCTGGACGCCCCGCCGGCCGCGACAGCGGCCGGGCTGTGGGCCCGCGCCCGCTTCGAACGGCGCGCCGTCGTGTGGGCCGACTCGGGCGAGGAACTGGCCGGCCCTCGGCCGGCGAAGGAAAGTGCGGTCCTGTTGTTCTCGGGGCAGGGTTCGCAGTGGCTGGGTATGGCGCGTGATCTCTATGAGCGGCTGCCGGTGTTCCGGGCGGCGTTCGACGAGATAACCGGAGTCTTGGATCCGCAGGTCGGTGCGGTGATCTTCGGTGATGACGCGGAGGCGTTGCGGGCTACCGGTGTTGCGCAGCCGGCGTTGTTCGCGGTGGAGGTGGCGCTGTTCCGGGTCCTGGAGGCCCTCGGTGTCGAGCCGCGGGTGCTGATCGGTCATTCGGTGGGGGAGATCGCTGCCGCGCATGTGGCCGGGATTCTGTCCCTCGCCGACGCTGCCACCCTGGTCACGCACCGCGCTCGGTTGATGCAGGCGTTGCCGGCTGGTGGGGCGATGGTCGCGGTCCGCGCGTCCGAAGCCGACGTGACACCGCTGTTGACGGCCGGGGTGTCGATCGCGGCGGTCAACGGTCCGCAGTCGGTGGTGATCTCCGGCATCGCCGACGAGGTGCGCGCGGTCGCTGCCGGAATGCGAGGCCGGGAGCTGACGGTCAGCCACGCGTTCCACTCGGTGCTGATGGAGCCGATGCTCGACGACTTCGCCCACATCGTCGCCGGGCTGACGTTTGGTGAACCCCGCATCCCGATCATCTCCACCGTGGAGGCCAGTGCGGATCTGACCGATCCGGCCTACTGGGTACGCCAGGTCCGGCAGCCGGTGCGGTTCGCTGATGCGCTGGTGGCGGCCGGGGACGCGTACCTGGTGGAGGTGGGCCCGGACGCCGCGCTCACCGCGATGATCGAAGACGGCGAGGCGGTCGCCCTGCAGCGCCGCGACCGGGACGGGATCACCGCCCTGCTCACCGCCGTCGCGCAGCTGTGGACCGCCGGACTGCCTGTCGACTGGGCGCGGATCCAGCCGGCCGCCGAACCCGCCGAGCTGCGCACCTACCCGTTCCAGCGTGACCGGTACTGGCTCGAAACGGTCCGCCGCCTCGACCCCGCCGATCTGGGCCAGACCGCGACCGGGCACCCGGTCCTGCGGGCGGTTGTCGAGTCGGCGGGCACCGGCGAGGTGCTCTTCACCGGCAGCGTCTCCCGCAAGTCCCTCGGCTGGCTGGCCGACCACGTCGTGCAGGACACGGTCGTGCTGCCCGGCGCCGCGATGGCCGACTGGGCGCTCAGCGCAGGGCAGCGGCTCGGCAGCCCGCACCTCGCCGAGCTCACCCTGGAGGCACCCCTGGTCCTCCCCGAGCGGGAAGCCGTCGCCGTCCAGCTGGCGGTCGCGCCGGACCGGACGTTCGTGCTCTCCTCCCGCAGCGAGGACGCGCCGTTCGTCCGCCACGCCACCGGCACCCTGACGGGCGCGGCGCCCGCGCCGGACCCGATCAGCGAGGCCTGGCCGCCGGCCGGCGGGACCGAGGTCGACGTGGCGGCGCTCTACGGCGAGCTGGCGGGGCTGGGACTGGCGTACGGGCCGGCCTTCCGCGGGGTGCTGCGGGCGTGGCGGCGCGACGACGCCGTGTTCGGCGAGGTCACCGTGCCCGAACCGGCCCGCGGGCAGCGGTTCGCCGTGCACCCCGTACTGCTCGACGGCGCCCTGCACGTGAGCGCGGCCGGGCTGTTCCCCGACGGTGAGATGATGCTGCCGTTCGCCTTCCACGGCGTGGCCCGCACCGCCGAGGTGCCGGAGACCGTCCGGGTACGCCTGCGCCGCACCGGCCCCCGCAGCATTCAGGTCGCGCTCTTCACCGAGACCGGCACCGTGCTCGTGGCCGACGAGCTGCTCCTGCAACCGGTGACCGGCGGGCAGATCCGCGCCGCCGCCACCCGCGACGCGCTCTTCGAGCCGGGCTGGCAGCCGCTCGACGTGACCGGCACGGCACCCGCCGCCGACCTCACGTTCGCGCCGCCCCTCACCTCGGTCGTGGACGCGCTCACCCTCGTCCAGGACCGGCTCGCCGGTGACGACGAGCGGCCGCTGGTCGTCGTCACCCGCCGGGCCACCGGCGCCGCCCCCGACCCCGAGCAGGCCGCGATCTGGGGCCTGGTCCGCTCGGCGCAGAGCGAGAACCCCGGCCGGTTCGTCCTGCTCGACCTCGACGGCGACCGGCGCTCCGAGCAGCTCGCCCGCGCCGCCGCCGGCACCGGGGAGCCGCAGCTCGCCATCGCCGAGGGCACCGTACGGGTTCCCCGCCTGACCCGCCCCGCCGGATTGCTGCCGCCGCCCGGCACCGACGCCTGGCGCCTCGCCATCCGCACCAAGGGCACCCTGGACGGGCTCGCGCTGACCCTGTGCCCGGAGGTCCTCGGTGAGCTCGGCCCCGGCCAGGTCCGGCTGGCCGTGCACGCCGGCGCCCTGAACTTCCGGGACGTGCTCAGCGCCCTCGACATGTACCCGGGCGACCCCGGTGTCCCCGGCCGTGAGGGAGCGGGTGTGGTCCTCGAGGTCGGCGCCGGTGTCCGCCGGGTCGCCGTCGGCGACCGGGTCACCGGCCTGTTCGCCGGCTCCTTCGGGCCGCTGGCCGTCGTCGCCGAGGACTCGCTCTCGCGGATCCCGGACAGCTGGGCGTTCGCCGACGCGGCCGCCGTACCGGTCGTCTACCTCACCGCCTATCACGGGCTGGTCGAGCTGGGGCGGGTCGGCAAGGGTGACCGGGTGCTGATCCACGCCGCCGCCGGCGGGGTGGGCCTGGCCGCGGTGCAGATCGCGCAGTGGCTCGGCGCCGAGGTGTACGCCACCGCGAGCCCCGCCAAGTGGGAGGTGCTCGAGGCGTACGGCGTCGACCGGTCCCGGATCGCGTCCTCGCGCACCCTCGACTTCGAGGACCGGTTCGGCACCGTCGACGTGGTCCTCGACTCGCTCGCCGGCGAGTTCGTCGACGCCTCACTGCGGATGCTGGCGCCCGGCGGCCGCTTCCTGGAGATGGGAAAGACCGACATCCGGGATCCGCGTGCGGTCGCCGATGCCTTCCCGGGCGTCCACTACCGGGCGTTCGACCTGATGGACCTGGGCCTGCCGCGGCTCGGCGAGATGCTCGACGAGGTCCTCGGGCTGCTCGACGAGGGTGTGCTGCGGTTCGTGCCGGTACGCACCTTCGACGTGCGGCACGCCGACCGGGCCATGCGCCTGATGAGCCAGGCCCAGCATGTCGGCAAGCTGGTCCTCTCCATGCCGCCGGCCCTCGACCCGGACGGCACGGTGCTGGTCACCGGCGCCACCGGCGCGCTCGGCCGCGAGGTGGCACGGCACCTGGTGACCCGGCACGGTGCCCGCCGGTTGCTGCTGCTCAGCCGCCGGGGAGCGCAGGCGCCCGGCGCCCGGGAGCTGGTTTCCGAGCTGGCCGAACTGGGCGCCGAGGCCACCGTGGTGGCCTGCGACGCCGCCGACCGGGACGCCCTCGCCGGTGTCCTGGACGGGGTGGCTCTCACCGGGGTCGTGCACGCCGCCGGCGTCCTCGACGACGGCGTGATCACCGCGCTCGGCCCGGAGCGGCTGGACGCCGTCTGGCGGCCCAAGGTCACCGCCGCCCGCCACCTCGACGAGCTGACCCGGGACCAGAACCTGGCCATGTTCGTGCTGTTCTCCTCGGTCGCCGGGATCGTCGGCAGCCCCGGACAGGCGAACTACGCGGCCGCCAACGCCTGGCTCGACGCGCTGGCCCAGCGGCGGCAGGCGGACGGCCTGGCCGGCGTCTCCCTCGCCTGGGGCTCGTGGAGCGAAGGCGGCATGGCGGCCGGGCTGGACGCCGGCGACCGGGCCCGGATGAGCCGGTCCGGGCTGCTGCCGCTGAGCGTCACCGACGGGCTCGCCCTGTTCGACGCCGCGGTCGCCGCCAACCGGCCGGTCCTGGTGCCGGCCCGCCTCGACCTGGCCGTGGTGCGCGCCCGGGGAGCGGCCGCCCCGATCGTGCTGCGCGGCCTGGTCCCGGTGGACCCGCCGCCCACCGGGGCGGCGAACGGCGAGACCGGCCTGCGCGAGCGGCTGGCGCCGATGAGCGAGCCGGAACGCCACCACGCCGTGCTCGACCTGGTCCGTACGCAGGCCGCGCAGGTCCTCGGGCTGGCCGGTGCGGACGCCCTCGACCCGGACCTGGCCTTCAAGGACGCCGGGTACGACTCGCTGACCTCGGTGGAGCTGCGCAACCGGCTGATGGCAGCCACCGGCCTGCGGCTCTCCCCGGCGCTGCTGTTCAACTTCCCGACCCCGGCGGTGCTCGCCGGGCACTTGGCCGGCGAGCTGAGCCCGGAACCGGTGACACCGGGCCTGGCGGAACTGGACCGGCTGGCGGCGGTGGTCGCGTCGGTCCCGGCGGACGACGGCGCCCTGCGCGCCGAACTCGAGAACCGGCTCACCGCCCTGCTGGCACAGCTCGGCGGCAACGCAGCGGCGCCGGCCGGCGACCTGGAGAGCGCCTCGGTGAGCGAGCTGCTCACGTTCATCGACAACGAGCTCAACTGACGACGGCGCGAAGCGAGAGGGTGAGCCGTGGCTGACGACGCGAAGCTGGTCGAGTACCTCCGCAAGGTCACCGTCGACCTGCAGCGGACCAAGCAGCAACTCAAGGAACTGCGGGAGCGGGAGCCGATCGCCATCGTGGGCATGGCCTGCCGTTTCCCCGGCGGTGTCAGCACCCCCGAGGGGCTGTGGGAGCTGGTGGAGGGCGGGCGCAGCGCGATCGGGCCGTTCCCCGCCGACCGCGGCTGGGACCTCGACGGGCTCTACCACCCGGACCCCGGGCACACCGGCACGTCCTACACCCGATCCGGCGGCTTCCTGCACGGTGCCGGCGACTTCGACGCCGAGTTCTTCGGCATCTCGCCGAAGGAGGCCCTCGCCACCGACCCGCAGCAGCGGCTGCTGCTGGAGGTCGCCTGGGAGGCCCTGGAACGGGCGGCGATCCGGCCGGACCGGCTCGGCGGCAGCCGCACCGGCGTCTTCGTCGGCACCTACCCGCACGACTACCTGAACCCGGCGGCGCAGGCGCCGCCGGGGCTTGCGGGCCGCCTGATCACCGGCAACTCGGGCAGCGTGGCGTCCGGGCGCATCTCGTACGCGTTCGGGCTGGAGGGTCCCGCCGTTACCATCGACACCGCCTGCTCCTCCGCGCTCGTCGCCCTGCACCTGGCCGGGCGGGCACTGCAGAACGGCGAGTGCGGCCTGGCCCTGGTCGGCGGCGCCACCGTGATGGGCAGCCCTCGCATGTTCCTGGAGTTCAGCGCTCAGCGGGGCCTGGCCCCGGACGGCGCGTGCAAGTCGTTCGCGGACGCAGCCGACGGCACCGGCTGGTCCGAGGGGGTCGCCGTGCTCGTGGTGGAGCGGCTCTCCGACGCCCAGCGCCTCAGCCATCCGGTGCTCGCCCTGGTCCGCGGCTCCGCGGTCAACCAGGACGGCGCGTCGAACGGGCTCACCGCACCGAACGGCCCGTCCCAGGAACGTGTCATCCGGCAGGCGCTCGAGGACGCCGGGCTCACTCCGCGCGACATCGACGTGGTGGAGGGACACGGCACCGGCACCCGCCTCGGCGATCCGATCGAGGCGGAGGCGCTGCTCGCGACGTACGGGCAGGACCGTGCGGACCCGCTCTGGCTCGGCTCGCTCAAGTCGAACCTCGGACACGCGCAGGCGGTCTCCGGCCTCGGCGGCGTGATCAAGATGGTGCAGGCCATGCGCCACGGCACACTGCCGCGGAGCCTGCACATCGACCGGCCCAGCAGTCAGGTCGACTGGACCGCAGGTGAGGTGCGCCTGCTCACGCAGGCCCGGCCGTGGCCCGGTACCGGCGGGCCACGCCGCGCGGCGGTCTCGTCGTTCGGTGTCAGCGGCACCAACGCGCACGTCCTGCTGGAGCAGGCACCGGCCCGGGAACCGGTGACGGCCGGCGCCGGCACGACGATTCCGTGGGTGCTGTCCGGGCGTACCCCGCAGGCCCTTCGTGACCAGGCCGCGCGCCTGCTCGACGTCGCCGGCGACCTCGGCCCGGCGCCGGTCGCCACCACGCTCGCCGCACACCGGGCGGTCTTCGCCCACCGCGCCGCGCTGCCCGCCGGTGGCCTCGATGCGCTGCGCGCCCTCGCCGCCGGCGACGACCACGCCGACCTGCTGCGGGGCATCGCCACCGGCGACACCCGGCCGGTCCTGGTCTTCCCCGGACAGGGCTCGCAGTGGGTCGCGATGGGCGCCGAACTGCTGAGGACCGCACCGGCCTTCGCGGCGGCGATGACCGAGTGCGCCGAGGCGCTGGAACCGTACGCCGACGCCGGCCTGCTCGCGGTGGTCCGCGGCGACGCCCCGCCCGAGCTGCTGGAACGCGTCGACGTCGTGCAGCCGGCCCTGTTCGCGATGATGGTCTCGCTGGCCCGGCTCTTCCAGGCGTACGGCATCCGCCCGGCCGCCGTGATCGGCCACTCCCAGGGTGAGATCGCCGCCGCGCACCTGGCCGGCGCCCTTTCACTGCCCGACGCCGCCCGCGTCGTCGCCCTGCGCAGTCGGGCGATCCGCCGCATCGCTGGTGACGGCGCGATGGCGTCCATCCCGCTGCCGGCCGGCCGGGTCCGCGACCTGATGGCCGGCTGCGGTGACGGCCTCTCCGTCGCCGCGGTCAACGGCCCCGCCTCGGTGGTGGTGGCCGGACCGGCCGCCGCCGTCGACGAACTGCTGGCGCGCTGCGCGGCCGAGGACGTCGCGGCCAAGCGGATCGCCGTCGACTACGCCTCCCACTCGGCGCAGGTCGAGCCGGTCCGCGACGAGCTGCTGCGGGCGCTCGCCCCGATTCGGCCGCGCCGGGCCACCGTGCCGTTCTTCTCCACCGTCGACGGCCGGGTCCTCGACGGCACCGGGCTGGACGCCGGCTACTGGTACCGCAACCTGCGCAGCACCGTCGAGTTCGAGGCGGGCGTGCGGGCGCTGCTCGCCGCCGGGCACCGGATGTTCGTCGAGTGCAGCCCGCACCCGGTCCTCACCGTCGGGCTCACCGACACCATCGACAGCGCCGGTGCCGACGCGGTCGCGGTCGGCGCGCTGCGCCGCGGCGAGGGCGGCCTGGACCGGTTCCACCGCAGCCTCGGCCACGCGTTCGTGCACGGCGCCCCGGTCGACTGGCCGGTCGGCGGCGAACCGGCCGACCTGCCCACCTACGCGTTCCAGCGGGAGCACTACTGGCTGCGCGGGCAGGCCGGCACGCCCAGCCCGGCCGGGCTGGGCCTCGCCGAAGCCGGTCATCCCCTGCTCGCAGCGATGGTCGAGCTGGCCGCGGACGGCACTGTCGTCTACACCGGCACGATCCCGGCGGCCGGGGACCGGCCGGCCTGGATCGCCGACCACGGCGTCCTCGGCAAGGTTCTGCTGCCGGGCACCGCCTTCGTCGAGCTGGCCCTGTACGCCGGGCGGTCCACCGGCTGTGACCGGCTGGACGAGCTGATCCTGCACGAGCCGCTGGTCCTGCCGGACGCGGGAACCGTGACTGTGCAGGTCACCGTGGCGGAGCCCGGCGAGCACGGCGGACGGGCGGTCGAGGTGCACTCCCGGGACGTCAACGAGCCGTGGCGGTGCCACGCCAGGGGTGTGCTGCGGCCCGCGGAGGCGTACCCGGAAAGCACCGTGACCTGGCCGCCACCCGGCGCCGAGCCCGTCGACATCGCCGATCTCTACCCGCGCCTGGCCGATCTCGGCCTCGACTACGGCCCGGCCTTCCAGGGCCTGCGCCGCGCCTGGCGCCGCGGCGGCGAGGTCTTCGCCGAGGTCACCACCAGCGCCGACACCGCCGGGTACGGCCTGCACCCGGCGCTGAGCGACGCCGCCCTGCACGCGCTGCTCACCGGCGCCGACGGGGTCCGGCTGCCGTTCTCCTGGGCCGGGGTGACCCTGCACACGACCGGCGTCACCGCGCTGCGCGTTCACCTCGCCACCGGGCCGGGCGGCGAGACGACCGTGGCCGCCACCGACGGCACCGGTGCGCCGGTGTTCACCGTGGAGGCGCTCACCACCAGGGCACCGGCCGGCGACGACGCGCTGCACCTGCCGGAGTGGATTCAGGTGCCACTTCCGGTGCCGCCCGCCGAGCCGGTCCCGGCCGCCGTCGTGGTCCGGCTCGCGCCGGGGACTCCCGGTGACGTCGCGGCAGCAACCCGTGCTTCGGTACGGGAGACGCTCGGCCTGCTCCGCGACTGGCTCACCGGCGAGCGGGACGGTGACGCCCGTCTCGCCGTGCTGACCGCACCCGGCGACCTGGCCCACGCCGCCGTCTGGGGCCTGGTGCGCACGGCGCAGATCGAGCACCCCGGCCGCTTCGTCGTGGCCGAGATCGACGACGCGCCCGCCTCGGCGGAGCTGCTGGAGCTGGCGCTGGCCGGCGGGGAACCGCAGTTCCGGCTGGCGGGCGGGGCATATGAGGTGCCCCGGCTGGTTCGGGCACCCGGCGGCGGCGCGTCCCCGTGGGAACCGGACGGCACGGTGCTGATCACCGGCGCCACCGGCATGCTCGGCGGTGAGGTCGCCCGGCACCTGGTGACCCGGCACGGCGTACGCCGCCTGCTGCTGCTCAGCCGCGGCGGCCCGCACGCGCCCGGTGCCGCGGACCTGGTCACCGACCTGGAGGCCCGCGGTGCGCACGCGACAGTCGTGGCGTGCGACGCGGCCGACCGGGACGCCCTGGCCGCCGTCCTCGACGGCGTCACGCTCGCCGGGGTCGTGCACGCGGCCGGTGCCCTGCACGACGCCCTGCTCACCGACATCACCGACGAGCAGCTCGACGTCGTCCTTCGGCCCAAGGTGGACGCGGCGTGGAACCTGCACGAGCTCGCCGGCGACGTACCGCTGTTCGTGCTGTTCTCCTCGCTCGCCGGGACCCTCGGCAACCCCGGCCAGGCGGCGTACGCGGCCGCGAACGCGTTCCTCGACGGGCTGGCCCGGCACCGGCACGCTCACGGCCGGGCGGCCACCGCGCTGGCCTGGGGCCTGTGGGAACAGACCTCCACGATGACGGCCGGTGTCGGCGGCGACGGGCGGCGGCGGCTCGGTGCGGCCGGGCTGCGGCCCCTGCCGACCGCCGCCGGGCTGCGCCTGTTCGACCTCGCCTGCGCCATCGGGCTCCCCGTTCTGGCGCCCGCCGCCCTCGACCTGCCGGCCATCCGCGCCGCCGCCGTGCACACCGGGGTGCCTCCGCTGCTGCGCGGCCTGGTCCGGCAGCGGCCCACCCCGGCCGGTGCCACCGCCGGAACCGGCGAGCTGCGGCAGCGCCTGCACGGCCTGGAGCCGGGCGCCCGCCTCGCCGCCCTCGGCGACCTGGTCCGCCGGCAGGTCGCCGTGGCGCTCGGCCACGACGACCCGGCCCGGGTCGAGCCCGGCCGGCCGTTCAAGGAGCTCGGCTTCGACTCGCTGATGGCGGTCGACCTGCGTAACCGGCTGAACACCGCAACCGGGCTGCGGCTGCCCGCCACGCTGCTCTTCGACCACCCCACGCCGGGCGCGGTGGCCGCCCTGCTCGATACCCGGCTCGCCGGGAGCGCCGTGGCCGCGCGGCCGGTGACCGCCACCACGCACGCCGGTGAGCCGATCGCCATCGTGGGCATGGCCTGCCGCTATCCGGGCGGCATCGAATCACCCGACGAACTGTGGAACCTGGTCGCGGCCGGCGCCGAGGGCATCGGCCCGCTCCCGGCCGACCGCGGCTGGGACCCGGCTCGGCACGATCCGACCGGTGAGCGGCCCGGCACGTTCTACCCGACCGGCGGCGGGTTCCTCGACGGCGCCGCCGACTTCGACCCCGGTTTCTTCGGCATCTCGCCGCGCGAGGCGCTCGCCATGGACCCGCAGCAGCGCCTGGTGCTGGAGACGGCGTGGGAGGCGGTCGAGCAGGCCGGACTCGACCCGACGGCGCTGCGCGGCAGCCGGTCCGGTGTGTTCGTCGGCGCGATGCGTTCCGACTACGCCGCCGATGTCTCGGTCGCGCCGCCCGAGGTGGAGGGCCATCTGATCGTCGGCACCGCGGGCAGCGTCGTCTCGGGCCGGGTGGCGTACGCCCTCGGGCTGGAGGGCCCGGCCGTCACCGTGGACACTGCCTGCTCGTCGTCGCTGGTCGCCCTGCATCTGGCGGCGCAGGCGCTGCGCAACGGTGAGTGCGACCTGGCGCTGGCCGGCGGCGTGACGGTGATGGCGAGCCCGGCCGGGCTTGTCGAGTTCTCCCGCCAGCGCGGGCTCTCGCCGGACGGCCGGTGCCGGTCGTTCGCCGACTCCGCCGACGGTACGGCCTGGGCCGAGGGTGTCGGCATGGTGCTGGTGGAGCGGTTGTCCGAGGCGCGGCGTAAGGGGCATCGGATCCTCGCGGTGGTTCGGGGGTCGGCGGTCAATCAGGATGGTGCGTCGAATGGTTTGACCGCGCCGAACGGGCCGTCGCAGGAGCGGGTGATCCGGCAGGCGCTGGCGGCCGCCGGGCTGTCCACCACCGAC
>NZ_JBHTDO010000074.1:0-12766 GCF_042666575.1 Actinoplanes sp. GCM10030250 | reverse complement strand
CCCGCGGAGATCCCCTGCTCGGCGGCGCGCCGGCCGAGCAGGCCGACCGCGTCCAGCTCACCGCTCTTCACCTGCCGCCCATAGGTCGCCGCGTCGGCGAGCAGCAGCAGGTAATCGCCGAGCAACTCCACCGGGACCCCGCCGGCGTCGCGGCTCGCACCCTCGGCGACCTCGACCAGCCAGGCGTCCTCCGGCTCCGGCGTCGACGGCCGGCGGCGGCCGCGCTGCCCCGTGCTCTCGGTCACCTGCGCCTCACCTTCCCGGATCGCGGGGTACACACTCGGCAGCCACGATCACGTCCGGGCCCACTTCACGCTTTCATTGCCGACGGTCGGCAGTTTAACCCCGCCCCGTCTATGCCCGGCACCTCTGCCGCTACCGGTCGGACCAGGCGACCATAGAGGGACACCGGAGGTCGCGCCGCCCGCTGACAGCGTGCGGACCGCGGGATCGTACCGGGACGAGCCTTCAGCCCTTGGCCAACAAACGAAGGGGAGTTATCCTATGTGGTCACGCAAGTATCGACTGATGTGGGCGGGCATTGCAGTGTTCGTCCTGGCGGCGGCCCTGCTCATCAGCTACGGCTTTATCGAAGCGCTGATGCTGATCCTCGCCGTCGGTTTCCTGATCTTCATGTACTGGCTGCGCCGATATGCCCGCGCGGAACTGCTCTACCGCCGCCACGAGCAGGCGAAGCACGCCGAGCACGAGCAGATCAGTCGCGGAATCCAGGAAAGCCATCGGATCTAAAGAGGCACGGCCCAGCCGTATCAGGAAGGAATACCATGCTACCGGCGGCACTGTCATGAGAAAGCAACCGGTGGACCGGCCGCCGGCACCGCGCCCTGAACCCGAACAGCATGGCTTGATCTTGACCGGCCAGCCTGCGCGTCTGCCGCACTTCGATGACAACATCGACGAGGAGGCCGGCGACATCGTCGAGCAGTGGGGCAGGCAATCGTTCCCGGCCAGCGACCCACCAGCCAACTGGTGACCCTGCCGCTGGCACACCGGTCCCGGCCAGCCGATGTCCATGTCGAGCATCCCGGTCGCCGAGCCTGACGACAGCTCGGCGATGAACCGTCCGATCAGCCTTGGCAGAGCAAAGTCCCTGAGCCCGGCCCACCAGCGGGTCCAGGCCAGCAGCGCCGGCTCCGGTTAGCGACAGGCCCGTACTGGCCCCCTCACGGCGACCAGTTGACTACCGTAGGTGACCGGCACGCTGTCTCCTGCAGTGCGTGCAGGCCAATCCGGCCACCGTTTACGAGTGGCCCTGGCCGCCATGTCTTCGAGACGACGTGCCGGTACGGGCACGGGTCGGCGATCAAACGGCTGTGTGACGTCGTCTCTCAGGTGATCCGTTGCGTCGCTGTGCGCGGCGCCGGTGGCTTCGCAACACCGCCTTGAGCAGTTCACCGGTGATCAGGATGGTGGAGGCGACCGCGGTGCAGGCCAGCCACTGGCGCGGTGTCAGGTCCGTGGTGGCGAACAGATTGTGCGCCACATTCGTCTGCACGATGAGTGCCAGCACTGCCACAACGAGACCGGTCGCAGCGAACGCGGACCGGTTGTGCAGCGTTTCGCGGCTGAACACGCTGCGGATGTCCGAGCGGACGTTGAGCAGGTTGAACGCTTGGAACAGCACGAAGGTTACGAACGCCATGGTGCCGGCGACCGTGGCCTGGCCCAGCCGGGGTGCCGGGCCCGGTGCCCAGACGAGCACGGCCAGGGTGCCACCGGCCATGACGGCGCTCGCTAGCAGGACTCGCAGCAGCCTTTGGTGGTTGAGGATGCGCTCATTGCGGCGGCGTGGCGGCTGGTTCATCGCGTCGGAGCTGACGGGGTCGACGCCGAGCGACATCGCGGGTGGCCCGTCCATGACCAGGTTGACGAACAGGATCTGCAGCGCGGTGAACGGCGCGCCGCCGGCGATGCCGGTCAGTGAGGCGATCAGGAACGTAATGACGAACCCGAGCGCGGTGGAAACCTGGAAGCGGGTGAAGTTGACGATGTTGGCGTATACACCGCGGCCCTCGCGCACGGCGGACACGATGGTGGCGAAGTTGTCGTCGGTCAGGACCATGGTGGCGGCTTCCTTCGTCACCTCCGTCCCGGTCTTGCCCATCGCCACGCCGATGTCCGCCTTACGGAGCGCCGGGGCGTCGTTGACACCGTCGCCGGTCATCGCGACCACGTCGCCGCGCTGCTGCAGCGCGCTGACGATTCGGATCTTGTGGCTGGGTGACACCCGGGCGACGACACCGACGTTGTCCAGCTCGCTGGCGAGGTCTTCGTCGTCGGTGATGGTGTCCAAGTCGCCGCCGGTCACGGCCCGTCCAGGGATACCGATCTCAGCGGCGACGGCGGCGGCGGTGACGACATGGTCGCCGGTGAGCATCCGGACGCGGATTCCGGCGTCACGGCATTCCTGGATGGACTGCCGAGCCTCCGGGCGCGGAGGATCGACGATGCCGATCAGCGCTACCAGCACCAGCCGATCGAGCATGGCTTTGGGATCCTGCGCCGGTTCGAAGTCGCCGGCGGGAAAGTCTTGCATGCCGACAGCCATCACCCGCATGCCCTGCTCGGCCATGTCCCCGTTCGCCTGATGGTGGCGCTGTTGTGCGGCGGCGTCGAAGGGCATGATCTTGGCGGCCTCGCCGAGATGGCGGTCGGCCCGCGTGGCGAGCACGTCCGGCGCGCCCTTGACGAAGCAGCGGACGACCTTGCGACCTTGCTCGTCGGTCCAGTCGTGGAAGGTCGCCATGTACTTGTAGTCGGAGTCGAACGGGATGTCGAGCACGCGAGGGTGCTGCTTGCGCAGCGCAGCGGCGTCGATGCCGCCTTTCTCAGCCAGCACGACCAGGGCACCCTCGGTGGGGTCGCCCACAATGTCGCCGTCACGCAGGACTGCGTCGCTACACAGGGCCATGGGCACCAGCGCCTCGCCGAGCAGGCCGGGAGAGGCCCCGTCAGCAGCCTCGATCTTCCCGTCGGTGGCGTAGCCCTCACCGGAGATCGTGAACCGGCGACCCGCCACCTGCAGCTCCCGGGCGGTCATCTGGTTCAGTGTCAGGGTGCCTGTCTTGTCGGTGCAGATCTGCGTGGTGCTGCCCAGTGTCTCCACCGCGGCCAGCCGTTTGACGATCGCGCCGCGTTTGGCGAGTCGGCCGGCGCCCATGGCCAGCGTGAACGCCACAACTGCAGGCAGCCCTTCCGGGATGGCGGCGACGGCGAGCGAGACAGCGCTGATGAACAGGTCGTCGAACTGCTGCCCGCGGATGAGGCCGAGAGCGAAGACGACGACGATGACGCCGCCGGCGATGAACGCGAGGGTACGGCTGAGGGCGTCGATTTGCTGCTGCAGCGGCGTCGATCCGGGTTTCGCGTGGTGAAGCATCTCGGCGATGCGGCCGGTTTCGGTCTGCATGCCGGTGGCGGTGACCAGCACCTCGCCGTGCCCGCGGGTGACGGCGGTGTTCATGTAGACGGTGTTCGCCCGGTCGCCCAAGGCAGCGTTTTCGTCGATTTCGGCCGATGCGGACTTGGCCGACGGTTGCGCCTCACCGGTCAGCATCGATTCCTGAATTTCCAGCGAGGTCCCCGACAAGAGCCGACCGTCGGCGGGGATACGATCGCCGGCTTCCACGACGATCACGTCACCGGGCACCAATTCGGCGGCGTCCAGCCGGACGATTCGCCCGTCGCGGCGTACCGTCGCATTTGTCACGCTCATCCGCCGCAACGCGTCCAGCGATGCCTCGGCTTTCGATTCCTGAACGAAGCCGATGGTCGCGTTCAGCAGCACGACGACGGCAATCGCGATCGGAGTCTCCCACTCCCGGCTCACGACCAGTGCCACCACCGCGGCCACCAGCAGGATGATGATCAGAAGGTTCTGGAACTGGCGCAGAAACGCCCGCCACCGCGGCTGTCTCGGGGCATCGGCGAGTTGATTTCGGCCGTTGCGTTGCAGCCGCTGTTCGGCCTCGGCAGCCGTGAGACCGTCCGCCGGGTCGATTTCCAGATCACGCACGATGTCGGCGACAGGCCGTGCGTGCCATGCGGTCGGGGCGGGAATATCAGCGGGCATCTGGGCTCCGTTCAGACCGGCGGAACTCCGGAATTGACCGCAGCCCTCGCAAGCCCACATTGGCGTCGTTGAAATTGCCGGTCACGGGCAACGCTTTCACGGCGACCAACCGCCTCGGGTCCTCCCCTCGTGCAATGCGCGGCATGCGAGGGATGTGACCTCGGTCAATGGCGGTCCACGGGTGCGCCTGGCGGCACAGCCGAGTCGTCAACCACCTGCGCACGGGTAAGCCGTGGCGTTCGCGGCGATGGCCTGTGCGGTTCCGGGTTGGCGATCCCCAATCGCAGGGCGAGGTACGGATGGCCGAGGCCGGCGAGCAGGCGCCGCAAGGTATGGCAGGTGCCGGCAACCTCGACGACGCCGCTGAGTGGCACCACTGACACCCCGATGGTGGTGGCGGTCAGCCAGGCCGCGGACAGCGACTCTCCAGCATGCAGCCAGTCCAGCGGTCCGTCACCGTCGCCGAACAGCAGCGCGTAGACCGCCGCCCGGTCGTGTCCGGCGCCGACCGGCAGTGTCCCGGGCCGGCCGAAATCGCGGCCGGGCACGGAGGTCTGTGTGGGGTGATCGGGCAGCACACTGGCGGGGAGTCCGGTGCCCGACAGCCTGGTACGGCCGGTCCAGTACATCAGCTCCGCGGCGATCTGCGCGTCGCCCGCTTCGACTGCGGCGGCCCGGCCTGCCGCGGAACCCAGGTCCGCCACGTCGTCGGCGGTGAGGATGTGCAGGTTGCCTTCTGCGCGGGCCGCAGCCGCAATGGCCTGTATCCCGACCTCGGGTATGGGCCGCTCGATCACCAGTCGCCGGTCGGTGTGCCGGATATGCATCGCGTGCGCGAGGCGGATCGCCTCCATCGTCACCGGAGTGCGGCCGCTCACGACAAGCGTGGCCAGCAGGTCAGGATCGCTCGCCTTCGGCAACCGGGTCACGTGGGCCGCCCAGCCGTCAGCGGCGAGTGCGATCCGGGCGTGGTGCAGGGCGGCTCCGCAGCTGAGCGTCAACTGCCTACCTTGAGGGTCTCCGGCCGTCAGCCGGCGGTCGCGGTTGGCGAACAGATCGAGGCGGTTCGGGTGTACGCGCCAGAGCCATGGTTGGGTGTTGAGGATCGACGGCGCGTTCCCGGCCGCGGTAGCGGCGTCGGCGAACGCGAGTGCCGGCAGCCGGTCGACGGCCATCGTCTCGTGTCTCATGCTCGGGCCTCCTGGGAATCCGTATGCTGCCGATGCCCGGCATCCGCAGGGCAGGCGCGTGAGGCTGAGCCGGCGACATCCTGCGTCGGGTCGTGGTTTGCTCGGGCGTCGCGCAGCAGGTCGCCGAGTACAGCGGCCTGGCTGTGCTCGACGTCCCTGGTCGCAGTCAGCAGCGTGACGGACCTGGTGCGGGCCACCTTCCGGAGCCGGTCGAGGGTGGCTGCGGATTCGAGGTCGCGCAGTTCGATCAGGTAGCGGCGACGGAACTCGGTGAACCGGTCCGGTCGATGGCCGTACCAACGGCGCAGCCGCGTGGACGGCGCGATGCCCCGCATCCATTCATCGAGGGCAACCGCCGCTCTGGTCAACCCGCGTGGCCACACCCGGTCGACCAGGACCCGTAGGCCGTCATCGGGTGAGGGATCGTCATAGACCCGGCGGAGCCTTACCCGCTCTTCCATCGGCCCTCCCCGGTGCACGTTGCTCGCGACCATCAGCGCGGCCGCGGTACGAGGTGTCACCGTCGATGCTCGCGCTGTGCGCTCGCGGGGAACAGGTATCCGGCCAGCACGTACAGCGGTGAAAGATTGCCGGATCCCGGCAATTCATTCCTGCGCCGTCTACCACCGACTGTTGCTGAGGGTCCTGTGCTTGCTGACGTTCGGCAACCGCGCGCCCCGGTGTTGGCCCGTGCGAGCCGGTGCCATTCCGCTCGGGACAGTCCAGGCTGAATGAAAGGGTTTCGTTCCCGGGACGAGCCGGGAGGCGAACATGACGAGTCACATGCCTACCCGGGCAGCGACAGCTTGCGCCGCGCCGCCGGCGTTGTTCAGCCGCACGAGTGATGCGGGAGGCGCCGCTGATCGCATCACGCCCGACCGCCGGCGTGTTCGGCTCTCGACGAAAAGGAGCTGGTAATGCAGAAATGGTCGTTGGCAGCGCTCGCCGATGGGCTGCTGAGCCGCGCGCTCAGCAAATCGAGCCGTCGTGACATGCGCACCGTTGATGGTGGACGTCCGCACCTGCTCTACCAGTCCGTAATCGCACTGGCCCGTGGTCAGAGGTTGGACGAGCACGACAACCCGGGTGAGGTGACCGTGCAAGTGCTACGCGGCCGGGTGCGGGTCACCGCTGGTGACGACACGACCGACGGCTCGCCGGGGCAGTTGCTGATCGTGCCCGGCGCCCGGCACTCGATGACAGCCTTGGAGGACACGGTCCTGCTGCTCACCGTCGCCAACCGTACGACGCCGATCGCGGCTGACGCGGTGAAAACCGAGCCGGCAGTCCCCTACCAGCGACAGCGTAGGAGCCGGCACCAGCCGGTCAACGCAACTCTGCCCTGACCACGACGACGCATCGGGGAGAAGGTGTGGGAAGAGCGGCACGTCATCGTCGGCGCGGTCTTGGCCGGCCCGAGCAACGCTCGGCACGCAACCGGAAACCGCTCTCCACTGGAGGCACAGATGCGACACCCCCACATCATCGTCGGCACAGACGGCTCCGAGCAGAGCAGGACCGCAGTGCGATGGGCCGCCGCCGAGGCACGACTACACGACGCTCCGTTGAAGATCCTCACCGTCTACTCATGGACCGGGCCGCCAGAAGCGTTCGGTGGCATGGGAGAACTGCCGGACGTCATCGCGCAACAGTTCGACCAGATAGCAACTGCGGCCGCCACGGAGGCGCGGACGGTGGAGCCGGGCATCGAGGTCTCCAGCGCCGCCGTGATCGGCGACACGGCTTCTGCTCTGCTGGACGCCGGCCGCATCGCCGCCATGCTGGTAGTGGGTAACCGCGGGCGTGGTGGCTTCGCCAGCCTGCTGCTCGGCTCGGTCAGCCAGCAGGTCGCCACCCACGCCGCCTGTCCCGTTGTCGTCGTCCGCGGGCACACCGGCAACGCCCCGTCCGGTCCGATCACGGTAGGCATCGACGGCTCGAGCTCGGCGCAGCGCGCCCTGGCGCTCGCATTCGACGAGGCACAGCGGCGCGGTAGCGGACTGCTCGCGGTTCGCAGCTTCCCGGTGCCGATACCCCCGCACGGGATGGATATGCCACCGCTGCCCTACGACCAGGACGCGACCCGGCGAGACGCAGCACGCGACCTCGAAGCGGCGCTGACGCCGTGGCGGGACAAGTACCCCGAGGTGCCGGTCAAGACTCTCATTGAGCCCGGAAGCCCAGCGAAGGACCTGGTCGCCGTGTCCAGCGACGCGGCTCTGATCGTCGTCGGCAGCCGCGGCCACAGCCCGCTGGCCGGCGGCCTTCTCGGCTCAGTCGGCCAGCAACTACTCCACCACGCCCACTGCCCGGTGATGATCATCCACGACGAACCGGCAACGTGACGGACGGCGGTCGAGGGACAGGCTGAAAGAACGCCACCTTCCCGGGTCGATCGCCGCCCCGACGCCGCCGCGCAACGAATCGAACCCGAAATCCGCTCATGCTCCCGTTGCTGAGCGCGCCAGCCACCATGGGTGAGGAGAGCCGACGATGACCAGCCCCGCACAACCGAGTTCAGGGTCAATGACTGAGGTGCCCGCTGCCCGGGTCATCGTCGGCTATGACGGATCACGATCAGCCAGCGCGGCGATCGAGGTCGCCGTGTCATTGATCCCCCGGGCCCACGCCTGGATCGGTCACCTCTGGACACCGCCGTTCGCAAGTGAGGCATTGCGCCGACGGTTGTGGGCAAACGCCGCCACCATGAACGAGTTCATCGACGCCCTCGAGCGGGAGGGAGCAGCAGAGGCGAACCGGCTGGCCGCGATGGGTGTCACCCTCGCCGTCGCCGCCGGCTGGGAGGCCGAGGCATTGGTCGAGCGGACGTACGGGGGCGAGGGCCTCCATCTGACCCAGCTCGCCGAAAAACTGGCCCCGGACCTGGTGCTCGTCGGTTCTCGCGGGCTCGACGGCGCTAAAGCAATCCTCGGTAGCGTCTCCGACATGGTCGTGCACTACGCGTCGGGACCGGTGATCGTCGTGCCTAACTCACTGCTGACGGCGGAGCGGGAGGCCATGGCCGACGGGCCGGTCATCGTCGGTTGGGACGGCTCCGCCGGTGCTCAAGCGGCACTCGCGGCAGCAGCACGGCTGTTCCCGACTCGGAAACTGCAGCTGGTCAGCGTCGATCAGAACCCTCCGCACACCGCTGCCACAGGGGACTACGAGGTGATCTCGCTGACGCCAGAAGAGCGCCATGCCACCGCGGCGCGGACTGTGGCCGGCGCACTGGCAGCCTATGCGCGCCGCCGACGGGCGGCGCTGGTGGTCGTGGGTTCGCGCGGAAGGTCCGCAGTGCGCGAAATGCTGCTCGGCAGCGTGGCAGTGGCCACCTTGCACCATGCCTACTCGCCGGTCATGGTCGTCCCTCACCCTACGTCGTCAGACGTATCCTGACGTGGCGTTGCCGCGAGTCGGCAATGCGTCCGCGGCTGTCCGGACTCGGGCACCAGCCGCGCGAAGGGTATACCGCCCGCAGGCTGGCGCCTGGGTGTAGCCGAGCGCGGCTGCTGGATTCCACGCCGAGAACCGGCTGTCTCACCCGGTGATGTCATATTCCAGGGCCAGTCGTGCACCGCAGGAGGATAGTGAAGGGAGCCCTCCACCACGACGACGTTGCGGCAGAGCATAGCTCTGACGTGGTCGAAAGGCCGGCCTACGGGGCGGCCGCTTGCAAGCTCAGCGGAACCTGCGGTACAGGCGGTGGTCCTTGTGATCGCACGGGCCGGCGGTCAGGCCGGCAACGAACATGTCGGGGCATCCTTGTCGTCAGTGGTGAAGTCGGCTGCGGATGCCATCGTCGGCTGTGACGCCCAGGGGCGGATCACCGCATGGAACCCGGCGGCCGAACGGATTTACGGCTACCGCCGCGACGAGGTCCACCGTCAGCCGGTGACGATGATGTATCCACCGGACGTCGCCGAACGTGATTGGCAGGTCTTCCAGAAGGCGCTGCGCGGAAATCCCACCACTCAGATACGGACGACCCGGCTGCGAAAGGACGGTACCCGGGTTCCGGTCCGGATGTCGTTCGCGCCGATCGAAGGCGTGGACGGATCCGTGCGCGGAGTGGTCAGCGTCGCTCACGAACTGACCGGCGAGATCCGGTCAGAGGGGCGGATGGCTGCGTTGCTGGAGGCCACCCCGGACGCCATCGTCGGCGTGAACCCTGGCGGGCGAATCGTGTTCGTCAACCAGGCGTGCCAACAGCTTCTCGGCTACCGGCCGGGAGAGCTCGTCGGCCAGCAGGCCAGGATGTTGTTCGCCGAAGACACCCGCAACGACATGATCGCTCTGCGGGAGCAACTGTTCACCGACCCGGAGTTGCGGGCTCGCACTCACACATTGGCCACCCGGCTGCGGCACCGGGACGGCAGCGTTCTATCGGGCGAGACGACGCTCAGCTGGCTACAGGAGCCGGAAGGACTGCTACTGATCGCCGCAACGCGGGACTTGTCCGAGTTGCAGCGGGCGGAGTCACGGCTTCGAGCACAGCTGGAGGCGGTGCCGGACGCGATCACCGGAGTGGACCGGCAAGGCCGGATCGTGCTGATCAACCAGGGAACCGAGCAGCTCCTGGGCTATCCGCGGCACCAATTGCTCGGCCGGCCGTACGCCGTGCTGCTGCCCGACGAAGAGCAAGAGCGGATCGCGCAGTTCGTCGCCGCCCTGTTCACGTCGCCGCAGCACCGCGCGGTGGTCTACGTCGATGTGATCCGGGCCGACGGTGTGCGCGTGCCGACGGAGAACACCGTCACCCTCTTCGACACCGGCACCGATAATATTCTGCTGGTGGTCGGTCGCGACATCGCCGACCGGAAAGCGGCGGAACTGGCGCGAACCCGGCTTGCCGAGCAGCTGGAACGGCAGCGGACCGAACAGGCGATGCTGCGGGCGCAACGGCTGGAGGCCCTCGGGCAGCTCGCCGGGGGTGTCGCCCACGACTTCAACAACCTGCTCGCGATCATCTCCAACTATGCCGACCTGCTCGGCGACGAAGTCACCGAGCAGGCCCGCACCGACCCGGGACGATGGCGTCCCTTCATGGACGACCTGACCAAGATCCAAGAGGCGGCGCAGCGCGGCGCGGCACTCACCCAACAACTGTTGACGTTCAGCCGCCGAGACCTCCACCGGCCCCGAGTGCTTGCGCCGGCCACTGTGCTCGACAACCTGCGACCGCTGCTGCGCACCGTCGTCGGGAAGAACCACCAACTGCACATCCATGCCACCGCAGAGTTGTGGCCGGTGCTGCTCGACCCGGGCCAACTGGAACAGGTCCTGGTCAACCTGACCGTCAACGCCTGCGACGCGATGCCAGACGGTGGCCTGGTGCGTATCAGTGCCGACAACCTGCCCACAGCGGAAGCAGATCCGCTTTACCAGCCTGTCCCCGAGCCTGGGCAGCGTTACCTGCGCATCCAGGTCTCCGACGCCGGCATCGGTATGCCGGCCGACGTCGCCGCTCACGCTTTCGAACCGTTTTTCACCACCAAACCGAAGAGCCAGGGGGCCGGCCTGGGACTGGCCACCGTTCACGGCGTCGTCGGACAGGCCGGCGGTTGCCTCGCCCTCGAGTCAGCACCAGGTACCGGGACGACCGTGACAGTGCTGCTGCCCGCCACCGAGCAGCCGCTGCCGCCGGCGAACCGCCCCGACGCCGATCCTCAGACCGAGGGCGACGTGCAGCAGGTCATTCTGCTCGTCGATGACGAGAACGGAGTACGCGAATCCACCGCTCGGATGCTCACCCGCCACGGTTACCGCGTCCTCAGTGCCCCCGACGGGCCGAACGCCCTGGACCTGGCGCTGCGGCACCGCGATGAGATCGGCTTGCTGCTCACCGACGTTCTCATGCCGCAAATGCACGGTGGTGAACTGGCCGAGCGCATCGCCGAGCTGATCCCCGGCATACAAGTGATCTTCATGTCCGGGTACGCCGAACCGCTACTCAACACCGACCCGCCGGCCCATTCAGCCATACCCCTGCTGGAGAAGCCGTTCACGACTGCCCGGCTTCTCCAGGCCGTACGAGCAGCCGCGAGCCGTAGCTGACCCGCAGTCGACAACAGTCCTAAGGCCCTGGTCGATCATGTTCGGCCATAGCTGCCGCTTACTGGACGGTTCTCGTTTCTGTCTCTGCGCCGTTGGTCAGACCGTAGGTTGCGCGGGCCTTGCGCAGGGCGTCTGCATTCAGTCGCCCGCTGGCGGCCAGCTCCTGCACGACGCGCAAGGCGATCGAGGGCGCATCGACGTGGAAATGGCGGCGCAGTGCCGTGCGGGTGTCCGACATGCCGAATCCGTCGGTGCCGAGGGACGCCCATCGGCCGGGGACGAAGGGGGCGATCTGGTCGGGCACGGCTCGCATCCAGTCGGAGACCGCTACCACGGGGGCAGGGTTCTCTTGCAGCCGGCGGGTGACATGAGCCTGCCGGGCCGGCTCGTCGGGATGCTGAAGATTCCATTGTTCGGTGGCGAGGGCTTCGCGGCGTAACTCGGTCCAGGAGGTCACCGACCATACGTCGGTGGGTACATCCCAGTCCTCGATGAGAAGCCGCTGCGCCGCCAGCGCGGCCGGCACGGTGATACCGGCAGCGAGGATATGCGCAGCTGGAGCGTTGGCGTCAGCGCCGCTGACGCGGTGCATGCCCGCGAGGATGCCGTCGATGTCGACGTCGGACGGTTCGGCGGGCTGAAGGATAGGTTCGTTGTAAAGGGTGAGGTAGTAGAAGATGTTCTCCTGTTTCTCGCCGTACATCCGGCGCAAACCGTCACGGACGATGTGGCCGAGCTCGTATGCGTAGGCGGCGTCGTAGGCCACGCATGCCGGGTTGGTGGAGGCGATGAGCAGTGAGTGGCCGTCCTGATGCTGCAGGCCCTCGCCGTTGAGCGTGGTTCGCCCGGCGGTCGCCCCGAGTAGGAAGCCGCGGGTCATCTGGTCGGCGGCGGCCCACAAGCCGTCGGCGGTGCGCTGGAAGCCGAACATCGAGTAGAAGATGTACAGCGGGATCATTGGCTCGCCGTGGGTGGCGTACGAGGTTCCGACCGCTGTCCATGACGCGGTGGAACCGGCCTCGGTGATTCCTTCGTGCAGCAGTACGCCGGTCGTGGACTCCTGATAGCTCAACAGCAACTCGCGGTCCACCGACGAGTACGTCTGGCCGTGCGGGGAGTAGATCTTCTTGGTCGGGAACAAGGCGTCCAGCCCGAAGGTGCGGGCCTCGTCCGGGATGATCGGTACCAGCCGTCGGCCTATCTCGGGATCTTTCATGAGGTCTTTGATCAGCCGGACGAGCGCCATGGTGGTGGCTACCGGCTGGTTGCCCGATCCGCGTTTCATGCTCGCGTAGGCGCTCTGGCCCGGCAGTGTGAGCGGCTTGCTGCGCACGACACGGGACGGCACATAACCGCCCAGCTCGCGGCGGCGCTCCTGGAGGTACTGGATCTCGTCGGACTTCTCGCCGGGGTGGTAGTACGGCGG
>NZ_JBHTDO010000073.1:0-13127 GCF_042666575.1 Actinoplanes sp. GCM10030250 | reverse complement strand
GCGGCGGGTGTCACGGCTGGGAGGTGGGGCGCGGCGGGTGTCACGGCTGGGAGGTGGGGCGCGGCGGGTGTCACGGCGGAGGTGGCGGTGGCGGAGCGGGTGCGGCGGAGCCGGCGGGGAAGGGAGGGGAGGAAGGAAGGGAGGAAGGAAGGGGGGAGGAAGGGGGGAGGAAGGGGGAGGGGTCAGGTGGTTTGGAAGGAGCGCTTGGCGAGGCCCATCCAGAAGCCGTCGATGGGCTGGGCGGGGGCGGCCTCGGGAGTGCCCGACGCGCCGAGAGTGAGGAACATCGGGGCGAAGTGTTCGATGGTGGGGTGGGCGTAGGGCATGCCGGGGGCGCGGGAGCGGAAGTCGGCGAGTTCGTCGACGGCGCCGCGGGAGAGGGCCTCGGCGGTCCAGGCGTCGAATTCGCGGGACCAGCCGGGTGCGTCGGCCTCAGGGCGCCAGTCGCGCAGGAACGGCAGGCCGTGGGTGGTGAAGCCGGAGCCGATGATCAGGACGCCCTCGTCGCGGAGTGGGGCGAGGCGGGCGCCGAGGTCGAGCAGACGGCCGGGTTCGAGGGTGGGCAGTGACATCTGCAGGACCGGGATGTCGGCCTCGGGGTACATCACGGTGAGCGGCACATACGCTCCGTGATCAAGTCCGCGGGTGGTGCGGGCGACGGTCTCACTGTCGGGCATCAGGGCGGCGACCTGGTCGGCGAGGATCGGGGCGCCGGGGGCCGGGTACTGCACCTGGTAGTAGCGCGGAGGGAAGCCGCCGAAGTCGTAGACCAGGGGGACGGTCTCGGTGGCGCCGAGCATCAGCGGGGCCGACTCCCAGTGCGCCGAGGCGACCAGGATGGCGCGCGGGCGGGGCAGGGAGGCGGCGAGGTCGCGCAGCTGAGCCACCCAGGTGGGGTCGTCGACCAGCGGCGGGGCGCCGTGACTGAGGAAGAGCGCTGGCATCCGCACGGGTACCTCCATTGAAGCTTCAACTATTTGCGACCAACACTACGCCGATTTAGTTGATTCGGCAAGTAATCACACAGAGTGACAATTGCAGCGGTGAAGTGACGCTGCGCGCCCACGATGAGCAGGTATAAGTGTGACTTCGATATTTGTGCATAGCTGAATATCGTGACGCGCTGATATCGTGATCGGCTTTATCGATCCACGCTCAAATTCGCAGAACAGTGATGTGATCAACAACGCCTACTGTGGAATCGACATTTGTCGCATCTGGACGTTGCGCGAGGGCGCCCGACCTGGCAGGCTACTGCCGGTCGCGCCGGGGGGAGCGCTACGTAATTGCTTCGTGGTACGTCACCTTAGTTACGTTCGGTGAACTCGCGGGCATCTTTCCCAGGCGTCGAAAGGAGAAACGGGAGTGGCGTCGCCGCCGCAGCTACCGCCCGCGGACGATCTTTATCTCACTGCTCACGACACGATCCGAGGTAAGTCCCTGCTGTCCCCGGCCACACTCGGTCTGGGGCTCGGCGCGGCTCTCCTCGGTGAGCTGATGTTGTGGCGGCGCGTCGACCTCGTCGAGACCGAGCTGATAGTCATCGACGAACGGCCGACCGGCGACGCCGCGACGACAGCCGTGCTCGAGCAGTTGCGCCGTGAGGCAGGCCAGCACGGCGTTCGCCCCTGGCTCTCGTACCTCTCCACCGGTATCGCAACCGACCTGGTCGAGCGCCGCCTCGCGCGTGCCGGGCTGATCAAGCGGGTGGAGAAGCGCGGTCTGCTCAGTACGAAGGTCTCCTTCGTACCGTCGGACTCGATGACGGCCGGCTGGCCCGCCACCCGCATCCGCACCAAGGTCTCCCGCGACGAGCATCTCGACGTGGCCGACCTGCTGCTCGCCGGTCTGATCCTGGCGACCGGGCTGGACCAGCACGTGCTGGCCACGCTCAACGCCCGCGACCGGGCCGGTCTGTTCGACCAGTTCCGCAGGCTCTTCCCCGTCATGTTGCAGCAGCTCGTCGCCCACGGTGAGGCGGCCGTCGGAGACGCCGTCATGGCCCGCCGCGCCTGAGCTGACAAATTAACCCACCCCTTTTGAATAATCTGGAGACCGCGTGTCCTCGACCGCCACCAAACCCCCCGGAAGTCAGCTCTCCGACGCGTTGGCTCGCGACCGGCTCGGCGTAGCCTCGATCGTCTTCTTCATGATGTCGGCGGCCGCGCCGCTGACCGTGGTCGCCGGCGTGGTGCCCACCGGTCTGGCGGTGACCGGGCTGACCGGCATCGCGATCGCCTTCCTCGCCGTCGCCCTGGTGCTGGCCATCTTCTCGGTCGGCTACGTCGCCATGGCGCGGCACATCGCCAACGCCGGCGCGTTCTACGCGTACATCTCGCAGGGTCTCGGCCGGCCGTTCGGCGTCGGCGGCTCCTGGGTCGCGCTGCTGTCCTACAACATGTTCCAGGTCGCCTCGTACGGTGGCTTCGGCGCCATCGCCCAGCCGCTGTTCCTCGACTGGTTCGGCCTCGACCTGCAGTGGTGGATCATCGCCCTGGTCGCCTGGGCCATGGTCGCGGTCCTCGGCGTGCGTGACGTCGCCGTCAACGGCAAGGTGCTGGCCACCCTGCTGGTCGCCGAGATCGCCCTGACCCTGGTGTTCGCGTTCGCCGAGATCTTCACGGACGGCTTCGAGCCCTCCACCGCGGCTCTCGACCCGGGCACCCTGGTCGGTGCCGGCTCCGGTGCGCTGCTGGTCATGGCGGTCACCGGCTTCGTCGGCTTCGAGCAGTCGGTGGTGTTCAGCGAGGAGTCCCGCGACCCCCGCCGTACGGTTCCCCGCGCCACCTACATCGCCGTCGCCCTGATCGCCGTCGTGTACGCGTTCGCCTCCTGGGCGATGATCTCCGCGGCCGGCGACAACGTCGTGCAGCGCGCCACCGAGGAGGGCCCGGAGCTCTTCTTCAACCTGGCTGCCGTCCCGCTCGGCAACGCGGCCCTGCACCTGGGCCACATCCTGTTCCTGACCTCGCTGATCGCCGCGATGATCTCGTTCCACAACATCATCTCGCGGTACATGTTCTCGCTCGGCCGCGAAGGCGTGATCCCGCGTACCTTCGGCCGTACCGTGCCGGGCACCGGCGCGCCGAAGAACGGCTCGATCGCCCAGTCGATCCTCGGCCTCGTCGTGATCGTGGCCTACGCGATCTTCGGCTGGGACCCGCTGGTCCAGCTGTTCTTCTGGGGCGGCACCGGCGGCGGCCTCGGCGTCCTGCTGCTGGTCACGATCACCTCGTTCGCGGTCATCGGCTACTTCGCGCGCAACGCGCACGACGAGGACGTCCTGCACCGGATCATCGCCCCGGTCATCAGCGCCGTCGCGCTGCTGGTGATGTCGTACCTGGCGATCGACAACATCGCCGGTCTGCTCGGTGTGGAGCCGGGCAGCACGCCGGCCATCGTGGTGCCGTTGTCGTTCCTGGTGCTGGGTCTGGGCGGCATGCTCTGGGCGTACATCCTGCGCAGCTCCCGCCCGCAGATCTACGCCGGCATCGGCCTGGGCGCCCGCAGCGCCACCACCACGGGTGGCTTCGCCGCCGCCCTGAACGAATCGGACGGTCCCCGATGACCGGCTTCGTGGTCCGCCCGGCCCGCGAGGACGAGATCCCGGCGATCGGCGCGATGATCTCGAACTCGTTCGACGACCTGGCCGCCGACGCCTACCTGGTGCCGGTGCCGGAAGACCGTGAACGGGTGATGGGCGAGTTCTTCGCCCTGGAGACCGAGACTGCTTTCCGGTACGGCAAGGTCGAGGTCATCGACCACCCGGATGGTGGCTACGCGGCCGCCGCCGTGTGGTTCGACCGGGTCAACGAGCTCGTGCTGCCCGACGACTACATGGACCGTCTCACCGCGCTCGCCGGCGAGCACATCGAGCGGTTCGCGGCACTGGGTGAGCTCTTCGAGAAGAACCACCCCGCCGAGGCGCACTGGCACCTCCAGTTCCTCGCGGTCCGCCCGTCGGAGCAGGGCCACGGCCTGGGTGGTGCGCTGATGAAGCGTACGCACGACGAGCTCGAGACGGCCGGAGTCCCGGCCTACCTCGAGGCCACCAACGAGAACAACGTGCGGCTCTACCGCCGGTACGGCTACGAGCCCATGGACCCGTTCGAGATCTATCTCCCGGACGGCACCCCGTTCTACCGGATGTGGCGTAAGGCCTGACGCCGGACTGATCGGTAAGGGGCACGGGCTGAGGCTCGTGCCCCTTTCTCGCTCCCTCTACAGTCGAGTTCGATGTCGCCGACAGTGTTGGGAGCGCTACGTTGCGTACCGTTGATGTTCTTCAGTTCCTGACGTTCCTCGCGGTGCTGGCCGCGTTGCTGTTGAGTTTCCTGCAGATGCGCCATGCCGGGCGTCAGGCCCGGGCCGCGACGGCCGCGCTCGAGCGAAGCATGCACATCGCGCTGGTCAGTCGTCAGGGTGAGTTCGCCGGGGTGCTGCTCAAGGATGATCCGGCAATGATGCGCTGGCACGTCGAGAGCCGGGGCTTCACGGTTCGGGACGACGAGGAGGCGAAGCGGTACCTCTACGTCTTGATCCGGCTGAACGGCCACCAGCGGAAGTTCAGCGCCCACCGCGATGGTGTGCTGAGTGACGAGTACTGGGCCGCCTGGGTGAACGTCATCGCCCTGGATCTGGCGATGCCCGAATTCCAGGTGGGCTGGGCTGTCGCTCGCCCGATGTACCCCGCCTCGTTCGTGGCGTTCGTCGATGCGATGCTGGCCGATCTCGCCGTACCGGCTCCCGCCGAGGTATTGACGTGACAGCGGCCACGTAATTACATCGACACCAGGTCCGAACCCAGCGTCGCCGGTCCGTTACCGCTGGGTGACAACGGCGGAGGGACCGCGCATGCCCCTGGACGAGGTGCTGACGATGGGGCGGATCGGTGTGGACCTCTACCCGGAGCAGGTCGGTGTCCCGCTCCCGCAGGTCCGGACGTTCGCCAAGTTCCTCGGTGGCAGCGCGGCGAACGTGGCCGTCGCCGCGGCCCGCTACGGCCGGCGTACCGCGATCATCACCCGGACCGGGAACGATCCGTTCGGCGTCTATCTGCACGAGGCGCTGCGGGAGTTCGGTGTGGACGACAGGTACGTCACACCGGTCCCCGGCCTCCCCACGCCGATCACCTTCTGTGAGATCTTCCCGCCGGACCACTTCCCGCTCTGGTTCTACCGCTATCCGAAGGCACCCGACCTGGAGATCTACGAGTCCGAACTGGACCTCGCGGCGATCAGGGGAGCCGGCGTCTTCTGGATCACCGGCACCGGGCTGAGCGCGGAGCCGTCGCGCTCCGCCACCCTCGCCGCGTTGAGGGCGCGGGGCCGGGCCGGGTTCACCGTCTTCGACCTCGACTACCGGCCGATGTTCTGGGAGTCGCGCGAGGAGGCCCGCCGCTGGTATGCCGAGGCACTTCCGCTGGCCACGGTGGTCGTCGGGAACCTTGACGAGGTCGAGACAGCGGTAGGCGTACCGGATCCCCGCGAAGCGGCCCTGGCCCTGCACGAAGCCGGCGCCGAGCTCGCGGTGATCAAGCAGGGCCCGGCAGGTGTTTACGCGTCGAGAAGAGAAGCGCCGGATAAGCAAGAGCAGGTCACGGTCGCGCCCTTCCCGGTGGAGACGATCAACGGGCTGGGTGCGGGCGACGCGTTCGGTGGCGCCCTGTGCCACGGCCTGCTGGCCGGATGGACCCTCGAGGCGGTGATGCGCTTCGCCGGCGTCGCCGGAGCCATCGTCGCCTCGCGGCTCTCCTGCTCGGACGCGATGCCCACCGAGGACGAGGTCAGGGCGATGGCCGGCGGTCACGGAGGGCGAACTGAGGGCGGTGGCGCATGACTGACGGTTACCGGCGGGTCAACCCGCTCGTGCCCCGCGGCAGCTCCGCGGAGAAGCCGTTCGACGTCGAGATCTCCCCGGAGAACGCGGGCTGGCACTACAGCGGCCTGAAGGTGGTGCAGCTGCCGGTGGGCGGCCGGGTCAGGTTCGTCACCGGCGGCAGCGAGATGCTGGTGCTGCCGCTCTCCGGCGGGTGCGACGTGGCCTGTGACGACGAGCGGCTGACGCTGACCGGGCGGCGGTCGGTCTTCACCCGGGTGACCGACTTCGCCTATCTGCCGCGCGAGAGCACGGTCAGCCTGCGGGCGCCCAACGGCGGGCGGTTCGCGCTGCCGGCGGCGCGGGCGGCGCACACGCTGCCGTTCCGGTACGGCGCCGCCGAGGACGTGCCCGTCGAGTTGCGCGGCGCCGGGCAGGCCAGCCGGCAGGTGAACAATTTCTGCACGCCGGAGTCGTTCGAGACCGACCGGCTGATCGCCTGCGAGGTGCTGACGCCGGGCGGGAACTGGTCGTCGTACCCGCCGCACAAGCACGACGAGGACCACCTGGACGAGAGCTGCCTCGAGGAGATCTACTACTTCGAGGTGGCGAGCTCGCCGGGCGGCGGTCCCGGCTGCGGCTTCCAGCGGGTGTACGGCCACGAGGACCGCCCGATCGACGTGTGCGCCGAGGTGCGCACCGGTGACGTGGTGCTGATCCCGTACGGCTGGCACGGCCCGTCGATGGCCGCACCCGGCTACGACCTCTACTACCTCAACGTGATGGCCGGTCCCGGCGAGCGCCGGTGGCTGGTCCGCGACGACCCGGCGCACGGCTGGGTGCGCGGCCGCTGGCTGCATCAGGAGATCGATCCGCGGCTGCCGCTGACCTCCGTCCGAGAGAAGAGGCGAGTGTGAAGCACCGGCTCACCGTCGCGCAGGCCGTCGTGCGCTTCCTGGCCAGTCAGTGGACCGAGCGGGACGGCATCGAGCAGCGTACGGTGGTCGGCTGCCTCGGTATCTTCGGGCACGGCAATGTGGCCGGTATCGGTCAGGCGCTGTTGCAGGCGCACCGGACCGGGGCACCGGACCTGCCGTACCGGCTCGCCCGCAACGAGCAGGCGATGGTGCACACGGCTGCCGGGTTCGCCCGGATGAGCAACCGGCTGTCGACGCTCGCCTGCACGGCGTCGATCGGGCCCGGTTCGACGAACATGCTGACCGGTGCCGCCCTGGCCACCGTCAACCGGCTGCCGGTGCTGCTGCTGCCGTCGGACGTGTTCGCCACCCGGGTGGCCGACCCGGTGCTCCAGCAGCTGGAGGACCGGCGGGCGGGCGACGTCACGGTCAACGACGCGTTCCGTCCCCTGTCGAGCTTCTTCGACCGGGTGTGGCGGCCGGAACAGCTGCCCGCGGCGCTGCTGTCCGCGATGCGGGTGCTGACGGACCCGGCGGAGACCGGGGCGGTCACGCTGTGTCTTCCGCAGGACGTGCAGGCGGAGGCGTACGAGTTTCCCGACGAGCTGTTCGCGAAGCGGGTCTGGCACGTGACCCGGCCGGCGCCTGATCCGCTGGCGGTGGAGCGGGCCGCCGCCGTGATCCGGGGTGCGCACCGGCCGCTGATCATCGCCGGGGGCGGTGCCGTCTACTCGGAGGCGTCGGCCGCCCTGGACCGGTTCGCCCGCGCCACCGGCATCCCGGTCGCCGACACGCAGGCCGGCAAGGGTGCGCTGAGCTGGGACCATCCGAGCGCGGTCGGCGGGGTCGGCGCGACCGGCAACCCGGTGGCCAACCGGTTGGCCCGGCACGCCGACGTGGTGATCGGCGTCGGTACCCGGTACAGCGATTTCACCACCGCGTCGTACACCGCTTTCCAGCACCCGGACGTGCGGTTCGTGAACCTGAACGTGACCGCTTTCGACGCGGGCAAGCTGTCCGCGCTGCCGCTCGTCGGTGATGCCCGCGCCGGGCTGAACGCGCTGCTGCCGGCGTTGCACGGGCGGCGGTTCACCGGCGATTTCGCGGCGGATGTCGCCAAATGGCAGGCAACGGTCGAGAAGGCGTACCGCAGAAAAGAGGGTGACCTGCCCACCCAGGCCGAGGTGATCGGGGTGGTGAACGAAGCGTGCGGAGCGCGCGATGTGGTGGTGCAGGCGGCCGGCAGCCTCCCGGGTGATCTCCAGCGGCTGTGGCGGGCCCGGGATCCGAAGCAGTACCACGTCGAGTACGGCTACTCCTGCATGGGTTTCGAGATCGCCGGTGCCCTCGGTATCAAGATGGCCGACCCGTCCCGCGAGGTGTTCGCCCTGGTCGGCGACGGTTCCTACCTGATGATGTCGCAGGAGATCGTCACCGCGGTCGCCGAGGGTGTGAAGCTGATCGTGGTCCTCGTCGACAACCAGGGCTTCGCCTCGATCGGGAACCTGTCGGAGCAGGTCGGCTCGCAGCGGTTCGGCACCGCCTACCGCTACCGTGATCCGCGCAGCGGCGACTACGACGGTGACCCGCTGCCGGTCGACCTGGCGGCCAACGCGGAGAGCCTGGGCGCCGCGGTGATCCGCTGCCGCAGCGCCGCCGACCTGGCCGAGGGGCTGAAACGGGCGCGCGAGGCGGACCGGCTCACCGTGCTGCACATCGCGACCGACCCCCGCGCGCCGGCACCGGGTTCGGAGTCCTGGTGGGACGTTCCGGTGGCCGAGGTGTCCACGTTGCACAGCACCGGCGAGGCGCGCATCGAATACCTCGCCGGTAAGAACGACCAGCGCCATCACCTGCGACCGGGAGGGCTCTGAATGGCCAAGATCAAGATCATGGGGTACGGCGCCGCGTCGCCGTACTTCCCGATGGCCCGGTGACCGCGATGCTGCATCTGGGAAGCTGCCCCGACTCGTGGGGCGTCTGGTACGCCGACGATCCCCGCCAGACACCCTGGCCGCGGTTCCTCGACGAGCTCGCCGAAGCCGGCTACCGATGGCTCGAACTCGGCCCGTACGGCTACCTCCCGCCCGACCCGTCCCGGCTGGCCGACGAGCTCGCCACCCGCGGGCTGGCCTGCGCCGGCGGCACCGTCGGCGGCGTCGGCGGACCGCACCGGGACCTGCCCGCCGCGCTGGCCGAGACCCGCCGGGTCGCCGAGCTGACCGCCGCACTCGGCTCCTCGAACGTCGTCTTCGTACCGGTACCCGGTTACCGCGACGACGCCACCGGCGGCTACCTGGAGGCCGCCCAGCTCGGTCCCGGCCAGTGGCGGGCCCTGTCCGAGAACGCCAACACGCTGGGCCGGATGGTGTCCGAGGAGTACGGGCTCAGGCTCCACTTCCACCCGCACGCCGACTACCAGGTGGAGACCCAGGAGCAGGTGGAGCGGTTCCTCGACGACACCGATCCGCGGTTCGTCTCGCTCTGCCTGGACACCGGTCACCTGGCCTACCGCCGGGCGTCGCCGCTCGAACTGATCCGCAAATATCCGGAGCGCGTCGGATACGTACACCTCAAGCAGATGGACCCGGCCCTCGCCGCCCGCGCCGCCGCCGAGGATCTGGCCTTCGGCCAGGCCGTCGCGATGGGGGTGAGCGTCGCGGCACCGGACGGAGAGCCGTCGCTGCCGCCCATCCTGCGCGCGCTCGCCGAGCTCGGCACCGACCTGCACGTCGTCGTGGAGCAGGACATGTACCCGGTCGAGTTCGGCGTCCCGTTCCCGATCGCTCAGCGCACCCACACCTATCTGACTTCGTTGGGAGAATTCGCATGAGAGGACGTCTGCTGTTCGGCCTGGTACTGGTGGCCACCCTCGGCGCCTGTAGTGAGGGTGGCCGCGACGAACCGGAGGAATCCGGGGCCACCGGTTACACGATCGCGTTCGTCACCCACGAGACACCCGGCGACACGTTCTGGGACAAGGTGCGCGCCGGCGCGGAACAGGCGGCAGCGGACACCGGCGTCGACCTGAAGTACTCCAACGACCCGGACGCCGGCAAGCAGGCCGTGCTGATCCAGGGCGCCGTCGACTCCAAGGTGCAGGGCATCGCCACCACGCTCGTCACCCCGAACGCCCTGGCCGGCTCGGTCAAGGCGGCGACCACAGCGGGCATCCCGGTGGTCGGCCTGAACGCCGGCATCGATCAGTACAAAGACCTCGGCGCCCTGATGTACTTCGGGTCCGACGAGACCCTTGCCGGTCAGAGCATCGGCGAGCGGATCGCCGCGGCCGGTGCCAAGCATCCGATCTGCGTGATACACCAGCAGGGCTCGGTGTCCCTCGAAGCGCGCTGCGACGGTGTCCGCAGCAAGGTCGCGGGAACCGAGAATTTGCAGGTCAACGGTGCCGACGACGCGGCGGTCACGTCCGCCCTGCAGGCGAAGCTGTCCCAGGACAAGACCATCGACTACGTGGTCACGCTGGGTGCGCCGGTCGCGCTCGACGCGATCCAGGCGAAGGAGCAGGCGAGCAGCGCGGCCAAGCTGGTCACCTTCGACCTCAACCAGGAGATGGCCAAGGCCGTCAAGGACGGCAAGGTCGAGTTTGCTGTCGACCAGCAGCCGTACGCCCAGGGCTACATGGCCGTGACATCGCTCTACCTCTACCTGAAGAACGGGAACGACCTCGGAGGCGGCGGTCCCGTGCTGACCGGGCCGTCCTTCGTGGACAGCTCGAACATCGACAAGATCCTGCCGTTCACCGAGAAGAACACCCGGTGACCCGTCCGGTCCGGCTGCTGGCGCGCCCGGAGCTGGGCGCGCTGGTGGCGGCGGCGGCGATCTTCGTGTTCTTCCTGGTGGTGGCGCCGGCGTTCCGGTCGGGCGGGTCGTTCTTCACGGTGCTCTACCAGTCGTCGACGATCGGGATCGTCGCGGTGGCCGTGGGGCTGCTGATGATCGGGGGTGAGTTCGATCTGTCGGCCGGGGTGATCGTGACGTCGGCCGGCCTTGTGAACTCGCTGTTCTGCTGGTACCTGGGGGTTCATCTTCTCGTGGGGGCCGTCCTGTCCCTGCTGGTCTGCCTCGGGATCGGGTTTCTCAACGGTTTCCTGGTGATGCGGACCGGGATTCCGTCGTTTCTGATCACCTTGGGGACGTTCTTCGTGCTGCAGGGGGCCAATCTCGGTGTGACGAAGCTGGTCACCGGGTCGGTGTCGTCACCGGACATTTCGAATATCGACGGATATTCGATGCTTCAGGCGGTATTCGCGTCGTCGTTCGAGGTCGGCGGGGTGACCGTGTGGATCACCGTACTATGGTGGATCTTGTTCGTGGGTCTTGCGGCCTGGATCCTGCAACGGACCCGGCCCGGCAACTGGATCTACGCGGTGGGTGGTGCGCCGGAGAGCGCTCGCGCCGTCGGCGTGCCGGTGGTGCGCACCAAGATCGCGCTGTTCCTCTCGGTGTCGTTCCTCGGCTGGTTCGTCGGCATGCACACGCTGTACCGGTTCAACACGCTCCAGGCGGGCAACGGCGTCGGCAACGAGTTCCTCTACATCATCGCCGCGGTGGTCGGCGGCACCCTGCTGACCGGCGGCTACGGCAACGCCATCGGGGTGGCGGTCGGCGCCTTCATCTTCGGCATGACCAGCCTCGGCATCGTCTACGCCGGATGGGACCCGAACTGGTTCCGGGCCTTCCTCGGCGTGATGCTGCTGCTCGCCGTGCTGGTCAACCTGTACGTGCGGAAGTGGGGGTCGCGGTGATCCGGCTGGCCGGTGTCGGCAAGAACTACGGGCCGATCCGGGCCCTGCACGACGTCTCCCTCGACGTCGGCGCGAGCTCGGTGACCTGCGTGCTCGGCGACAACGGCGCCGGGAAGTCCACCCTCATCAAGATCATGTCGGGCCTGCATCCGCACACGTCCGGCGAGTTCTTCGTCGACGGCGTTCCCACCGTCTTCTCCTCACCGCGCGAGGCCCTGAACCTGGGCATCGCGACCGTCTACCAGGACCTCGCGGTGGTCCCGCTGATGGAGGTGTGGCGCAACTTCTTCCTCGGCTCGGAACTGACCGCCGGGCGATATCCGCTGGCCGGCCTGCGGATCCGCGAGATGCGGCGGATCGCGGACGCCGAACTGCGCAAGATGGGCATCGCCGTGGCCGACATCAACCAGCCGATCGGCACCCTCTCCGGCGGCCAGCGGCAGTGCGTCGCGATCGCGCGGGCCGTCTACTTCGGAGCGCGCGTGCTGATCCTCGACGAGCCGACGGCGGCCCTCGGCGTGAAGCAGTCCGGTGTGGTGCTGAAATACGTGGCGGCCGCCCGGGACGCCGGGCTCGGCGTCGTGTTCATCACCCACAACCCGCACCACGCCTTCCTGGTCGGCGACCACTTCGTGATCCTCAAGCTGGGCGCGATGGTGATGGACGCCCAGCGGGGCGCGGTGACCCTGGAGGAGCTGACCGCGCAGATGGCCGGCGGCGACGAGTTGGAACAGCTCTCCCGCGACCTGGGCCGGCCATGACCCTGCGCGTCGGGGTCGTCGGCACCGGGATGATCGGGCAGGAGCACATCCGGCGGCTCACCACCGTCCTGTCCGGGGTGAAAGTCGTCGCGGTCGCCGACGTCGACGGCGAGACCGCCGCCCGGGTGGCCCTGGCGGCGGGCGCCCTGGTCGTGCCCGGCGCGCGGCTGGCCGGCGATCCCGAGGTGGACGCGGTGCTCGTCTGCTCGTGGGGCGGCACCCACGAGGAGTACGTGCTGGCCGCCCTAGCCGCCGGCAAACCCGTCTTCTGCGAGAAACCCCTGGCCACCACCCCCGCCGCCTGCTTGCGCATCGTCGAGGCGGAGGTGGCACACGGCGCCCGGCTCGTCCAGGTCGGTTACATGCGGCGGTACGACGCCGCCTACCGCGCACTGAAACAGGAACTCGACAGCGGCTCCATCGGCGCTCCGCTGATGATGCACTGCGCCCACCGCAACGCCGGTGTGCCCGCTTTCTATCAGCCCGACAACATGATCAACGACACCGCGGTCCACGAGATCGACATGGTCCGCTGGATGTTCGGCACCGAGGTCGCCGCCGTCCGCGTCCTGCGCCCCCGCCCCAGCGCCAATGCCGGCGACCTGCCCGACCCGATGCTGCTCCTGCTCGAACTGGCCGGCGGCATCCTCGTCGACGTGGAGATCTCGGTCAACGCCCGGTACGGCTACGACATCCGCGGCGAGATCCTCGGCGAGGAGGGTACGGCTGCGCTCGGTGAACTGAGCGCGGTGACGGTGCGCAGGGCTGGTGGACTGGTCAGCCCGATTGCGGGGGATTGGCGGGAGCGGTTCGGGGCTGCCTATGACGTGGAGTTGCGGGAGTGGGTGGGGGCGGTGCGGGCCGGG
>NZ_JBHTDO010000072.1:0-13890 GCF_042666575.1 Actinoplanes sp. GCM10030250 | reverse complement strand
CCCGGCGGGCCGTGGGTGGGGCGGTGGGGCCGAGTGCCTGGGACGGGTATGCGGCGTCGGTGGTGTCGGAGGCGGCGCTGGTGGCTCTGCGGACGGGGGAGCGGGTGGAGGTGAAGATGGTGTCGCCCCGGCCGGAGTTGTACCAGCTGCGGTGACGTCTGCTTTCCGGTGCTTTCCGGTGCTTTCTTTCCGGCGCTTTCGGCGCTCTACTTGGTGCGCAGGCCGTCGAAGGCCAGGGCGGCGACGGTGTCGGCGATGGTCTCGAGGTTGCCGCGGTCCGGGCGGTACCACTCGATCAGACTGTTGACCATGCCGAAGATCAGGCGGGCGGCGGTGGCGGGGTCGACGTCGGCGCGGACTCCGCCCTCGGACTGGGCCTGCTTGACCAGGTCGGTGACGATCCGGTCGAACTCGCGGCGGCGGGACAGGGCGTGCTGCTCGACCTCGGTGTTGCCGTGCACGCGCAGCAGCAGGGTGACGAACTCCAGGCGGTCCGCGAGGATCAGCACGCTGCGGCGGATCAGCTGCTCGAGCCGGGTGATCGCGTCCGGTTCGTCGAGGGTCCGCGCCGCTTCGAAGAGGCCGTCCAGGGCGCGGTCGACCGCCATCTCCAGAAGCTGTTCCTTGCTGCTGACGTGGTGGTAGAGGGTCGACTTGGTGATGCCGAGCGACTCGGCGACGTCGAACATGCTGGTCGCGTCGTACCCGTGCGCGTTGAACAGCCGCACCGCGGCGGCGAGCACGGCATCCTGGTCATGTCCGGGGCGCCCTCGGCGGCGTGGCTGCATGCGCGGAAATCTACTTGGTGATGCCATCCTGCCGGGCGGGGCTTGATTTACCGACCGAACGGACGGTAAATAGAAGGGGTCCACGCCCAGTCCTCTTGATCGTCCAGTCGCAACGGAGCGAAGATGTCCAACCCCGCTGAGCTGTATGAAACCCACCGCGAGTTGCTGGCGCGCGCGATCGAGGCGACGGCAGCGCGGGATTACTGGTCCGCCTATCCGGAGTCGCCCAGCAAGTCGGTCTACGGGGAGGACGCCGCCCCCGCCGGTGAGCGCGCCTTCACCAGCCTGCTCGGCAAGCCGTTCCCGATCGAGGTCCCCGGCGCGTCCGGCACGGTCGCCACCGAGCACTCGCCCTACGGTCTTGAGCTGGGCGTCAGCTATCCCCGCGCCGACCCGCTCGCCCTGATCGCCGCGGCACGCGCCGCCACCCCCGGCTGGCGTGCCGCCGGTCCCGAGGGCCGCGCCGGCGTCGCCGCCGAGATCCTGCGGCGGATCAACGCGGCGAGCTTCGAGATCGCCCACGCCGTGCAGCACACCACCGGCCAGGCCTTCGTCATGGCCTTCCAGGCCGGCGGCACGCACGCGCAGGACCGCGGCCTCGAGGCGGTCGCCTACGCGCTGGCCGCCACCACCCGGACCCCGGCCTACGCGACGTGGGCCAAGCCCCAGCGCGGTGCCGACCCGCTGCACCTGGAGAAGAACGCGACGGTCGTCGGCCGCGGAGTCTCCGTGGTGATCGGCTGCACCACCTTCCCCACCTGGAACAGCTATCCCGGCATCTTCGCCAGCCTGGTCGCGGGCAACCCGGTGATCGTCAAGCCGCACCCCGGTGCGGTCCTGCCGCTCGCCATCACGGTGCGCATCTGCCGCGAGGTGCTGGCCGAGGCGGGGCTGAACCCCGACGTCGTCACGCTGGCCGCCGAGCAGCCCGGCGACGGCATCGCCGCCACCCTCGCCACCCACCCCGACGTGCGGATCGTCGACTTCACCGGGTCCAGCGAGTTCGGTGACTGGCTCGAGGCCAACGCCCGCCAGGCGGTGGTCTACACCGAGAAATCCGGCCTCAACACCGTGGTCGTCGACTCGACCGGCGACTACAAGGGCCTGCTGCGCAATCTCGCCTTCTCGCTCTCGCTCTACAGCGGCCAGATGTGCACCACCCCGCAGAACATCCTGGTTCCCCGCGACGGCATCGAGACCGACGCCGGGCACCGCAGCCCCGACGAGTTCGGCGCGGATCTCGCGGCCGCCCTCGGCAAGCTGCTCGGCGACCCGCGCCGCGCCGCCGGCACCCTCGGCGCGATCGTCAACGACGGCGTGCTCGCCCGCCTCTCCGAGGCGTCGTCCACACCGGGCGTGGTGCACCCGTCCACGACGGTGAGCGACGAGCAGTACCCGTCGGCCGTCATCCGGACGCCTCTGGTGGCCCGGCTCGACGCCGCCGACGAGAAGGTCTACACCCGTGAGTGGTTCGGGCCGGTGTCGTTCCTGATCACCACCGACTCGACCGAGCACAGCCTGCGGGTCTTCACCGAGACGGTGCGGGCGCACGGCGCGCTCAGCGCCCTGGTGCACTCGACCTCGCCGCAGGTGCTGGAGGCCGCTCGCGAGGCGGCCCTGGACGCCGGCGTGCACCTCTCGGAAAACCTCACCGGCGGCGTCTTCGTGAACCAGACAGCGGCGTTCAGCGACCTGCACGGCACGGGCGCGAACCCCGCGGCAACCGCCGCCCTGACCGACGACTGGTATGTGACGGGCCGTTTCTTCACCCTCCAGTCCCGCCGCCATGTCCCCGCCGCCACCTCGGAGCAGCCGTGACCAATTCTGTCTCTCACCCTGTTTCTCCGACACCCGCCGGGGAGCGGGCGTTCGAGGAGGCCATCGAGCGGGATCAGCGAATCGAACCGGCGGACTGGATGCCGGAGGGTTATCGCCGCACGATGATCCGGCAGATCGCCCAGCACGCGCACTCCGAGATCATCGGGATGCAGCCGGAGGGCGACTGGATCACCCGGGCACCGACGCTGCGCCGCAAGGCGATCCTGCTCGCCAAGGTGCAGGACGAGGCCGGTCACGGGCTCTACCTCTACTCGGCGGCGGAGACGCTCGGCGCCGACCGTGGTGACCTGACCCAGCGGCTCATCGAGGGCCGGCAGAAGTACTCGTCGATCTTCAACTATCCGACCCGGTCGTTCGCCGACGTCGGGGTGATCGGCTGGCTGGTCGACGGCGCCGCCATCTGCAACCAGGTTCCGCTCTGCCGCAGCTCCTACGGTCCCTACGCGCGGGCGATGATCCGGATCTGCAAGGAGGAGTCGTTCCACCAGCGGCAGGGTTACGAGCTGCTGATGACCATGATGTCCGGCACCCCCGCCCAGCGCGAGATGGTGCAGGACGCGGTGAACCGCTGGTGGTGGCCGTCTTTGATGATGTTCGGGCCGCCGGACGCCGCGTCGCCCAACACGGCCCAGTCGATGGCCTGGAAGATCAAGCGCCACACCAACGACGAGCTGCGCCAGCGTTTCGTCGACATGTCCGTGCCGCAGGCCGAGGCGCTCGGCGTCACCCTGCCCGATCCGGACCTGCTGTGGAACGAGGAGCGCGGCCACTACGACTTCGGGCAGCCCGACTGGGACGAGCTCCGCCGGGTGATCACCGGTGACGGCCCGCTCAACCGGCAGCGGCTGGCCCGCCGCCGCGAGGCCGACGAGGACGGCGCGTGGGTCCGGGAGGCGGCCGCCGCCCACGCCGCAAAGCGGGCGGAAGTGGCGGCATGACCGGGGAGATCAAGCACGAGTGGCCTCTGTTCGAGGTGTTCGTGCGGGCCAAGCGGGGGCTCAACCACGTGCATGTGGGCTCGTTGCGCGCCGCTGATCACGAGATGGCGATCCATCACGCGCGCGATCTGTACACGCGGCGGAACGAGGGCGTGAGCATCTGGGTGGTGCGCTCCGATCACATCGCCGCCTCGGACCCGGGGGAGAAGGCGGCGTTCTTCGACCCGAGTGGCGACAAGGTGTACAGGCACCCGACGCACTACGCCATTCCCGACTCCGTTCCGCACATCTGAGGGCGGGCAGATGGCATTCGACGACGCCTACCAGGCGCTCACCGACCACGACGACGATGCCCGCTGGGCGTACGGGACCGGCTTCGCGGACCCGCTCGCCGGAGTGCCGGCGCAGGTGCCGGACGGGGTGGATCCGGCGGACCTCGCCGCGTACTGCCTCATGCTCGGCGACGACGCCCTGATCATGTCGCACCGGCTGCAGCAGTGGGTGACCCGCGCGCCCGAGCTGGAGGACGAGCTGGCGCTGGCCAACATCGGGCTCGACCTGCTCGGGCAGGCCCGCCTGCTGCTGACCCGGGCCTGCCAGGCGGAGAGCGCGGCCGGCCGCGACGAGGACGATCTCGCTTTCCGGCGGGAGGCGGCCGAGTTCCGCAACGTGTGCCTGGCCGAGCGTTCCGACGTCGACTTCGCGCACCTGGTGGCCCGGCTGCTGATCTTCGCCACGTGGCGGCTGGCCGCGTTCGACAGGCTGGCCGGGTCGCGTGATCCGATGCTCGCCGCGATCGCCGCCAAGGGGGTCAAGGAGATGACCTATCACCGGGACTACGCGGCTCAGTGGGTCGTGCGGCTCGGCGACGGGACCGGACTGTCCCACGAGCGGATGGCCGCCGCGGTCGAGGCGATCGTCCCGCTGACCGGCGAGCTGTTCCGTGCGCACGAGGTGGAGATGCGCTTGGCCGCCATCGGGATCGCTGTCGATCCGGGCACACTGCGGGCCGAGTTCGACGCGGTGCTCGACCAGGTCCTGACCATGGCCACCCTCAGCCCGGGGGCGTTTCACGAGGACGCCGCGGTTCCGCCGGGCAGGGCCGGTGACCACACCGCTGCGCTGGCCGAGATCCTCGCCGAGATGCAGGAGCTGGCTCGATCCACGCCGGGTGGTGTCTGGTGAACAGCGTGCTGCTCGACCCGGTGGCGGTTGTCGGCTCGGTGGTGGACCCGGAGTTGCCGATGCTCACGCTGACGGAGCTGGGTGTGGTCCGCGACGTGCGGCAGGACGGCGACGAGGTGACAGTGACCATCACCCCGACCTACTCCGGCTGCCCGGCCATGGACGCGATCCGCACCGACATCCGCTCCGCTCTGCGCCGGGCGGGCTACGGGCGCGTCGACGTGCGTACCGTGCTGGCTCCCGCCTGGACCACCGACTGGATCAGCGAATCCGGTCGCCGCAAGCTGCTCGAGGCGGGCATCGCCCCGCCCGGTCCGGCGCCGCGCCGGTCCGCCGGTCCGGTGCCCTTGTCGCTGACCACGCGGCCGGTGCCGGTCGCGTGCCCGCGCTGCGGGCACGGCGAGACCGAGGTGCTCGCCGCGTTCGGCGCCACCGCCTGCCGTGAGCTGCGGCGCTGCCCCGCGTGCCGGGAACCGTTCGAGCGGGTGAAGGAGATCTAGGTGGCGCTCCTCGAATTCCACCCGCTGCGGGTCGCGGCGGTCGACCGGCTGTGCGACGACGCGGTCGCTGTCACGTTCGCGGTGCCGGACGAGCTGGCCGGCCACTATGCCTTCCGCCCCGGCCAGTCGCTCACCGTGCGCCGGGTCGCCGGCGGCGTCGACGAACGCCGGACCTACTCGATCTGCGCCCCGGCCGGTGCCGCGCCCCGCATCGGGGTGCGGGAGGTGCCCGGCGGGCAGATCTCCAGCTGGATCGTCCGCGACCTGCGGCCGGGCGACACGATCGAGGTCGCGCCGCCGTCCGGGACGTTCACACCCCAGGTCGCGGAGGGCGGCCGGCACGTGCTGATCGCCGCCGGATCGGGCATCACCCCGGTCATGTCGATCGCCACCTCGCTGCTCAGCGGGTCGGGCGCGCAGGTGAGCCTGCTCTACGGCAACCGGCGCGCCGACACGGTGATGTTCGCGGAGGAACTGGCCGACCTGAAGGACACCTACCCCGACCGGCTCGAACTCGTCCACGTCCTGTCCCGCGAGGCCCGGGAGACCGAGCTGTTCACCGGACGTCTCGACGCCGGACGGTTGCGCACGCTGCTGCCGCTGCTGATCGACATCCAGGCCGTCGACCACTGGTGGCTGTGCGGGCCGTACGGGATGGTGACCGCCGCGATCGAGGTGCTCGGCGAGGCCGGGGTCGCCCCGGAGCGGGTCCACCGGGAACTGTTCTGGGTGGACGAGGCACCACCCGAGCCGGTCCGTGACGAAGCGGGCCCCCGCGGCCCGAGCAGCGAGGTCACCGTCGTGCTGGACGGCCGGTCCACCACGGTGACCGTCGAGGAGGGCACGGCGCTGCTCGACGGCGCGCAGCGCTCCCGGCCCGACCTGCCGTTCGCCTGCAAGGGTGGGGTGTGCGGCACCTGCCGGGCCCGCCTGGTCGACGGCGAGGCGACGATGCGCCGCAACTTCGCGCTCGAACCGGCCGAGCTGGCCGCGGGCTTCATCCTCACCTGCCAGGCCACCGCTACCTCACCCAAGGTGGTGGTCGACTTCGACCAGTAGGCGCGGGTTCGACCAGTAGGCGCGGGCTTCCCCGGCGTCCGGCCGGTTGCGCGACGTCGGCCGCCGTGTCGGGCGAGGCACCTGCCCCCGCGTGCAGGGCCGGGCCGCGTGCAGGGCCGGGCCGCGTGCAGGGCCGGGCCGCGTGCAGGGCCGGGCCGGGCCGGTGGGTCAGAGTGCGACCTGGGTGACCCGTTCCGTGGCGATGCGGGTGTCGAGCTGGGAGCGGTCCAGGTTGGCGCAGAGGACGATCGAGGCGCCGGCGGTGAGCGGGGCCATCAGCCAGATGAGGGGCTCCTCCTGGGCCGCGGTGTCGAACAGCACCCGGTCGCCCGCACTGATGCCACGGGAGCGGGCGAGTTCGGCGGCGACCGCGCCGTACTCGCCGAAGGTCGTGCCGTCGACGGTCGCGTTCTCGCCCGCGCCGATGCCACCGGCGGGCGGGGGAGCGCCCAGGTGGGAGCGTGCGGCCTGTGGGAAGTCGCGGTAACCCGCCGGCACGTCCGGAGTGGGGGCGCCTGACGGAGCCAGGCCGAGGACGAACTGGTGCCGGGCCGGCGGTACGTCCTCCAGCCAGCTGCCCACCCGCCGGCGCTCCACGAAGGTCGCGTCGAGTGCGGGGCCGGTTTCGGGTCCGAGGCCGGCCGTGGACCAGCCGCGGAACGACACCTCGATCCCGGCCGCCCAGGCACCGAGCAGCACGGCGGCCGTCTGCCAGTGCGGTGGCAGCAGCACACCCGCGCGGCCGCCACGGGGCAGACCGCACTCGGCGGTGAGGAGCTCCGCCGTGGCCGCTGCCCATCGTCCCAGGTCGGGGGCGGTGAGACCGACCCGCTCGCCGGTGGCGTCGTCAAAGAAGGTGACCAGTTCCTCGCTCATCGCGAACCCACGATAACGGCCACGCCACCGCCACCGGAATCACCTTCCGGAGCGACGGGCGAGCCGCGTATCCGGCAACCTGGGCGAGGGTCAGGCCGCTTCGGGCCAGGTTGATTCGCGTGCTCCGGCCGCGTACCGGGAAAGAAGATGGATGGTTCGCGGCCCGGCCTCCCCGTCGGCCGTCAGGCCGGTTCTGGTTTGGAAGTAACGGACGGCCCGGGCCAGTTCCGCCTCGTCGGTGCCGACGCGGACCCCGAGATCGGCGAAGAGGGCGCGCACCGCCTGCGGATCGGCCGGCGGCGCCTGGCCGGACCACCCGATCAGGCCGCCGACGGCGGTGCCGACCACGCTGAGCATGCCTCGTGCGGACATCGTGACCTCCCGGTTGTCGCTGATGTGTTCAGCTTCCCGGGACGATCTGTGCCGGACATCTGCCTAACGTCTCTGCTTCCTGTGGGGGACTGCGACTTTCGGCCGGTTGCCTAAGGCCACGCGGTCATTTCAGGCGGGGCAGAGGTACGTGCGTGCGAGCCGCACGAGTTCGCGAGCCTCCGTGCCGCTGACGCCGTAACCGGCCACCTCGTCGGCGGCCGCGCCGCGCTTCTGGCCGGTCTGCAGTTCGGCGCAGGCGGCGTTACCGAGCGCGGTGATCTCCTCGGGGCGCCGGTCGACGGCTACCCCGGGCAGCCGGCCCTGCACCGCCGAGGTGAAGCGCTCCGCCGCACGCGCATCATCCGCGGGGCGACGCGCCGCCTGGTTCCGCGCCGAGTCCGGGCCTGGCGCCGCCGCGGCTCCTGACGGCGCGGCTCCTGACTGTGCCGCACCTGACAGTGCACCTGACTGCGCGGAACCCGCCGCCGCGGAATCCGCTGAGGAACCGGGCGCGGTCTCCGCCGGGAGCGGGCTGCCTGCCGCGGACCCGGCCTGCGGGTCCGACGCCGGCTGACTGGCGCTCACGCTGGGTGACGCGGGCAGAGCAACGCCGTCTTTCCATTCCGGTACGGCCGGAGCGGTGCCGCAGCCCGCCAGGACAGGCACGGCCACCATGGTGAGCAACAGTCCGAGCCTGTTCATCGGCCGCCACGCTCCAGCCGCAATCCGGGTCGCGCCGTCAGCGCGGTCTCGACCTTGTGGACTTCCGCCGCACCGTCACCTGGCAGATCCCCAAGATCGTCAACGGCGGCGGCGGGCCTGGGAGCGACCGGCCGGGGAGCGACCGGCGGGGGAACGGCGGGGCGGAGGACGGGCGGCGTTCGACCGGCCGAAAGGCGGAGGGCGACCGCCGGCTCGGCGATCGTAGGACCGAACGGGCGGCGTTCGACAGGCGTGCGCGGCCTGCCGATTTCATTGCGGAGCGTGAGGTCGGTGGGGGACACCCGGCGAACCCTAGACGCCGCCGCGCGCCGTACGCGGTGCCGCGCCGCAGCCACCCGGACGGGCTACCGGGGCGTTCGCAAATCGGCTCGGCATCGTCGCAAATCGGGCGGGCGTGTACAGCGAAGTCACAGAGGGCTCACCGCCACGAGACAACGTAGCGGCGCACTGTTGCCCCATGACCGAGCCGGCCGACCCCCGGCGAACCGGTCACCACCCAGCCCCACCTCCGGCCGCGCGAGCCACGGCCGGAGGGCATGTTCGAGGAGGCCCTGGCATGTCCGATCTACTGACCCGTCCCGCAGACGGCCGGACCCCGATCACCGATGGTGAAAGTGTGGCGGCTGACGTGCCGCCGACCCACATCGCGCCGGAGATGGTGCGGCCGCCTCGGGATCCGCGCTGGAAGCGGCGGGTGGCCGGTGGTGCCGCGGTGCTCGTGCTGGTCGCCGGCGGTGGCAGCACCGGCGCGTACCTCACCGAGCAATACCTGCAGAGCCGCCCCGCCGCCGCGGCGACGGTGACCACGATGACCGAGGGTTCCGACCTCGCGCCGATCGTGAAGAAGGTCCAGCCGAGCATCGTCACCGTCCTGGTCGACGGTGCCCGCTCGTCGTCGCTCGGGTCCGGTGTGGTGCTCTCCGCGGCCGGCCTGATCCTGACCAACAACCACGTGATCGCCGAGGACGGGACGGTCAGCGTACGTCTGTCCACCGGCGAGACCGCGCCCGCCAAGGTGGTCGCCACCGACGCCGGTCACGACCTGGCCCTGGTGCAGGCGAGCGGGCTGTCCGGGCTGACCCCGGCCACGTTCGCCACCGACGACAGCGTGGCGATCGGTGACACGGTGCTGGCGTTCGGCGCGCCGCTCGGACTGGAGGGAACCGTCACCTCGGGCATCGTCTCCGCCCTGGACCGCAGCCTGGACACCGGCGACGAGAAGCTCACCGGGCTGCTGCAGACCGACGCCGCGATCAACCAGGGCAACTCCGGTGGTGCGCTCGTCGACATGTCCGGCCGCGTCGTCGGCGTGAACGTCGCGATCGCCACGGCCGGCGACAGCACCGGCAGCGTCGGGGTCGGCTTCGCGATCCCCGCCGGCACCGTGACCAGCGTGGTCAGCCAACTGAAGTCCCGGATCAGCTGACCCCGCCGGTCCACCGGGCCGCAACCGCCCGGCCTGCCCGCAAGCGAGCCGCGGCCCGGCGCCCGGCCTGCCCGCAAGCGAGCCGCGGCCCGTCGCCCGGCCTGCCCGCAAGCGCGCCGCGGCCCGGCGTCCGGCCCGCACGAAAGCGAGCCGCGGCCCGGCGCCGGAAGCGGGCCGAGGGACGACCCGGCGGGATCAACCCGCCAGGTGCCCCCAGCGGCCGGCAAGCTCCTCCCAGGTGCCCTGGTCCTCGGCACGGCCACCGATCAGCACGACGACCTTGTCCGCCTGAGCCAGCGCCGCCCGTTTGGACGTCGAACCGACCACCGTCACCCCGTGCGACCGCAGCGCCCGCCACAATTCCAGCTCCGTGGTCACGTCCAGCGCGGACGAGACGTCGTCGGCGATCAGCAGCTCGGTCCTCGGTGCGAGGGCCCGGGCCAGGGCCAGCCGCTGCAGCTGACCGCCGGAGAGCCGGGTGCCCTTGTGACCGATCAGCAGTTGCAGGCCGCCGCCCGCCGTGGACAGGTCGTGCTCCAGCTGGGCCACCGACACCGCGTCCGCCGCGTCCACCTCGTGCCCGAGCTGGATGTTGTCGGCCACCGTCCCGGACAGCACCCGGGGGAGCTGTGCGACGTACCCGACCTGGTTGGGCCGCAGGAACATCTCCGGCTCGTCCACGAGGTGATCGTTCCAGCGCAGCTCGCCGGTATGGTGCACGATCCCGGCTAGCGCCCTCAACAGAGACGACTTGCCGGAACCGACCGGACCGACGACCAGGACCAGTTGCCCTCTGTCGACAGTGAGGTCGATGTCCCGTACCCCCAAGGCGCCGTTCTCGTGCACCGCGCTGAAACCGCCCAACTCGAGCCTGCGCAGCGACTCACGCGGCGCTGTCGGCGGCGCCGGCGCCGTGCCGGCGGCGAGATCGACGCCCGGAACGTCCGCCGAATACTCGGAGTGACCCGACATCGCGACCGTCCGCATGGTCCACACCCTCGCTGACGGGAAGTGCGAGACCAGCGACGCGGTCGTCCAGGCGAACCACCGTGCCGACCCCAGGGTGGCCACCGCGATCAGCGCGGCCGCCGCCGTGAGCTGCCCGGACAGGTACATCGCCCAGGCCGCGATCGGCAGCAGGCCGCTGGCGATCGACGGCGTGGAACGCGCCCACACCTGAATCGCGATCTCCCGGCGCTGCAGCTCGCTGCGCGCGCCGTCGAGCGTGGCCAGATGCGCCAGGACCGGTTCGGTCGCGCCGGCCAGCTTGACCGTGCGCGCCGCCGACAGCGACGACACCAGCGAGGTCGCGAACGCCGCGCGGGCAGCGACGGTACGCCGGGCGGCCTGCTCCAGTTTCGGCCCGAACAGGGTCGCCGCCAGCCCGGAGACCAGCATCGTCCCGAGGAACAGCAGCGCCGGCACCACCGACTGGGAGGCGAGCGTCATCGCCACCACGGTCACCAGGGCGACACAGTTGTCGATCAGGTTGTCGGCGAGCATCACCACCCGTTCGGTGTCGCCACCCTGAGCGACCACCTCGGCCGGGGTGTGCTTGCTGACCCGGCGCGGGCCGATCTGGCCGTGCACCAGCCGCAGGCTGATCCGCAGCATCTGCCGCACCCACCACTCCGGGAACCAGGCGCCGGTGTAGTACAGCGTCGGGATCAGCAGCAGCAGCGCGGCCGCGATACCGGCGGCCGGATAGACCGGGTTGCCCACGCCGTCAACGACGTTCGCCCAGAGCAGCGGCAGGATCGCGCCGTCCAGGCCGAACAGCACCAGCAGCAGGAAGAGCGAGACGGCACCCAGCCCGTACCGGGCGTCGTTGGTGGCCAGCCGCGCGATCTCCCGCATGGTGCGGGTCGCCGGAGACGCGGGCAGCGGCGGCGGATCCACTGTCGGCAGCGGGTTCGTGAGCGAATCCGGGCCGAGCTCGACCTGCACGGCGGTGTCCCAGTCGCCGACGTGGTTCTCCGGTCTCCCGGTCAGCGTGCCCCCGCCGGTACCGACCGGAACCGTGAGGTTGCTGCTGGCCATCAACTCGGCGAACCGTTGCGACTCGCGCAGCGGACCGGACTCGAGAACCTCGCCGTCGGCCAGCACGACCACCTCGTCGCACCGCTGCACCGAGGAGAGCCGGTGCGCCACGATGACGCCGATCCGGCCGTCGAGCAGCCGGTCGGTGGCGCGCTGCACCCACGACTCGGTCACCGGGTCCATCCGGGCGGTGGCCTCGTCGAGGATCACCACGTGCGGGTCACGCACCAGGATGCGGGCGAACGCCACCAGCTGTTCCTGCCCGGCGGAGAGCTTGTAACCGCCCTCGCCGAGCTTCGTCTCGATGCCGTCCGGCAGCCCGGCCGCCCAGGTGGACAGCCCGAGCTCCTCGAGCGCCGTCGCCGCACGGGGCAGCAGGCCGGAGTCGAACAGTGCGATGTTCTCGGCGAGCGTGCCGGCCAGGATCTCGGTGCGCTGCGGAACGATCGCGGTCCACCGGCGCAGGCCCTCCACGCCGATGTCGTTGATGTCGACCCCGCCGAGGAACACCGTGCCGCGCGGCACATCCACGGCCCGGGTGAGAACCTTGGCCAGAGTGGACTTGCCGGAACCGGTGCGGCCGATCAACGCGTACGACCGGCCGCGCGCGAATGTGACGCTGACGTCGCGCAGGGCCGCCGGGCGGCCGCTGTCCGACTCGCCGTAACGGAAGGTCAGGCCCCGCACCTCCAGGTCACCGTCGACCGGGGGCACGCCGTCGACCGGCTCCTGCGGCACGTTGCTGAGCATCTGCACCCGGCTCCAGGCACCGAGCGCGTTCTGCAGCTCGGGCACCATCCGCGTGACGTGCTCCAGCGTGCCGCCGAAGCCCAGAGCCAGGAGCCAGACCGCGGTCAGCCGGGCACCGTCGATCTGTCCCGCCGCGAGCGCCGCGGCGCCCACAACCACCAGGACCGCGATCAGGGTACGGGTGATCGCGCCCGCGCCCATCGTGATGCGCGACGACGCCCGCCACACCCGGCGGCCCCTGACCAGCACCTCCCGCGCGCGTTCGGCATAGAGCCGGCGCACGTAGGGAGCGGCGAGGCTGGTGCGCACGTCGTCCTGACCGTGGATCGCCTCCTCCATCACGGCGGCCAGGTCGGACCAGGCCTCCTCCTCGGAGATCCGGATCGGGGAGATCCGCTGGATCGGCTTGTTCATCGTGACGAAGAGCAGGAGACAGACCACGATCATGGCGACGGCGGCCGGCCACCACACCGCGAACGTCGTGACGATCGAGAGCGTCGCCACCGCCATCGACTGCGCGATCCGCACACCCCCGCCGCGCAGCTCCGCACCGACCTGGTAGACGTCCGAGTCGATCCGGTCGAGCAACTCGCCGACGGGCGTGTTCTCCAGAGTGGGCACATCCTGGCCGAACGCCACCCGGTTCAGCTCACGCCGGAGCCGGGCGGTCCAGTCCGCGGTCAGCCGGGCCACCACCAGGCCCACGAAGACGTCGCTGAACACCGCGGCGCCCAGCGCGATCGACAGCACCACGAACAGCGAGAACGACTTGTCGACAAGCACTGGGCCGGCGAGCGCGAGCGACAGCGCCGACCCCGCAGCACCGAGAACGATGAGGAGAGCGACGAGCGTGGTGCGACTGCGGCTTGTGGCCCATAGGTCGCGGAGCAGACGCATTGAACAGTCCTCTGGCCGGTGGTGGGAAGGGCGGTGTCCCCATCCTGCGCGGCCCCCGAGACCGACTCAACCGGTTTAATTCCCCCTCGTTGCCGGGGAGGCGCCGCTGAGCCCCAGCCGGGCGAGCCGGCTGGGCGTGAGTGGTGTCTTTTGGCCCGGGAGGCGCCGCTGAGCGCCAGCCGGTCGGGTGGGCTGGGCGTGAGGGGTGTGTTTGGGCCCGGGAGGCGCCGCTGAGCGCCAGCCGGGTGAGCCGGCTGGGCGTGAGGGGTGTCTTCAGGCTCGCGGGGCGCCGCTGAGCGCCAGCCGGGTGTGCCGGCTGGGCGTGAGCGGGGTGAGGTTCGGGTTGGGCGGTGAGGTGGGTGGCCCGGCGGCTGGGTGGCGGTGAGCTGGGCGGCCCGGCAGCGGGGCCGGCGGCGGGGTGGCGGTGAGCTGGGCGGCCCGGCAGCGGGGCCGGCGGCGGGGTGGCGGTGAGCTGGGCGGCCCGGTGGGGGTGGTGG
>NZ_JBHTDO010000071.1:0-14551 GCF_042666575.1 Actinoplanes sp. GCM10030250 | reverse complement strand
GCCGCCGGGCTGATCGAGCGGCGGGGCGGCACCACCACCCTGGACCGGCTCGGCGGGCTCGCCCGGCTGGCACCCGTACTCGGCGTGCTCTTCTTCCTGCCGGCGCTCAACCTCGCGGGCATACCCCCGTTCTCCGGGTTCCTCGGCAAACTCGGCCTGCTGCAGGCCGGCGTCGCCGACGGCGGGGTCCTGGCCTGGCTGCTCGTCACGGGCAGCGTCGTCACCAGCCTGCTCACGCTCTACGCGATCGGCCGCGTCTGGAACCTGGCCTTCTGGCGCGAGCCGCGCACGGAGAGCCCGGCGGGCGGCGTCGCCGTTGCCGGCCGGGTGCTCCCGAAGCTGATGGTGGGATCGACGGTTGCCCTTGTCGTGCTGGCGACCGGGCTCACCCTGATCTCCGGACCGCTGTTCGACGTCACCAGCCGGGCAGCCGCCGAACTTCTCGACCGCGAACCGTACGTGCACGCCGTCTTCGGGCAGGAGTCACCATGAACCGTACCGCGGCAGCCGGTCAGGTGCCGGCTCGCGTGCGATGGCGCGATCGGATCGTCGCGGCGGCCGGGATCACCGGAATCTGGATGCTGCTGTGGGGTGTCTTCTCCTGGTTCCACCTGATCACCGGGCTGGTCGTCGCCGTCGTCGTGCTGGCCGTGTTTCCGCTGCCGCCGGTCACCTTCGGCGGTCGCCCTCGCCTGCGCGGGCTGCTGCGCCTGGCGTGGCGGTTCGTCGCCGATCTGGTCGCCGCCAGCGTGCAACTGGCCCTGCTGGCGTTCCGTTTCGGTCACCGGCCCCGCAGCGCCATCATCCGGGTGCCGCTGCGGGTGCCCAGCGATCTGGTGCTCACGCTGACCGGCGAGGCGGTGTCGCTGATTCCCGGCAGCCTCATCGTGGACACCGACCAGGCCTCGACGACCCTTTACATCCACGTCATCGCGGTGGCCGACCGTGCCGCCGTGGAGCAGTTCCGCGACAGCGTTTATCAGATAGAGGCCCGCATCGTACGGGCCATCGGCTCGGACGCCGAGATCAAGATGCTCGAGGGGGAACCCGCATGATCGTCGTTGGTGTCATCGTGTCGGTGCTGCTCTGCGCCGCGACAGCGCTGGTCCTGGTCCGCGTCGTGCGGGGACCGACCACGCTGGACCGCATCGTCGCCGTCGACGTGCTGCTCGCCGTGGTGGTGTGCGCGATCGCCGCGGAGGCCGCCTACACCCGCGACGCGACGTCGCTGCCGATCCTGGTGGTCCTGTCGATCCTGGGCTTCATCGGCTCGGTCAGCGTCGCCCGGTTCGCCCCGGGAAGCGGCTCCGCATCAGGGGGCCGGTTCGCCCCGAGGAGCCGGCGATGACCCTCGACACCGTCGCCGATGTCCTCGCCGGCACCTGCCTGATCTCCGGAGCACTGCTCAGCCTCGCGGCCGGCGTCGGGCTGCTACGTTTCCCCGACCTGCTCGCGCGCATGCACGCGGCAACCAAACCCCAGGTCCTGGGCCTGCTGCTGATTCTCGCCGGTACGGCGCTGCGACTGCAGAACACCGTCGACATCACGACCCTCGTCCTGATCGGCCTCTTCCAGCTCGCCACCGCACCGGTCGCCGCGCACATGGTCGGCAGAGCGGTGTACCGCAGCGGGCAGGTGCGCACCGACCTCCTTGTGGTCGACGAACTGGCCGAGGACCGCGCGAACACGGGTGCGGATCAGCGGTGACGGCCGAATGCTGCCCGACCATCCCCGGCGCGTTACCACGGTGCCGCCGGCCGTCGTTCAGGGCGGCAGGGATGTCAAGGGCTTCCACCCCCGGCCGGCACGACTCCGCCGGCGCGTCCTTCGGTACCAGCTGCGAAGGGCACGGGGCCGGCCGGCACCACCAGCACCGGGCATGCGGCCGCCTGCAGACACTGGTGGCTGACGGATCCGAGCAGTAGTCCCGCCATCGGCCCGTGAGCCGGTCCGCCCAGAACGAGCAACTGCGCTGAACGAGAGGCTCGGACCAACTCCTGCGCGGGTCGGCCCCGCATCAAGCGGGGCCTTATCGGCGCCGACCTGCCGTACTCGGTGGTGACCTCGACGAGAGTGTCCAGCAACGCCTTCTCGGTGGCATCAGCCACGTCATCGTCCACCTGAGGGAGCACCGTCCAGGCATACGCGTAGAAGGACGCCGGGGTCGGTGTCCATACCGAGACCGCATCAACGGTGGCGCCTGTTCGATCGGCCTGTGGCAGCGCCCATCGCAAGGCGGCCTTCGATCCAGGAGAACCGTCCACGCCGACGACGATCGGCAGCGAACTCACCCGCTGCCCTGGGTCCTGGTGCATCACACGCCTCCCCGCACTCCGATCGATGGTCTTGATCGCCATTGTTCTCCGCCAAGCATCATCCGTCCGGGAATCACCGGTGAGAGCTGTCAACAGTCAATCGGCGGCGCTGACGTTGCCGATGTCCGGCAACGGCGAAGAGGGCTTGCTCGGAACCTGCGGCATCAATTGGTTTCATCGCGTTGGCGCGATGGTCGTGCACCGGGTCTCGTAGTGGTGGCGGACTCGACGATGGCGTGACCGATGAGCTCGGCCACTACACTGACGCCTGCACCGGGACAGGAACCGTGCCGCACAGTGGAAGGCCACCATCGTGAGCGCAGAGATCTCCGGCACGTCGGGCACCTTGATGCCGGCGGCGTTCATCGGACACGGCAACCCGATGAACGCCCTTGACGTCAATCGCTACACGACAGCGTGGAAGGCCTTCGGCGCCGCGGTTCCCCGCCCGCGCGTCATCCTGGTCGTCAGCGCCCACTGGTACATCAATGCGACCGCGGTCACCGCCATGGCCAAGCCCCGGACGATCCACGACTTCTACGGGTTTCCGCAGCCGCTGTTCGAGGTGCAGTATCCGGCGCCGGGCCTGCCCGAGCTGGCCGCCGAGATCAGCGACACCGTTCACCCGACCTGGGTGGGTGCGGACATCGACAGCTGGGGCATCGACCACGGCACCTGGTCGGTGCTGACGCACGCCTTCCCGGACGCCTCCATTCCCGTCGTGCAGCTCAGCATCAACGCTGACAAGCCCATGGACTATCACCTCGAGCTCGGCGCGAAGCTGGCTCCGCTGCGTGAGCGCGGTGTGCTGATCGTCGCCAGCGGCAACGTCGTGCACAATCTGCGCGGCATGGACTGGGGCCTGGCCGACGACGGATACGACTGGGCCCAGCGTTTCGACGAGGACGCCAAGGTCCGCATGCTGAGCGATCCCGCCGAGTTCGCGGCGCTGGACGCGCACCGCGACTACCGGCACGCCGTGCCGACACCGGACCATTTCATTCCGGCCCTGTACCTGGCCGGCCTGGCTTCGGCGTCGGCGGCACCCGACACCGGCGTCCTGGTCGACGGGTACGCCTACGGCTCGCTGTCGATGACCGCGTACACACTCGGCCCGTCCTGCCCGCACACCCCCGGAGTCGGCGGATCCCCGCAGCCTCCCGCAGATCTGCCGCCGGACGCATCGAACATCTGATCCACGTCCGCTCGCCAGGGCTGAAGCTTGCGCTTGCCGGCCGTGTGGTCAGCCTGCGCGCTACACGTCGCTCGGACTGTGCCCGCGCGAGGCAGAACCAGCAGATCGCGTGGCTGAAGAGGGCGTGCGGCCGATGAGCGTGGCGCGGTCCGGTGCGTACCCCGGGGGCTGCTCGGGCGGGGGAAGCAGCGGGTTCAGGCCCACGACGGGGCGCTGCACCGGTTCGTCGGCGGTCACCTCGATCGCCTCGCCGTAGAGCAGAATCGCGAGCCGCGCGTTCGCGCCGTCGCGCAGAGACACCCGCACGGCCTCGTGGTCGGCTTCGACCAGCAGCCGCAGGCCGCTGTGCCGCAGACGGAAGCGCAGACTGCTGATTCCTTCGGGCAGCCGCGGCGCCAGCGCCGGGACACTGCCGTGTTCCCGTAAACCGCCGAATCCCTCGACGATCGCCGACCATGCCCCGGCCAGCGATGCCAGGTGCAACCCGTCGCGGGTGTTGCCGTGCAGGTCACGCAGGTCCACCAGCGCGGCCTCCCGTGCATAGTCATGCGCCAGCTGAAGATGGCCGACCTCGGCGCACATCACCGCTTGCGTGCAAGCCGACAGCGAAGAATCGCGTACGGTGATGCGCTCGTAGTAGTCGACGTTGCGGGCTTTCTGCTCGGCGGTGAAGTCTTCGCCGCACCAATGCATGGCCAGCACCAGATCGGCCTGCTTGACCACCTGCCGTCGGTACAACTGGAAGTACGGAGCGTGCAGCATCAGTGGTTCGGCCTGGCGCTCGGCGGTGAAGTTCCACGGGGCGTAACGGGTGAACCCGGCGGACTGCTCGTGCACGCTGAGCCGGTCGTTGTAGGGCACGTGCACAGCATCAGCGGCCGCCTGCCACAGGTGCGGTTCCTGCGCCTGGACGCCGAGCCGTTCGGCGGCGGCGGGCAGGCGAGCACACGCGTCGGCGGCGGCCCGCAGGTTCCGGGCGGCCATCAGGTTGGTGAAAAGGTTGTCGTCGGCGACGGCGCTGTACTCATCCGGCCCGGTGACGCCGTCGACATGCCAGACGCCGTCGGCGTCGTGGTGACCGTGCGACATCCACAGCCGGGCGGTCTCCACCAGAATCTCCAGGCCGCATTCCGGCTCCAGAACGTCGTCGCCGGTCACCCGGCAGTATCGTTCGACAGCGCGGGCGATCACCGCATTGAGGTGCAGCGCCGCGGTGCCGGCCGGCCAGTAGGCCGAGCACTCCTCACCGTGGATCGTGCGCCACGGGAACGCCGCGCCGTTCAGCCCCAGAGTCCGGGCCCGGTGCCGTGCTTGATCGAGGATGCTGTACCGCCAGCGCAGTGTGTCGGCCGCGGCGTGCGGGGCGATGTAGGTCAGCAACGGCAGGACGAAGCCGTCGGTGTCCCAGAAAGCGTGCCCGTCGTACCCCGGTCCGGTCAGGCCCTTGGCGCCGATGGCCCGCCGCTCTGCGCGGGCGCCGGCCTGCAGCACATGGAACAGGCCGAAACGGACTGCCTGCTGCAGCACCGGATCACCGTCGATCTCGACGTCCGCGGCATCCCAGAAGTCCTCGAGGTAGGCCTGCTGATCGGCACTGAGACCGCCCCAGCCCGCGTAACGTGCGCCGGTCAGCGCGCCGGCGACCTGGTCGCGCAGCGCCTGCGGTGAGCGAGAGGAGCTCCACGCGTACCCGAGGAATTTGGTGATCCGCAAGCGCTCGCCGGGGCGCAGCACGGTGACCACCGTGGTGCGCGCCCAGTCCTCGCGGACGTCGGTCTCCTCGTCGTAATCGCCGGGCGCTTCCACGAAGTGATCCATGCCGGCTGCCATCAGTAGACCGCTGGCTTTCGTGCGGTGCAGCAGCACCGCGCCGTGTTGCTCGGTGTCCTGCGCCACCGCCACCAGTGGGCGGTCCAGCGCCGCAGCAACGCGAGGATCATCGGACTTCTGCGGCTGCTCCTCGTTGGCCACCAGCCCGGACTGCACGGTGACACGCACCTGCTGGTCGAGCGCCTCGACCTCATATTCGATGGCGGCCACCGCCCGCTGCGTGAAAGACACCAGCCGCGAACTGCGGATCCGCACCCGCTGCCCCGCCGGGGACTCCCAGTCGACGGAGCGCCGCAACACGCCGCCACGCAGGTCCAGGACTCGTTCGTGAGCGTGTAGCCGTCCGTGCGCCACGTGGAACGGTTCGTCGTCGACCATGAGCCGGATGAGTTTTCCGTCGGTGACGTTGACGACGGTCTGTCCCTGCTCCGGGTAGCCGTAGCCACCCTCCGGGTACGGCAGCGGGCGCCGTTCGTAGTACGAGTTGAGGTAGGTGCCCGCGATGATGTGGGGCTCGCCCTCGTCCAGGTTGCCGCGCAGCCCGATGTGCCCGTTGGCCAGGGCGAGCACCGACTCGGTCTGCGCCAGTCGGCCCACGTCCAGCGAGGGTTCCCGAACCTGCCATGCATCGACCGGGAACACGGCGTCGCCGATCATGCGGCGGCCCGCAGTTCCGTGTGCTCCGGGCGGCGCGATGCAATCGTGGACATGTGACCTCCGCACGGACGAAGCCTCCCGTGAACCCGGGATCTCGCCAGCGCCCGGCACGTCATCCTTCACCCTGACCGACAGTGCGACTGGGGTCAAACGGTACGCCGCCACGCCGTGGAACGCCGGTGATGCGGTAGACCTCTTGCCATGTCTGGTCCGTCCGTGCTGTTCGTCCTCGACCTCGCCGGGACCTTCGCGTTCGCGTTGAACGGTGCGCTGACCGCCCTGCGTGCCGCCAGGGTCGACATCGTCGGTGTCGTCACGCTCGGCATGATCACCGCGGTGGGCGGCGGCGCGATCCGCGACGTCCTGCTCGGTGCCGTGCCTCCGGCCGCCTTCATGGACTGGCGGTACCTGACCGTTGCCGCCGGCGGAGGACTGATCGTCTTCTGGCTCGGTAGCCGCCTGGAACGGTTCAGCGGTGCGATCGACGTCCTGGACGCGGCCGGCCTGGCCCTCTTCGCGGTCACCGGAGCCGGCAAGGCGCTCGAGTTCGGGGCCGGCCCGGTGCAGGCGATCATCCTCGGCGCGATCACCGGCGTCGGCGGCGGAACGGTGCGGGACGTGCTGGTCCAGCGGGTTCCCAGCGTGCTGAGCGGCGGCCTCTACGCGATCCCGGCGCTGGTCGGCGCCGCGCTGCTGGTCGCGGCCGACCATGGCGGCGTCGACGCGGTGCTGGGCGTACCGGCAGCGTTGTGCGCGGCCGCGGTGTGCTTCCTGATCCGGGTGGCCGGCTTGCGTTTCGGCTGGGACGCGCCGAGACCGCCCAGCAGCGGGCGGCCGGGACCGCCCGGTGACAACTAGCCGGCGAGCCACGCCAGAGCGCCGACAACAAGCGCCTGCGTCCCCGTGCTCAAGGTGGGTTGCATGACCGGAGCGAACCGGGCCGAATGGTTGACCGGAACATCCTGAGCCACCCGGCCCGCCCGCTCGGCCCGGCGGTAGGTCTCAGCGTCGACACCACCGACGCACCAGTAGGTGTAGGGGACACCCAGAGCGTTGGGAATGTCGCTGAAATCCTCACTCGCTGACTGCTGCGGCAGGACCGTGGCCCGATCGCCGAAGAAGGCAGCGAAGGCCGCGGCCACCCGCTCGGTCGCCGCGGGCTCGTTGTCGGTCAGTGGGAAGCGGTCGAACAGCTCGAACTCCGGCTCCCGGGGTGATCCGGAAGCCTGACACTCCGCGACGACGATCCGGCGGACGGCCTCCAGCATTCTTTCGCGAGTGGAGTCGCTGTACGTGCGCAGGTTGAGCAGCAACTGCGCGGAATCCGGGATGACGTTGCTCTTGGTGCCGGCCTGAATGCTTCCCACAGTGAGCACGCTGGTCTCCGTGGGCGGCACCTCCCGCGCGACCACCGTCTGCAGCCGGACCACGATCATCGCGGCCAGCACCACCGGGTCGACCGCTGCGTGCGGCATCGACCCGTGGGCGCCGCGGCCGTGGACGGTCACCCGCATGCTGTCCGCCGCGGACAGCACCGGACCGGCGCCGGTGCCGACCCAGCCGGCGGGCAGCGGCATGACATGCTGCGCGAGCGCCACGTCGACGCCGGGGACGATGCCGGCCAGACCGTCGTCTACCATGCCGCGAGCTCCGTCGCCGGCCTCCTCCGCCGGCTGGAACAGGGCGATGAGCGTTCCCCGCCAGACGTCGCGGCTGTCGGCGAGCAGCCGGCCGGCGCCGAGCAGGCATGCCACGTGGACGTCGTGCCCGCAGGCGTGCATCACCGGGACCTCGTTGCCGTCGCTGTCGGTGCTCGTGGCGGTGCTCGCGTAGGGCAGATCGGTGCTCTCGCGGATCGGCAGGGCGTCCATGTCGGCCCGTAGCAGCACCGAGGGGCCGTCTCCGTTGTGCAGGACACCGACCACGCCCGTGCCGCCCACACCGGCGTGCACCTCGAAACCGGCCTTGCGGAGCTCTTCAGCGACCGTCCGCGCGGTGCGGTGCTCCTGGTGGGACAACTCAGGGTGCTGGTGCAACTGCTGGTAGAGCTGTTCCTGTTCGGCGCGGATGTCCTCGTGGCGGGCCAGCACCTTCGATGCGGCGGACGACGTCGTCATGTCGGCTCCTCGCATTTCGCTGCAATGAGCGTTACGCCTGTAGGCCGACAATACGTGAGCCGGGACGATGTCCGCCCTGACTTTGAGCAGGCAGCGGGGGTCGATGCGCAATGAGCAATTTTCGACCTGACATCGGGCTTCGCGCTGAGCGGGCAGTAATGCCGTCGTGGTCCTTTCTGAGTCGACTGGATCCACGCTTACCTGTTCACGACGGTACTGGGGCCGGATGCGAGTGCATCACCGCTGCGGCGTGGTAGGGGGTACCGCCGTTCACAGCGCGGTGATCTGATCGGCGGCCATCGGGCGCGCGAAGTGGAATCCCTGGGCTTTGGGACAGCCGAGTTGTCGCAGTACCTGAGCTTGCTCGGCGGACTCGACGCCTTCGGCTACGGTGTGTAATTGCAGCGCGTTACCCAGATCGATCGCCGCGCGGGTGATGGCTATCTGGCGTGGGGTCGGGTTGGCCGACAAGGTGAGCGTGCGGTCGAGTTTCAAGACGTCAATCGGGAGTTCCTGCAGATAGGCCAGGGACGAATAGCCGATCCCGAAATCGTCGATGGCGATCCGAATGCCGTGTGTGTGGAGCCGATGCAGAGCTTGCACTATCGCGGAGGAGATCTCTCCGCTGGTATCGATGAGCATGCTTTCGGTGACTTCCAGGGTGAGGGCCGTACCTGGAAGTGCACACTCGTGCAGCACGGCGAGCACCTCGTCGTAAAAGCCTTTCTCTGTCAGCTGGCGAGCGGAGACGTTGACGGTGACGCCGATGCCGTAGTGCAGGTACCAGGAGCGGACCGCGGTGCAAGCGTGTCGTTGGCGGCGGCCTCTGGTTTCTGCGGGCGGTCGCGGTAGAGGCCCGCGGCACCGATGAAAACGCTTCCGATGATCCATCCGGCGTTCTGCCACGCGTCGACCGGTCCGCTTGGCGCAAGCAGGGTGACGCCGTACACCAGATCAGCTGTGAGCTGCACCAGCATGCCGGTGGACATCAAGGCGATGGCGCCGGTCAGGCGCCCGCCCAACAAGATCCGAACGAGGACGGCCATGCGCAGCACTTCCAGGCCTTCATAGGTCAGAAAGACCGTGATGCCCCAGGAATCCAGCCGGCCCGATGCCACGTACGGTGCTGCGATCAGGTGCCATGTGCCGAAAGCCAGGCCCAGCACCACGGCGAAGCTGTCGATCGTGCCCGCCCAGGAACGGGCACGTGGCCGGGGGCCCGTGGCCAGGGCGGCGATGAACAAGACCAGCGCCGCCAGATACAACACGTCGTTGACGTGCCCGAAGGGAATCGAACCGCGTGAGCCGTCGAACGGGATCCGCCAGTAGCCCTGCGCCGCCTCGTACATGAGTTGGCCGACGGCGAGCAGCCACCAGAATTGCGGCCGCTGCGGACGATAGCGAACAAGCCCGTACACAATCGCCAGCCCGGCTGACGCCTGTACCGCCGTGGCACCCCAGGTCGCCCACCACTCAATGGCTGGCGGCGAAACCCGAGGCCGCCACGATACCGACCAAAAGATAGAGCAACCAGGGCACACGGAGGTCACGCAGCTGCCACGTCATGTGTCCTCCCGCAATAAGTCCATACCCCAGTAGAAACCGCCGGATACCGCGGTTGCCGTGTCGGCCAGCCGTAGCAAAGTGGGGCAGTGACCTGGGATAGCCTGGTCAGGCCCGCCCCTTTGCCGCTAGCGCCGCGATCACCCGATGTGTCACCGGCGGGCGTGTTCCCGACATTGTCGTTTCAGCCTCGGGGACCGTTGTTGGCTGCCCACAGGCCCATGCTGAGGCAGAGGGCGAGTAAAGCGATCACCGCCATTCCGCCGCTCTTCAACAGCATGGCCAGACATCCAGTGAAGACTGCCGCTACCAGCCAGCTGGTTGCGCTCATGCCGCACCAGCGGGGCGAGGCGGATGGCGGCGTCGCACTGCTGAGGCGCTGGGCGAATAATGGGTCCTGTGCCTGAAGCTCTTGCTCGATCTGGGCGAGTCGGCGCCGGTCCGCTTCACTGAGCACGGGTTGCTCCTTCACCGCTGGGGCGGGTCGTCTCGAGTGCGAATAGATCTTGGCCTTCTGAGCCGTCAATTCGCGGTGGGGGCGGACGGGACCACCATCACCGGGCATGGTGCGTGGTCGATCAGGCTGCGGGATGTCGAACCCATCACCAGCCCGCTGAAGCCGCCCAGGCCGCGGGAACCGACAACGAGCAGGCCGGCCGAGATGCGCCGGCTGAAGGTGATCAGGGCTGCGGCAGCTGATTCGCCCGACACGACCTCGGTACGGTATTCGACGTCCGGGTGTTGATCACTGATGCCGTGTGCGCCCGCCGACGAGTCGCCGACGGTGGCCCAGAACGGCAGGTTGCTGGTCGCGATGGCGCCGGCTGAGCTTCTGCGGGCCGGCTGATGGGCGAGGACCACTTCGGTGTCGCGAAGGCGGGCCTGTGCGAAGGCGGCTTCTGCCGCGGTGCGGGAGCCGGAGGAGCCGTCGGTGCCGACCACGATCGGTCCGTCGTCGGACACGTGGTCGTCGCCGCGCACGACGATGACCGGGCAGTGGGCGTGTCCCGCGACCTGGGTGGCGACCGAACCGGTGAGCAGCCCGGCGAACCCGCCGGAGCCGCGGTGCCCGACGACGAGTAGTTGAGCGGATCGTGAGGCATCACGCAGGACCGCGCCGGCTGACCCGTCAAGCAGGTGGGTGGTCACCGGCAGGTCGGCGTACTCCTGCTGGACTTCGTGGGCGGCCTTCGCCAGGAGGTCCAGCATTGCCGTACGCGGGCCTTGGTCGTATTTGTCGTAGGGAGCGTGGAAAGGCGGAAGGATCACCGGCCAGCCCAGTACGTGCTCGATGTGAAGTTCACAGCCGCGTCGTTGTGCCTCGCGGGCGCCGTAGTGGACAGCTGACCGGGCGGTTGCCGATCCGTCGAAGCCGACGACTACCGGGGCGTTCATGGGGATCCTCCGTTTGATGTGTGCTGCCGGGTGACCGCCTGCAGCGCAGGCGCTGTTTCCTGGCCGGGGAACGGCGACGGCCCGGGGACAGGGGGTGGCTATCCGTCAGCATCGAGATGGTCGAACATCGGCTGCCTGCAGATGGAAAGGGCGAGGGTCTGTGCTTACGCGGCCACGGGGGTCCGCAGCATCGTCGCCTTCTCGGAAGGCGGGTTGAGCTGGAGAGCGGTCAGCGTTCCGGTGAGTTCCAAGACTCGTCGTGGTAGACCGGTTGCGCCGGCGACATGGAATGCTTTCCCGAGCCGGAGCGCCGCGCGCCGACCGGCGACCAGGGCGCCGATGCCGGCGCAATCCAGAAAGGTCACCGCCGACAGGTCGATGACGACCCCTGTGAGCTGGTCGTCGGCCAACGCGGTGTCGATCATCGAGGTGAAGTGGTCGGCGGCGACGGCGTCGAGTTCGCCGGCCGGGTACAGGATCTGTTGGCCGCCGCCGGTCCGGTGCTCTCTGACGAGGACAGGATGCACGTTTCCTCCTTGTGCGGTCGTACAGATGTGAGTTGCCGAAGGTGGATCAGCGGTGTTCGGAGAATGCTCAGCGCAGGGGCCGAACCTGGTGGCACGGGACGCAGAAGCTGGCCTCCGGCAGTTCACGGAGGCGTCCCAGTGGAATGGCTTGGTGGCAGCGCTCGCAGATCCCGTAGGTGCCTTGGGACATGCGCTGCAAAGCGTGGGCGGTGTCGGCGACTGCCTGACGCGACGTTTTCGTCAGAGCAGCCAGGGTGTGCGGATCATGACCGCCGTGGTGGGGGAGTGCGCCGCACACGACGAGTTCAGTCAGTTGGTTGGTGTGGGTTGCGAACTGCTCCTCCAAGATGTCGCGCAGCAGTTGCAGGGAGACAGCGATGCTTGCCGGGTGGTGCGTGGTGGCAGTCACGGGCCTGTCCCTTCTGTCGCAGGATTGTTCTAGGCGATCCAGAGGCGGTGTGTTCGCCTGCTCAGGCAGCGGGATGGCGCAGCACGGACATCGCGGCGAAGCCGGCGCCGTTGACCGCAGCGGTGCGTGGTGACGCGGCGCAGTGCACCGGGATCCGTAAGGCGCAGCCGAGACGAGTCGACAAGCCGGGGTGAAGCGCGCCGTCGCCGACCAGCAGCATGCCGCTGGTGAGGGCCGCGGAAGCGGGATGGTCGGTGTCAAGCTCGCCGTGCAGGTCGGTGACCGCACGCGTGACGATGTCGGCGAGCAGATCCAAGGGGGCGCCCAGCCTGACGTCGCGGGTGCCGATGTCAATACGCCGGGCCGCGGCGACGCGACCGTGATCCATGAGTGCGATCTCGGTCAACTGCGCGCCGACGTCAACGATGAGACGTACGCCGGCTGCGGCGCCGGCGCCGATGGCGGCTGCGCGTACCGAATCGATCAGGAGTAGCCGGGAGGGGGCGAACACCTCTGTCACCACGCGGCGCAGGGCGTTCTGCTCGTTAGTGGTGGCCTGCACGGGGCGGCAGGCGACCACGACACCACCGTCAGCAATCGTTTCAGGGAACCGGCGAACCAGGTGCCTCAGCAAGGCGACGCACCCGGTCTCATCGATGATGTGACCGCGCCGTACCAAGCCTCCGATGACACCGAACGACTCGCCGGTCGCGGCGCTGACGCTGCCTTGCCGGGACGCCCACACATGTGTGCAGGCACTGCCGAGGTCGACCGCGACGGCCGCAGGAACACCGCTGTCGGTGAGAGGCACGCCGCTCGGGTTCCCACTGGCGGGCCGGGTGGTGGCGGAGCCAAGCGACACTGTCACGACGACCTCTTTCTCGTAGGGAGAGCGACGCCGGCCGACAGTGCGGCAGTGTGAAATTCGGCGGTTCGTGCTCTGTCACCGATCGCTGCGTGCCGTCATGGGCCCGCAGCGGGATGTGGATACGTGGGGCAAGGAGGTACGCGACTCGGCCGTGTCCGCCCCGGACGCGCGATCCTCGGTGGGGCGGTGACTCCGACGGGTCGATGCCTGACCGGGCCGCGGGTTGTGGGGCCGACGAAGGTCGATCGTCCAGCGGTCAGAGCGTCCGTACGAGTTCCACCTCAGGCCGGCTGTCTGCATCGAGAGGCAGCGGACGGGAAGGCCCACTCAGTCTGCCGATGAGGCGCGTCAGCCACAGGCAAGAAGCCGTGCTGATCAGGAAGAGTGCTCGTCGTCGGCGTAACCATCCCGGCCTCCCCCTTTCCAACCAGCTGTGTGCTTTCAGCATGCCCCGGGCACCGCCGTGCCGGCAGCGCACCACCTCGGACAAGAATCCGCGGCGCGACTTGCCGACGACCGGCAATCTCTGCACCACGCGGGAATGGTCCTGTGACGCGTGAGGCGATCTGTTGGCCGTTGTGCCCGCCCTGCCGGATCAGAGGTGTTCCGCTGTTGCGTCGATGAGTTCGGCTTGACAGAGCCGCGGCTGAATGAACGGTATGAGGCGCACCTCGGCGTCGGTGCGGCCCGCCCGGTCCGCGAGGCCGCGCAGGAGGCCGCGGTGCACGGCACACACCACGCCAGGATGAGCCTCGGCAAGACTCCAGAATGGGCAGGCGTGCAGCAGGATGCGACGGCGTCCGGTGTCTGATTCGACGGTCGGGTCGAAGCCCATCTCAGCAAACAGCGCCGCCACGGCCGTAGCGAGGCTCTCGAGTTCCTGCTGGGCGCCGGGTGGGTGTGGCCATAGGCGCTGCGCCCATGCCACGCCCGCGGTCTCGGCCGCGGCGCCGTCGTCGGTCTGTTCGAGGTGGGTGACCAGTACCTGCGCCAACAGGTGGTACCCCGAGGTCGAAACCGCCTGAGTGGCGGCGACATACCCGAGCCGGGGCCGGCCGCGTGTCCCGCGCCGGTCGGAGCGTTCCCGCACGAGGCCTGATCGGATGAGAACGTCCAGGTGAAACCGGATGGTGTTCGCATGCAGGCCGGTCGCGGCAACCAGTGCGGTCACGTCGAGGGGTTCGTCGACTCCGCGGAGGGTGTCCAGAAGGTGTCGTCGGCGTGTGCTGGCGAGTGCGTTGAAGATCACGTTGTCCGCCATCTCAGGAATATATCCGAAGAGTATGGTGAAAAAGCTGGAGGTGGCCATGACCTACGTCATCGCTGAGCCGTGCATCCGGGACGCCGTTCACGGCACATCGCGGTCGGTGTCGGCGGTTGCCCAGTGGCCCACCGAGAGGCGACCGGCTGGTCGCGCTGCCGTGGCCGTGTCCTCTTCGCCGTGCGCGACGGAGCTGTCCGCGGATTGCCGTCAGCCGGTTCTGATCGACCGTGGCGACCACGGCGAGCTCGTGATGACCGTGAAGCCTGCAACCCGCCACAGGGAGGAGTGATCTGATGTCATCCCAGCGTCCCGGCGCATCACCACCACGAGGTCACCCGGTGATCAGTGATGGCCTGCCGAGCCAGCTTCCCGACATCGACCCTGAAGAGACCAACGAATGGGTCGAGTCGC
>NZ_JBHTDO010000070.1:0-15340 GCF_042666575.1 Actinoplanes sp. GCM10030250 | reverse complement strand
GTCGGTGGTGGACAGCCCGGCGGCCGCCAGCGCCTGCCGGATCACCCGCTCCTGCGACGGCCCGTTCGGCGCGGTCAGGCCGCTGGAGGCGCCGTCCTGGTTGATCGCGGTGCCGCGGACCAGCGCCAGGATCCGGTGCCCGTTGCGCTCGGCGTCCGACAGCCGTTCCACCAGCAGCATGCCGGCGCCCTCACCCCAGCCCGTACCGTCGGCGCTCTCCGCGAACGACCGGCACCGCCCGTCCGGCGAGAGTGCGCGCTGGCGGGAGAACTCGAGGAATGGCGCGGGGCTCGCCATCAGCGTCGAACCGCCGGCCAGGGCCAGCGAGCACTCGCCGGTGCGCAGCGCCTGCACGGCCAGGTGCAGGGCGACCAGCGACGAGGAGCAGGCGGTGTCGAGGGTGACGGCGGGGCCCTCGAACCCGTACGTGTAGGAGACCCGCCCCGACGCCATGCTGGGCGCGCTCCCGTTGGCGATGAAGCCCTCGAACCCGTCCGGTGGTGCCTGCATCAGCCGTACGCCGTAGTCGTTGTACATGATGCCGACGAAGACGCCGGTACGGCTGCCGCGCAGTGTCGCCGGCACGATCGACGCGCTCTCCAGCGCCTCCCACGTCGTCTCCAGCAGCAGGCGCTGCTGCGGGTCGATGGTCAGCGCCTCCCGCGGTGAGATGCCGAAGAACGCGGCGTCGAACTCGGCGCCGCTGTGCAGGAAGCCGCCCTCCTTCGCGGTGGACTTGCGGGGCGCGTCGGGATCCGGGTCGTAGAGCCCGTTGACGTCCCATCCGCGGTCCACGGGGAACCCGGACACCGCGTCACGCCCCTCGGCCAGCAGCTCCCAGAACTCGTCCGGCCCGGTGACGCCGCCGGGGTACCGGCAGGCCATGCCGATCACCGCGATCGGCTCGCGGGCGGCCTGTTCCAGCTGGTCGAGGCGGCGGCGGGTGTCCCGCAGGTCGATGGTGGCGCGTTTGAGGTAGTCGAGCAGCCGGGCATCGTCGGGCATGGCAGACCTCCTGGTCAGGCGGGCGGGCAGGCGGTCACGCCGCGCCCAGCTCGTCGTCGAGCAACTGGAAGAGCTCCTCCGCGCCGGCGTCGCGGACGTCGCGGTCGTCGGCCGTACCGGCCGCCGTCCACCCGGTGTAGAGGGCACGGAGCCGCGCCACGATGTGCGCCCGGTCGTCGTCGCCGGGGTCCACGCCGGCGAGCTGTTCCTGCAGCGCGTCGAGGCTGGTATGCACCGCCCGGACGGCGTCGGCAGCGCTCGGCAGCAGCTCCTGTGACAGGTGACCGGCGAGCCCGGCGGGTGTCGGGTGGTCGAAGACCAGGGTGGCGGGCAGCTTCAGCCCGCTCGCCGCGCTCAGCCGGTTGCGCAGCTCCATCGCGGTCAGCGAGTCGAAGCCGAGGTCGAGGAAGCCGCGGACCGGGTCCAGGGCGGCGGCCGAATCGTGGCCGAGTACGGCGGCGGCGTGCTCGCGGACCATCTCGAGCACCACGCCGGACGCCTCCTGCGGGCTGAGCCCGGCGATCCGGGCCCGCAGCGTCGAGGCCGGGTCGTCGCCGCCCCGGACCGCGACCGGCACCAGGCCGCGCAGGATCGGCGGGAGGAGGCCGCCGCGGGCCGCCTCCCGCAGCCGGGCCATGTCCAGGCGGATCGGCAGCAGCACCGGCTCGGGCCGGGTGACGGCGGCGTCGAACAGCGCCAGTCCCTCGGCCGGGGTGAGCGGCAGCATCCCGGCGCGGCGGAAGCGGCGCAGCGTCGCGTCGTCCAGCTCGGCGGCCATGCCACCACCGGTCTCGTCCCACCAGCCCCACGCGAGCGAGCAGGCCGGGAGCCCGGCGGTGTGCCGCTGCTCAGCGAGCGCGTCGAGACCAGCGTTCGCCGCGCTGTAGTTCGCCTGTCCCGGCGCGCCGAGCACACCGGCGAACGAGGAGAACAGCACGAAGGCGGAGAGCGGCCGGTCGCGGGTCAGCTCGTCGAGGTGGCGGGCGCCGTCGAGCTTGCCGCGCAAGACGCCGCGCAGCCGCTCGGGGGTCATCCGCTCGATCGGCCCGTCGTCGACGGTGCCGGCCGCGTGGATGACCGCGGTGAGGTCGCCGAGGCCGTCGAGCAGGCGCGCGACGGCGTCCCGATCGCCGACGTCGCAGGCCGCGACGGTGACCTCGGCACCCAGGCCGGTGAGTTCGGCGCGCAGCCGTTCGGCGCCGGCGGCAGCGAGGCCGCGCCGGCTGGTCAGGACCAGCTTGCGCACGCCGTACGCACCGATCAGATGCCGCGCCAGCAGAGCGCCGAGCGCGCCGGTGCCCCCGGTGATCAGCGTCGTGCCGTCGCCGCCGAACGGTTCACCCCGCTCCCCGCTGTGCGGTGTGAGCCGCCGCAGCCGGGGCTGGACGATTTTGCCGTCGCGGACGGCCACGTGCTCCGCCCCGCTACTCAGACCGGCGGCGAGCTGCTCGGCCGTGGCCCGCTCCACCTCCACGAGCGCCAGCCGCCCGGGGTGCTCCTGCTGGGCCGAGCGCACCAGGGCCCGCACGGCCGCCTCCGCGACACCGGTGCCCGCGACGGCGAGCACGAGGGTCGCACGTTCCAGCGCACCGGCGGCCAGGAAGCTCTGCACCAGCGTGAGGGCCGCCGCCAGCCGGTCACCGGTGTCGCCGTGCGCCGGTGCGAGCGCGAGGATCCGGTCCGGGACGTCGCCGCCCGCGCGTACCGCGTCCACGAGCGCCACGAGGTCGGCGTGGACCGGTGCGGACATCGGCGGCAGCTCCATGCCGAGCACCGCCCAGCCGCCGGTGCCGGTGCCGGCCGGGATGTCGTCCGGCGCCCAGCCGAGGTCGTAGAGGTCGGTCGGCACGGACCGGGTGATGCCGTCCAGCACCGGAGCCCGCATCGTCACCGTCGCGATCTCGCCGATCGGCCGGCCCGCCGGGTCGGCGAGCCGGGTGCGGACCCCGTCGCCGGCGGCGGTGAAGCAGGCCCGCAGGCCCGCCGGGCCGGGACCGGGCAGCTGGGCGCCGGACCACACGAAGGGCACACCGTGCCGGCCGGCGAGCGCGCCGAGCCCGGCGGGCCGCAGCACCGCGTCCAGCAGCGCCGGGTGCACGCCGTACCCGTCCGCGCCCGCGTGCAGCTCGTCCGGCAGATGCGCCTCGACGTAGAGCTCGCCGGGCGTGCGCCAGGCGGCCCGCAGCCCGTCGAAGGCCGGCCCGTAGGCGAAGCCGCTGCCGGCCAGCCGGTCGTACAGCTCGTCCAGGTCGACCGGGACCGCACCGACCGGCGGCCACTGCGTCAGGTCCGCAAGGTCGCCGGCCGCGAGCGGCTCCGACAGCCGCCCGGTGGCGTGCCGGACCCAGTCCTGCTCCGGTGCTGCCTGCGCGAAGACGTCGACGGTGTGGTCGGGACGCACCACGCACTGCACACGCACGGCTGCGGTGTCCGGCAGCGCCAGCGGCACCTCCAGGGTCAGCTCCTCGACCCGCCCGGCACCGAGGTGCTCACCGGCGGCGCGGACCAGCTCCAGCAGGACCGTCCCGGCCACCACGGCCGTGCCGTTCACGCTGTGGTCGGCCAGCCACGGGTGGGCGGCCAGGCTCAGCGTGGCCGCGAAGACCACACCGTCGCCGGTGGCGAGCGGGACACCGGCGGAGAGCAGCGGATGACCGACCGGCTCCAGCCCGGCGGCGCCCAGGTCCGCGGCGGGCGGCGTGACCCGCAGCCAGAACCGGCGCCGCTGGAACGGATAGGTGGGCAGCTCCGCCGCGGGCGCGGCCGGCTGCATCCGGCTCCAGTCCACCGCGGCGCCCCGGCACCAGACGGCCGCCATCGCTTCGGTGAGCGCGACCAGTTCGGGCCGGTCCCGCCGCTGCAGCGGCACCGCCAGCGCGTCGTCGGGCAGGAACTGCGCCATGGCCGGTGTGAGCACCGCGTCCGGCCCGATCTCCAGCAGCGTCGCGGCTCCGGTCGCGGTGACCGCGCCGGCGAACCGCACCGGCCGCCGTACCTGCTCCACCCAGTAATCAGGATCGGTCAGATCGGCACCGGCGGCCACCGTGGAGAAGACCGGGATCAGCGGCTCGTGGAACGTGAGCGTCCGCAGCACCGCGCCGAACTCGGCCAGCATCGGCTCCATCAGCGGGGAGTGGAAGGCGTGGCTGACCCGCAGCCGGCGGGTCTTCACCCCGGCCGCGGCGGCCACCGCCAGCACCTCCTCCTCGACGCCGGAGAGCACCACGGACGCCGGGCCGTTGACCGCCGCCACCGAGACCCCCGGCGTCAGCAGGCCAAGCACGTCCGCCTCCGGCGCCTGTACGGCCACCATGGCGCCGCCCGGCGGCAGGGCCTGCATCAGCCGGCCACGGGTGGAGACCAGCACGGCGGCGTCGCGCAGCGACAGGATGCCGGCGAGGTGCGCCGCGGCGATCTCACCGATCGAGTGGCCGACGAGCGCGTCCGGGCGCACCCCGGCGTCCTCCAGCAGCCGGGCCATCGCCACCTGGACGGCGAAGAGACCGACCTGGGCGTAGCGGGTCCGGTCGAGGGTCTGCTCGTCGGCACCGAAGACGACGTCCAGCACCGGCAGATCGAGTTCGGTCGCGACGGCACGCAGGGCGGCGTCGAAGACCGGGAAGCGGTCGGCGAGCACCTTGCCCATGCCGAGGCGCTGCGAGCCCTGGCCGGAGAAGACCAGGGCGAGCCCGGCGGCGGGCGACACGATGCCGTCGCCGCCGGCCAGCCGGGCGAGGCCGGCCAGCAGCCGCTCACGGTCGTCACCCCAGGTCACCGCCCGGCGGTCCAGCACGGCACGCGAGGCGAGGGCGGCACCGATCGAGGCGTCCGGTGCGGCGTCAGGCCTTTTCGCGTACGCCGAAAGCCGCACCGCATGCTCCCGGAGCGCCGTGTCGCTCTTCGCCGACAGCGGCCAGATCACCGGCATCCCGGCGAACTCCTCCACCACCGTGACCGGCTGCTCGGGCGCCTCCTCCAGGATGACGTGGGCGTTCGTGCCGGAGATGCCGAACGACGACACCGCAGCCCGGCGGGCGGTACCCGAGCGCTCCCACGGTGTCGCCTCGGTGAGCAGCCGGACGTTGCCGGCGTCCCAGTCCACGTGTGACGACGGCCGGTCGACGTGCAGGGTGGCCGGCAGCAGACCGTGCCGCAGCGCCTGCACCATCTTGATCACGCCACCGACACCGGCGGCGGCCTGGGCGTGCCCGATGTTGGACTTCACCGATCCGAGGTGCAGGGGCCGGTCCCGGTCCCGGCCGTAGGTGGCGAGCAGCGCCCGCGCCTCGATCGGGTCGCCGAGCGTGGTGCCGGTGCCGTGCCCCTCCACCGCGTCGATGTCCGCGCCGGTCAGACCGGCCGCCTGCCACGCCTGCCGGATCACCCGCTGCTGTGCCGGTCCGCTCGGCGCGGTCAGCCCGTTCGAGGCGCCGTCCTGGTTGATCGCGGACCCGCGGACCACGGCGAGGACCCGGTGCCCGTTGCGGCGGGCGTCGCTGAGGCGTTCGACAGCGAGCATCCCGGCGCCCTCGGCCCAGCCGGCCCCGTCGGCCGCGTCCGCGTACGACTTGCACCGCCCGTCGCGGGCCATCCCCTTCTGCCGGCTGAACTCGACGAACGCCAGCGGGGTGGCCATCACCGCGACGCCGCCGGCCAGCGCGAACGTGCACTCCCCCGCGCGCAGTGCCTGGATCGCCAGGTGCAGGGCCACCAGCGACGAGGAACAGGCGGTGTCCACCGTGACGGCCGGCCCCTCCAGACCGAAGAGGTAGGAGATGCGCCCGGACAGCACGGCCGGTGCGACGCCGGTGATCACGTAACCGCGGACGCTGTCCGGTACCTCGCCCTGCTGGGTGCCGTACTCCAGCGACTGGCCGCCGACGAACACCCCGGTCCGGGTGCCCCGCATCGTCGCGGCGCTGATACCGGCGTGCTCGAAGGTTTCCCAGGCCAGCTCCAGCATCAGCCGCTGCTGCGGGTCCATCGCGGTGGCCTCGCGCGGTGACAGGCCGAAGAAGTCCGCGTCGAAGTCGCCCGCATCGTGCAGGAAGCCGCCCTCGCTGACGTAGCTCTTGGACGGGTCCGTGCCGAGCGGGTCGAACAGGCCGGCCAGGTCCCAGCCGCGGTCGGCGGGGAACGGGCCGACCGCGTCGAGGCCGACCGCGACCAGCTGCCACAGGTCCTCCGGCGAGCGGACCTGCCCCGGGTAGCGGCAGGCCATGCCGACGATCGCGATCGGTTCGCGGGCCGCCTCGGCGAGCTGGTCCCGCGCGGCGCGCAGCCGCTCGTTCTCCCGCAGGGAGGCGCGCAGCGCGGTGACGAGCTGCTCGGGTGATGTGGTCATGGGCTGTCCTCGCGTCTCGCCGCCCGCGGGCGGTTTCACCGGCTTCCGAGTTCGTTGTCGAGCAGGGCGAACAGCTCGTCGTCCGTCGCCGTGTCGAGGTCGCCGCGCTGCGGGGACCGCCAGGCGCGCACCAGGCGTTCCAGTCGCTCGATGACCTCGGCACCGACGCCCTCGGCGGGCGCGAGCCCTTCCAGGCGGTCCAGCTCGTCGAGCAGCGATACCGCGCGCTGTTCGGCGCGCGGCAGCAGGCGGGCGAGCAGCTCGTCGCTGAGCGCCGTCACGGTGGGGTGGTCGAACACCAGCGTTGCGGGCAGCTTCAGCCCGGTCGCGGCGGTCAGCCGGTTGCGCAGCTCCACCCCGGTCAGCGAGTCGAAGCCGAGCGTCTTGAAGGTCTGCGCGTCGGTGGCGGGACCGGCCGAGCCGTGCCCCAGGACCGCCGCCACGTGGGCCCGGACCAGCTCCAGCACCAGCCGGGGGCGGTCCGCCTCGGGCGTACGCTCCAGCTGCTCGCGCAGGGCGTTGCCGGCGCCGGGACCCGGTCCGGCGGCGCGCGGTGGCGCGGCGCGCAGCAGGCCGCGCAACAGCGGCGACAGCCGTGTGCGATCGGCGCCCGCGAGGTCGACGCCGGTGGCCACCAGCAGCGGCTCGGCGCTGCCGAGCACACCGTCGAAGATCGCCAGCCCCTCCTCGGTGGCCAGCGGCCGCAGTCCGGCGCGGCGCAGGCGCTGCACGTCACCGGCGCTCAGATGGCCGGTCATGCCGCTGCTCTCGGCCCACAGGCCCCACGCCACCGACACCGCCGCGAGCCCCTCGCGCCGCCGCCGGGCGGCCAGCGCGTCCAGGACGGCGTTCGCGGCCGCGTAGTTGGCCTGACCGGGTCCGCCGAGGGTGCCGGCGGCCGAGGAGCAGAGCACGAACGCGGACAGGTCCGCCTCGCGGGTGAGCTCGTCGAGGTGGGCGGCCGCGTCAGCCTTGGGATGGAACACCGCCCGCACCTGCTCCGGCGTCAGGTCGGCGACCAGGGCGTCGTCGAGGACACCGGCCGCGTGGATCACCGCGGTCAGCGGCGTGGGCGCCTGCGCCAGCAGCTTCGCCACGTCGTCGCGGTCGCCCACGTCGCAGGCGGCGACCACGACGTCCGCGCCGAGCCCGGTGAGCTCGTCGCGCAGCCGCGCGGCACCGGGCGCGTCGATGCCCCGCCGGCCGGCCAGCAGCAGATGCCGCACACCGTGGACGGTGACCAGGCGGCGCGCCATGGCGGCGCCGAGGGTGCCCAGCCCGCCGGTGACCAGGACCGTGCCGCCGGGGTCGAGCGGGGCCGGCACGGTCAGCACGACCTTGCCGACGTGCTGGGCCTGTGCCAGGCAGCGGAACGCGTCCGGTGCGTCGCGGATGTCGTACGCCGTGACCGGCAGCGGCCGCACCGCTCCCGAGCCCACCAGCCGCGACACCTCGGCGAGGATCTCACCGATCCGCTCCTCGGACGGTTCGGCCAGGTCGAACGCCCGGTACCGGGCGCCGCGGTGCTCGGCACGCACCACCTCGGGGTCGCGCGGGTCGGTCTTGCCCATCTCCACGAAGCGCCCCCGCGGAGCCAGCAGGCGCAGCGAGGCGTCGGTGAACTCACCGGCCAGGGAGTTCAGCACCACGTCGACACCCCGGCCGGCGGTGGCGTCGCGGAAGGCGGCCTCGAACTCCAGGGTCCGCGACGAGGCGATCCGGTCCCGCCGCACACCGGCGGCACGGACGGCGGGCCATTTCGGCTCGCTCGCCGTGCCGAAGACCTCCAGGCCCCAGTGGCGGGCCAGCGCGACCGCGGCGGTGCCCACGCCGCCGGCCGCCGCGTGCACGAGCACCGACTCGCCGTCCCGGACACCGGCCACGTCGGCCAGGGCGTAGTAGGCGGTCAGGAACGCCACCGGCAGGGCCGCCGCCTCGGCGAACGTCAGCCCGGCCGGGATCGGGGCCAGGGTCAGCTCGCCGGCCACCGCCAGCGGCCCGCTACCGGTGCGGAACAGGCCGGTGACCCGGTCCCCGGCGCGCCAGCGGGTCACACCGGGGCCGGTCTCGACCACCACGCCCGCACCCTCACCGCTGGCCATCCCGGCCACGTGCGGCACCATGCCGAGCGTCAGCAGGACCTGCCGGAAGTTCAGGCCGACCGCCCGGACCGCTATCCGGACCTCGCCGGCACCCAGCGGTGCCTCGGCCTCCGGGTTCGGCACCAGCTCCAGCCGATCCATCGTCTGGCGCCCGGCGAACTCCAGCCGCCAGGCGCCGTCCGCGGGCGGCGCCAGCAGACCGGTGCCGCCGGTCCTCTCCAGGGCCGGCACGCAGGCCTCGCCGCCGCGCAGCACGACGTGCGGCTCCCCGGCCGCCACCGCCGCGGCGACCAGGCCGGCCGATTCCGGGTCGGTCTCGACGAGCACCAACCGGTCGGGGTGCTCGGCCTGCGCCGACCGGATCACCCCGCGGATCGCGGCGGCGGCCGGCTCGTCACCGCCGCCGGTGACGAACACCAGCCGCGATCCGCCGAAGCGCTCCTCCGAGAGCCACTCCCGCAGTGTGGCGAGGGCGGCCACGGCGACCTCACCGGCAGGACCGGTGCGGATGCCGGTCAGCACGACAGGCGGGGTGCCGGGGACACCGGCGAGGGTGTCGTGGCGCTCGGACACCGGCACCGGGCCGGGTACCTCACCGGCCGCTGCCCAGGAACCGGTGCCGTCCGGCGGCTCCGGAAGCTCCCGGGGCTGCCACACCTGCCGGAACAGCGAATCCCGGGCACCGGCGCGCAGCTGGCGGGCGCTGACCGTCCGCAGGGTCAGGCCCCGGACCACGCCCAGCGGCGTGCCGTCGGCGGCGCCCAGGTCCAGGGTGAAGGTGTCCGGGCCGGCGGGCGCCAGGTGCAGGCGCAGGGCAGTCGCCCCGGCGGCGCTCAGCCGGACACCGGACCAGAGGAACGGCAGGCGCAGACCGGTCCCGCCGAGCAGGCCCAGCACGTGCAGGGCGGCGTCGAGCAGTGCCGGGTGCAGCAGACAGCCGGCGGCGGCGCCGTGCTCGGACTCGGGCAGGGCGACCTCGGCGTACCAGTCGTCGCCGGAGCGCCAGGCGGCGCGCAGGTTACGGAAGGCGGGGCCGTAGTCGTAGCCGAGGGCGGCGAGGTCGCTGTAGAGGTCGTCGGTCGGCACGCTGCGGGCGCCGGGGGGCGGCCAGGTGGCCGTACCGGTCCGCTGCGGTGCCGGGGTGGCGGCGAGCAGGCCGGTGGCGTGCTGCTGCCAGGGCAGGCTGTCGTCGCGCTCACCGGGGCCGGGTGCCGGGCGGGCGAAGCACTCGGCGGGGCGGGTGCCGTCCGCCGCGGCCGGGCCGATCCGCAGCTGGACCTGCAGCCCGGCCCGCTCAGGCAGGGTCATCGGCGCGAGCAGGGTGAGTTCCTCGACGGTGTCGCAGTCGACCTGGGCGCCGGCCGCGAGCATCATCTCGACGACGGCCGCGCCCGGGACGATGCGGCGGCCGGCGATCACGTGGTCGCCCAGCCAGCCCGGTGTGCCCGCGCTCAGCAGGCCGGTCACGATCACGTCCTCGCCGGCGGCCGGCGGCACCGCCGCGGCCAGCAGCGGATGGTCCATCGGGGTGACACCGAGAGCGCCGGCGTCGCGGGCGGCCCGGTCGCCCGCGTCGAGCCAGTAGCGCTCCCGCTCGAAGGCGTAGGTGGGCAGGACGACGGCGGCCGGGCCGGGAGCGGTCCAGCGGACGTCCAGCCCGGCGGCGTAGGCCTGGGCCAGCGAGGTGCGCAGCCGTCGTGGCCCGCCCTCGTCGCGCCGCAGGGTGCCGAGCACGACCGCGTCCCGCCCGGCTTCCGCGACCGTGTCCTGCACCGCCGCGACCAGCACCGGATGCGGGCTGACCTCGACGAACGCGTCGTACCCGCGGTCGAGCAGGGCGCGGGTCGCGGCCCGCAGATCCACCGTGGCCCGCAGGTTGCGGTACCAGTACGCCGCGTCCAGCGTGCCCGGATCGGCGGGTTCCCCGGTGACGGTGGAGCAGAACAGCACTTCCGCCCCCGCGCGCGGGGTCACCGCGAGTTCGGCCAGCAGCCGGTCCCGAATGCCCTCCACGTGCGCGGAGTGCGACGCGTAGTCGACCGGGATGATCCGCACCCGGTAGCCGTCCCGCTCCCCCGCCTCGCGCAGTTCCAGCAGCGCCGCCGGGTCGCCGGAGACCACCGTGGCGGCCGGGCCGTTGACGGCGGCCAGCGCCAGGCGTCCCGGCCACCGCTCGATCAGCTCCGCCACCCGCTCGGCGGGCAGCGCGACCGACGCCATGCCGCCCTGGCCGGCGATCTCCAGCAGGGCCCGGGACCGCAGCGCCACGACCTTCGCCGCGTCCGGGAGCGAGAGGGCGCCGGCTACGCAGGCCGCGGCGATCTCGCCCTGGCTGTGCCCGATCACCGCGGACGGTACGGCACCGTGCGAGCGCCACACCTCGGCGAGCGACACCATCACGGCGAACAGAACCGGCTGTACCCGGTCCACCCGGTCCATCCAGTCGTCGTCGCCGCGGAGCAGGTCACGCGGATCGGCGTCCAGGTACGGCGCGAGCGCCTCGGCGCAGTCGGCCATCCGGGCGGCGAACACCTCCGAGGTGCCGAGCAGCTCGACGGCCATCCGGGACCACTGCGAGCCCTGGCCGGGGAAGACGAAGGCGACCCGCCGGACCCGCGCCTGTCCCTCGGCGACATCCGGCGCGGGGGTTCCGCCGGCGACGGCGTCGAGGGCCGCCACGGCCTGCGGGCGGTCGGCCGCCACCACGACGGCGCGGTGCTCCCACGGCCGGCGGTTCGCCAGGGCCTGCGCCACGACGTCGAGGTCCGGTTCCGGCCCGCTGCCCAGCAGCTCGGCCAGGCGGCGGGCCTGCCCGCGCAGCGCACCCTCGGTACGCGCCGACAGCGCCAGCAGCCGGATGCCACCCTCCGGCACCGCGGGTGGTTCCGCGGCCGGTACGCCGGGAGCCTCCGCCAGCAGCACGTGGGCGTTGGTGCCGCTGATGCCGAACGACGACACCGCCGCCACCCGCGGCCGTCCGGGCACCGGCTCCCACGGCTGCGCCTCGCTCAGCAGCGTGACCGGGCCGGTCCAGTCCGCGTGCGGGGTCGGCTCGCCCACGTGCAGGGTTTGAGGCAAGCGAAGGTGCCGCAGCGCCTGCACCATCTTGATCACCCCGGCCACCCCCGCGGCGGCCTGGCTGTGCCCGATGTTCGACTTGACCGAGCCGAGCCACAGCGGCCGGGTGCGCCGCTCGCCGTAGGCCTCCGCGAGCGCCTGCACCTCGATCGGGTCACCGAGCCCGGTGCCGGTGCCGTGCGCCTCCACCGCGTCCACGTCGGCGGGGGTGAGCCGCGCGTCGGCCAGCGCCTGCCGGATCACCCGCTGCTGAGCCGCGCCGTTCGGTGCGGTCAGCCGGCTGCTGGCGCCGTCCTGATTGACCGCCGCGCCGCGGATCACGGCGAGCACCGGATGGCCGTGGCGCTGAGCGTCCTCGAGCCGTTCCAGCAGGAGCAGCCCGGCGCCCTCCGCCCAGCCGGTGCCGTCGGCGTGCGCGGAGAACGCCTTGCAGCGCCCGTCCGGCGACAGCGCGCGCTGGCGGCTGAACTCGACGAAGACGTTCGGCGACGCCATCACGGTCACGCCGCCGGCCAGGGCCGTCGAGCACTCGCCGCGGCGCAGCGCCTCGACGGCGAGGTGCACGGCCACCAGCGACGACGAGCACGCGGTGTCGAGCGTGACCGCCGGCCCCTCCAGCCCGAACGTGTACGCCACCCGGCCCGAGGCGACGCTGCCGGCGCTGCCCGTACCGAGGTAGCCCTCGACCTCCGGCGGCGCGGTGCGCACCCGGGCCGCGTAGTCGTTGTACATGACGCCGGCGTAGACCCCGGTCGCGGTGCCCCGCATCGCGTGCACCCCGATGCCGGAGCGCTCGAAGGCCTCCCAGGCCAGCTCCAGCAGGATCCGCTGCTGCGGGTCGACGGTCAGCGCCTCGCGGGGGCTGATGTCGAAGGCCGCGGCGTCGAAGCGGTCGGCGTCGTGCAGGAACCCGCCGGTACGCACGTAGCTGCGCCCGATCGCCTCCGGGTCGGGGTCGTAGAGCCGCTCGACGTCCCAGCCGCGGTTCGCCGGGAACGGCCCGATCGCGTCGGTGCCCTCGTCGAGCAGGCGCCACAGGCCCTCCGGGTCGTCCACCCCGCCCGGGTAGCGGCAGGACATCGCGACGATCGCCACGGGACCGCGCAGCTGCTGCATCTGCGTACGCGTCTGGTGCAGATCCGTGGTCACGCGCTTGAGGTAGTCGCGCAGCTTGTCCTCGTTGGACATGGAGCTTGCCTCCCGGTCGGTGCCGAAGTCAGGAGATGCCGAGCTCGTCGTCGATGAACGCGAAGAGCTCGTCGTCGGTCGAGGCGTCCGTGAGCGCCGTGGCGGGTGCCGGCGCGGTCAGCCGGTCGAGCAGGGCCCGCAGGCGGTGGGCCAGCCGGTCGCGGTCGCCGTCGCCGAGGTCCGCCAGGTTCGCCTCGATCCGGTCCAGGTCGGCGGTGTCCGGCGCGACGGGCGCGGCGAGCCGGGCGTGGATCGCCTCGGCCAGCCCCGCCGGTGTGGGGTTGTCGAAGAGCAGCGTCGCCGGCAGCCGCAGCCCGGTCGCCTCGCCGAGGCGGTTGCGCAGTTCCACGGCGGTCAGCGAGTCGAAGCCCATGTCCAGGAAGCCGCGGTCGGCCTTGACCGCGTGCCGGTCCGGCAGGCCGAGGATCGTGGCGCAGTGATCGCGGACCAGGTCACGGACGATGGCGCCGCGCTCCGCCTCGGGAGCGGCCGCCAGCCGCCTGGTCAGGTCCGCCGGTCCCCGGCGCCCGGTCACCGCCGGGGCCAGGTCGCGCAGCACCGGGGGCAGGCCGGGTCCGGCGACCGGCCGCAGCCGGGCCGTCACCACGGCGGCCGATCCGGACTGCCACGCCGCGTCGAACAGCGCCAGGCCGTCCTGTTCGGTGAGCGGCACCAGCGGTCCGGTGTCACGGCGCCGGGCCGCCGGTCCGGCGGTCATCCCGGCGTCCAGGTCCCACCAGCCCCACGCCATCGCGGTCGCCGGATGCCCCTGCGCGGCACGCCGCTGGGCGAGGGCGTCGAGGTAGGCGTTGGCGGCGGCGTAGCCCGCCTGCCCCGGGCTGCCGAGGACCCCGGCGACCGAGGAGAAGAGCAGCAGGGCGGGCCGGTTCCGGCCGCGGGTCAGCTCATCGAGGTACGCCGCGGCGTCCGCCTTGGCCCGCAGGACGGTGTCGACCCGCTCGGCGGTCAGGTTGCTGATCGTGGCATCGGCGAGGACACCGGCGGCGTGGACCACGAGGCTCAGGGCGGGTACACCGGCGAGCAGTGCGGCCAGCGCCGCACGGTCGGCGACGTCGCAGGCGGCGGTGGTGACCCGGGCGCCGAGGGCGGTCAGCTCCGCCATCTGCTCGGGGCCGGCACCGTGCCGGCTGACCAGCAGCAACTCGGTGGCTCCGTGCTCGGTGACCAGATGCCGGGCGAGCAGGCGGCCCAGCGCTCCCGTCGCGCCGGTGATCAGCACGGTGCCGTCCGGCAGCGGCGGGGCGGGTGGCGGGCTCGTGGTGATCCGGGTCAGGCGGGGCACGTGGGGGGTGCCGGCGCGCAGGGCCACCTGCGGCTCGCCCAGGCCGGCGACGGCGGCGAGGGCCGCCCGGGACGCCGTGCTGCCGTCGATGTCGGCGAGCAGGAACCGGTCCGGGTGTTCGGCCTGCGCGGAGCGGACGAGGCCCCAGACGGCGGCCAGGCCCGGGTCCGGGATCTCCCCGTCGAGTGCCACGGCGCCGCTGGTCACCACCATCAGCCTGCGGTCGGTGGTGTCGTCGGCGAGCCGGTCCTGCAGTGCCGTGAGAGTGCTCAGCACGGCCTCGCGGGTGCCGCCCGCGACCGTGAGCACGTCGGTCTCGGGAGCCGGGCCGCCGGGCAGCGTGGTGCGGGTCCAGGTGAGCTGATGCAGCACCGCCCGCCGGCGCAGGGCGACCGGCTCGCGGACCGTCAGCGCGCCGATCGAGAGCAGCGGGGCGCCGTGCTCGTCGGCGACGGTGACGGCCATCCGGCCGCTGTCGCCGGCGACCACGTGGGCGCGGGCCGCGGCGGCACCGGTGACGTGCAGCCGGACGCCGGAGAACGAGAACGGCACACGACCGTCCGGCGGGCCGTTGTGCACCGGCAGCTTCGCGAAGTGCAGGGCGCCGTCGAGCAGCGGCGGGAAGATTCCGTACCCTGCACCACCGGCGCCCGGCTCCAGGTCCGCCCACATCTCACCGCCGCGCCGCCGGGCCGCCCGGACCACCCGGTACGCCTCGCCGTACTCGAAACCGTGGGCGGCGAACCACGTGTACAGCTCGGCCACCGGCAGTTCCTCGGCGTCACCGTCAGGCGGCACCGGGCGCTGGGCGAACGGTTCGGTGGACAGGGTGCCCTCGGCGTGCGGCGTCCAGCTGTCGTCCCCGGGCTGCTGCGAGTGGATGCGCAGCGGGCGCAGGCCGTCGTCGCCGGCCGCACCGACGGTCACCTGGAGGGCGGCGTCGCCGTCGGCCGGCAGGACCAGCGGTGCCTGCAGGGTCAGCTCGGCGATCGTGTCGCAGCCGGCCGCCGTGGCGGCGAAGGCGGCGAGTTCGAGCATCGTGGAGCCGGGCACCAGGGGTGTGCCGTGGACAACGTGCTCGGCGAGCCACGGGTGGTGTGCGGCGGCGAGGCGGCCGGTGAGGACCAGGTCGCCGGTGCCGGCCACGCGGACCGCGGACCGCAGCAGCGGGTGGTCGACGGGCGTCTGCCCGATCGCGCCGGCGTCGGCGGCCGGTGCGGCCCGCAGCCAGTACCGCTGGCGCTCGAAGGGGTAGGTGGGCAGGTCAGCCGGCACGGCGGCGGGCTGGATCCGCTGCCAGTCGATCGGCACACCGGCGGT
>NZ_JBHTDO010000069.1:0-15877 GCF_042666575.1 Actinoplanes sp. GCM10030250 | reverse complement strand
CCGATGGTACTGCACTCGGGAGGGTGTGGGAGAGTAGGACGCCGCCGGACTCAAACATGAAAGAAAGGCCCACCCCGTCCGGGGTGGGCCTTTCTTTTTGCCCAAAAACGGTCAACTCGGCTGGCGCCCAGGGGGGCCTCACGGCCGGAAAAGCCCCGCTCACGGCCAGCTGGGTTACTCGGCTGGCGTCCAGGGGGGCCTCACGGCCGGAAAGGCCCCGCTCGCGCCCAGCTGGCTCACCCGGCTGGCGCCCAGGGGGGCCTTGCGGGCGGAAAGGCCCCGCTCACGGCCAGCTGGGTTACTTGGCTGGCGCTGGGCGGGCGATGAGGGCGGCGGGGGAGGGGGGCCGGTATGCTGGGGTGGGCCGTGACTGGCGCGTTCGGATGGTTGACCATCGGGGAGCGGCTCCGTCGAGACGACGACTTGCCGTGCGCCTGGGCCTCTTCGCTACGTGATAGGGAGGTCCCATGCCTGAGTTGAACGCCGAGTCCACCGCTTTCCGCTCCGCCCTCGAGGTGGTCCGCTCCGTCGAACCGCGCATTGCAGACGCGATCGCGAAGGAGCTGACCGACCAGCGGGAGTCGCTGAAGCTGATCGCGAGTGAGAACTACGCTTCGCCGGCCGTCCTGCTCGCCATGGGTAACTGGCTCTCCGACAAGTATGCGGAGGGCACGATCGGCCGCCGCTTCTACGCCGGTTGCCAGAACGTCGACACCGTCGAGTCCGTTGCCGTCGAGCACGCCAAGGCCCTGTTCGGCGCTCCCTACGCCTATGTGCAGCCGCACTCCGGTATCGACGCGAACCTGGTCGCCTACTGGGCGATCCTGGCCGACCGCGTCGAGGTGCCGTACCTGAAGAAGTTCGAGAAGCGGCAGATCAACGACCTGACCGTTGCCGAGTGGGCCGAGCTGCGTCAGGCCTTCGGCAACCAGCGGCTGCTCGGCATGTCCCTGGACGCCGGCGGTCACCTCACCCACGGGTTCCGGCCGAACATCTCCGGGAAGATGTTCGACCAGCGCAGCTACGGTGTCGACCCGTCCACCGGGCAGATCGACTACGCGGCGCTGCGTGAGACCGCGAAGGAGTTCAAGCCTGCGGTGATCGTGGGCGGCTACTCGGCGTACCCCCGGAAGGTGAACTTCGCGAAGATGCGCGAGATCGCCGACGAGGTCGGTGCCACGTTCATGGTCGACATGGCGCATTTCGCCGGCCTGGTCGCGGGTGGTGTCTTCACCGGCGACTACAACCCGATCCCGCACGCGCACATCGTCACCACCACCACCCACAAGAGCCTGCGCGGCCCGCGCGGTGGTGCGGTCCTCTGCCAGCCGGAGCTCTCGAGCCAGGTGGACCGCGGCTGCCCGATGGTGCTCGGCGGCCCGCTGCCGCACGTGATGGCCGCCAAGGCGATCGCTTTCGCCGAGGCTCGCCGGCCCGAGTTCAGCACGTACGCCCAGCAGATCGTCACGAACAGTCAGGCTCTCGCCGAGGGCCTCACGAAGCGTGGTGTGCAGCTGGTCTCCGGCGGTACCGACAACCACCTTGTGCTGCTCGACGTGCACCCGTTCGGCATCACCGGACGGCAGGCCGAGCAGGCCCTGCTGGACAGCGGCATCGTCACCAACCGCAACGCTATCCCGAACGACCCGAACGGTGCCTGGTACACCTCCGGCATCCGCGTCGGCACCCCGGCCCTCACCAGCCGCGGCCTCGGTACGGCCGAAATGGATCAGATCGCCGATCTGATCCACACGGTGCTCACCGGCACGATCCCGGCCGAGGGTTCCAAGGCCAAGTTCACGCTCGACCCGGCCCTCGCCGACCGGATCAGCAAGCAGGCCTCCGAGCTCCTCGCGCCGTTCCCGCTCTACCCGACCGTCGACCTCGGCTGATCCGTTCGCTCAACACCGCCTCCGTGAGCCTTGCGCTCGCGGGGGCGGCTTGCGTTAGCGAGCGGTGCGGTCAAAGACGGTGCGGTCAAAGACGGTGCAGCACCAGGTCGTGCAGTCCGCCCTTCGCCACCCTTGCCGTCATGAACGTGTGGTGCGGCTGCCGCCGCCGATCGGTAGGTGACCCGGGGTTGAGCAGTCGCAACCCACTGGGCGCGATGGTGTCCCACGGGATGTGGGAATGCCCGAAAACCAGCACATCCACATCGGGGAAGCGCTTCCCGCAACGCACCTCTCGCCCGGTAGCCGCCCCGGTCTCGTGCACCACAGCAAGGCGCAATCCGTCCAGCGTGGCATAGGCAATTTCGGTCAGCCGGGCACGCAGCGCCGGACCGTCGTTGTTCCCGTAGCAGGCGATCAACCGACGTGACCGCTGCTCAATGGCATCCAGCAGCGACACGTCGACCCAGTCACCGGCATGGATCACCACATCTGCCGCGTCGATCGCCGTCCACAGTTCAGCCGGCAGGTCGCGCGCCCGCTTCGGAACGTGCGTGTCGGTGGTCAGCACAAGCCGCATAGTTCGATCCTAATTGTCCTTGCCTGGGATGCAGTGGGCGTTCTCGCACGCGGCGCCGGAACCGGTTCCGGCTTCGCTGTTATCAGAGCCTGTAATCCCTGCTGAAGCCCGCTGCCTCGAATTTCGCGGCAGGCGACGGCATGTGACGGCCCGGTTCCGGAACTGTTGCGAACTATGGACATCAATTCGTCACTCTCCTTACGTTCGGCCGGGAAGCGCTCTCCCAAGATTCGTTGAAGCGCTTCCCGAGAGTGCAGGACCGCCCGTCCCGTTCCCCGAGGAGAAGCGATGAGACGTTCCCCCTGGCGGCTGGCCGCCATCGGCGGCTTGGTAACCGCCATGGTGGCCGGGTTCACCACCATCACAGCGAGCGGCGCGAGTGCCGCCGAGGTCCTGCTGTCGCAGGGCAAGCCCGCCACTGCCTCCTCCACCGAGGCCGCCGGCGTCTACCTGGCCTCCGAAGCCGTCGACGGGAACACCGCTTCCCGCTGGTCGTCGGCGTTCTCCGACCCGCAGTGGCTCCAGGTCGACCTGGGCAGCTCGCAGGCGATCACCCGGGTCGAGCTGAACTGGGAGACCGCCGCGGCGAAGGCGTTCCAGATCCAGGTCTCGGACAACGCCTCCAGTTGGAGCACCGTCTACTCGACCACCACCGCGACCGGCGGAAATCAGTCGCTGTCGGTCAGCGGCAACGGCCGTTATGTGCGGATGTACGGCACGCAGCGCACCACGGGCTACGGATACTCCCTGTTCGAGTTCAAGGTCTTCGGCGAGTCCGGAACCAGCGTCCCCGGCGGTGGCAGCCTCGGCGCCAACGTGGTCGTCTTCGACCCGTCGATGTCGTCCGCGAGCATCCAGGCCCAGGCCGACGCGATCTTCCAGCAGCAGGAGCAGGCGCAGTTCGGCACCGGCCGGTACGTGCTCGCCTTCAAGCCCGGCACCTACAACGGCCTGAACATCCAGGTCGGGTTCTACACCTCGGTGATCGGTCTCGGCCAGAACCCGCAGGACGTACGGATCAACGGTGACATCACCGTCGACGCCGGCTGGTTCCAGGGCAACGCCACCCAGAATTTCTGGCGCTCGGTGGAGAACATCCAGGTCAACCCGGTGAACGGGACCAACCGCTGGGCCGTCTCGCAGGCCGCTCCGTTCCGGCGGATGGACATCCAGGGCAACCTGAACCTGGCGCCGAACGGGTACGGCTGGGCCTCCGGCGGTTACATCTCCGACTCCCGGATCACCGGGACCCAGGGTCAGTACTCGCAGCAGCAGTGGTTCACCCGGAACAGCCAGATCGCCTCGAACACCAACGCCGTCTGGAACCAGATGTTCGTCGGTGTCCAGGGCGCTCCGGCACAGACGTTCCCGAACCCGCCGTACACCACGATCGGTCAGACGCCGGTGATCCGGGAGAAGCCGTACCTGTACCAGACGGGCGGCCAGTTCGCGGTCTTCGTGCCCACGCTGCGTACCAACAGCTCGGGTGTGAGCTGGGCGAACGGCAACACGCCGGGTACCAGCATCCCGCTGAGCCAGTTCTTCGTGGCGAAGCCGGGTGACAGCGCGGCGACGATCAACGCGGCCCTCGCCTCGGGCCTCAACCTGATCTTCCAGCCGGGCATCTACCACGTGAACCAGACGATCAACGTGAACCGTGCCAACACCGTGGTGTTGGGCCTCGGGTACGCGACGATCATCCCGGACAACGGTGTCACCCCGATGCAGGTGGCCGATGTGGACGGTGTGAAGATCGCCGGCGTGCTCTTCGACGCGGGCACCACCAACTCGGCGAACCTGCTGGTGCTCGGCCCGAACGGGTCGAACGCGAACCACGCCGCGAACCCGACCACGGTTCAGGACGTGTTCTTCCGGATCGGTGGTTACATCGCCGGTAAGGCCACCAACAGCCTGCTGGTCAACAGCAACAACGTGATCATCGACCACATCTGGGCGTGGCGGGCCGACCACGGCAACGCCGGCACCTACGGATGGACCATCAACACGGCCGACAGCGGGCTGATCGTCAACGGTCAGAACGTCACGGCGTACGGGCTATTCGTGGAGCACTACCAGAAGTACGAGGTCCAGTGGAACGCCAACGGCGGCCGGACCTACTTCCTGCAGAACGAGAAGCCGTACGACCCGCCGACGCAGGCCGCCTGGCGGACCGGTGCGAACGGGTATGCGGCGTACAAGGTGGCGGACAGCGTGACCAACCACGAGGCGTGGGGCATGGGTAGCTACTGCTACTTCAACGTGAACCCGTCGATCCACGCCGACCGCGGTTTCGAGGTGCCGGTGAACTCCGGCGTGAAGCTGCACAACCTGCTGACTGTCTCGCTGGGTGGCAACGGGGTCATCGACCACGTGGTCAACAACACCGGTGGACCGGCTCAGGGCACGGCGACCGTACCGTCGTACCTCGTCAATTTTCCCTGATCCGTAACTCACCACTGCCGCGCGGGATCAGGGTCGTCGCCACCCGGATCTCGCGCGGCGGGCCGTCGCGGCCGTCGATGCGCTCGAAGAGCGCGCCGGCGGCCGCACTGCCCATCCGGGCCGGATGCTGCGCCACCACGGTGACCGCCGGTTCCAGCAGGTCGGCGAGCGGGAAGTCGTCGAAGCCGACCAGGGCGACGGAGCCTCGAAGGCCCAGGCGGCGTAGTGCGCGGACCGCTCCCACGGTGATCAGATTCTGACTCGTGAACAGAGCTGTGGGTGCGTCGGCGCGGCGCATCAGGCTCAGCGTCGCGCGTTCGGCGGCGGCCTCGCCGTGCACGTCGTGCAGCACCGGTCCGGCCCGGTTGCCGAGCGCCTGGAGATAACCGCGGAGACGGTCGCGTGCGGTCGGTATGCGCTGGTGGTCGCCGAGGAACGCGATGCGCCGGTGTCCGTGGGCGAGGAGGTGCCGTACCGCGCCGGCGGCGCCCGCGACGTTGGTGGAGACGACCGTGTCGGCCGGGAACCCGGTGCCCACCCGGTCCACGAAGACGACCGGCGTGCCGTTCAGCCGGTCCAGATAGGACTGGTCGGAAGCGGTCGGCACGAGGATGAGCCCGTCGGTCTGCCGCTGCCGGAACGCGCGGGCCAGCTCGCGTTCGCGACGCTCGTCCCCGTCCAGGCTCGCGGTGAGGACGTGCACGCCACGAGCCCGGGCCTCGTCCTCGATCGCCCGGTGCAGAGCCGCCGAGAACGGGTTCGCGACGTCCTCGAGAAGAACACCGATCGTCCGCGTACGCCGATCCCGCCGCCGCAGCATGCTGGCACCCAGATGCGGCCGGTAGTCGAGGGACTCGACAGCGGCACGCACCCGGGCCGCCAGGTCGGGTGTGACCGTCGGCTCGCCGTTGACCACCCGGGACACGGTCTTCAGGCTGACGCCGGCGGTACGGGCTACGTCGTTCATCGTCGGCCGCGCCATGGCCACTCCCATGATCACTCGGCGCTACACGTCGGAAACTCATTGTTGACACTCATCAGGGGTGGGCGTCTACTCCAAGACAACGTTGTCTTTCGATGTTTCGTCGCTCGACGTCCGGAGGAGGCATGCGTCAACGATCAAGGCTTTCCGCGGCCGCCGGTTGTGCGGTCCTGCTGCTCGCGGGCCTGACCGCCTGCAACCGGGGTACCGGCGAGCCCATCGTCGGACTGATCACCAAGACCGACACCAACCCGTTCTTCGTGACCATGCGCGAGGGCGCCCAGCAGGCCGCCGCCCAGCACGGCGTGGAGTTGCAGACCTTCGCCGGAAAGGTGGACGGCGACAACGAGGCGCAGGTGCTCGCGATCGAGAACCTGATCTCCTTCGGCGCCGAGGGCTTCCTGATCACGCCGAACGACTCCAAGGCGATCGTGCCCGCCATCGACCGGGCACACGAGGCGGACATGCTGGTCATCGCGCTGGACACGCCTGTCGATCCACCCGATGCGGCGGACGCCACGTTCGCCACCGACAACTTCGAGGCCGGCCGCCGGATCGGGCTGTGGGCCAAGGCGAAATTCGACAAGGCCGGTACCCAGGCGAAGATCGCGATGCTCGACCTCAACGCCAATCAGGTCTCCGTCGACGTGCAGCGTGACCAGGGCTTCATGGAGGGCTTCGGTATCGACGTCGCCGACGCCGCCCGGATCGGGGACGAGAACGACCCGCGGATCGCCGGGCACGACGTCACCGACGGCAACGAGGAGGGCGGGCGTACCGCGATGGAGAACCTGCTGCAGAAGGATCCGTCGATCAACCTGGTCTACACGATCAACGAGCCGGCCGCGGCCGGCGCGTACGAGGCCATCAAGGCCGCCGGCCGGGACCGGGACGTCACGATCGTCTCGGTCGACGGCGGGTGCCCGGGCGTCGACAACGTCGCGAAGGGCGTCATCGGCGCGACCTCGATGCAGTTCCCGATCAAGATGGCGCAGCTCGGTGTCGAGGCGATCGCGCAGTACGCCAAGGACGGCACCGTGCCGCAGAACACCGCCGGAAAGAACTTCGTGGACACCGGCGTCGAACTGATCACCGACGACCCGCAGGCCGGCGTGGAGGCGAAAGACTCCGCGTGGGGCAAGCAGAACTGCTGGGGCTGAGAATGACTGCTACCACCTCCGCGGACTTCGAGACCCGGCGTCACGACTCGTTCGGCCTGCGCGTGCAGCAACTGCTGCACGGCAATCCGGTGCTCGGGCCGCTCGCCGTACTGATCGTGGCGATCATCGCGTTCTCGATCATCAACGTTCGTTTCTTCTCCGCCGCGAACCTGTCCCTGGTGCTGTTGCAGGTGACGGTGATCGCGACACTGGCCCTCGGCCAGACACTGATCATCCTGACCGCCGGCATCGACCTGTCGGCCGGGGCGATCGCGGTCTTCTCGTCGATCCTGATGGCGCTGCTGTGCACCAAGGCCGGGATGCCGGGGCCGATCGCCCTGCTGCTCGGCTTCGCCTGCGGTACGGCGATGGGCGCGCTGAACGGGGTGCTGGTCGCCCGGGTCAAACTGCCACCGTTCATCGTCACGCTCGGCACGCTGACCATCTTCTTCTCGCTGAACTCGGTGGTCAGCAACAGCGAGACGGTTCGCGGTGCGGACATGCCGGGGCTGATGACCTGGACCGGGGAGTCCATCCCGATCGGGGACTTCCGGCTCAGCTACGGGTCGATCATCATGCTGCTGCTGTTCGGGCTATTCGCCTACGCGCTCAGTTCGACGGCCTGGGGCAAGCACGTCTACGCCACGGGTGACGACATCGAGGCGGCCCGGCTCGCCGGTATCCGTACCAATCGGGTGCTCTTCTCGGTCTACACCACGGCCGGGCTGCTCTACGCGGTCGCCGGCTGGATCCTGATCGGGCGGCTCGCGTCGGCGAGCCCGAACGTCGGCACCGAGTACAACCTGGACTCGATCACCGCGGTCGTGCTCGGCGGCACCAGCCTCTTCGGCGGCCGCGGCGGGGTGATCGGGACGCTGATCGGCGCCCTGATCGTCGGCGTGTTCCGCAACGGCCTGCAGCTGGCCGGCGTCGAGGTGGTCTGGCAGGGCTTCGCCATCGGCGTGCTGGTGCTGATCGCGGTCTCGCTGGACCAGTGGATCAGGAAGGTGAAATCGTGACGACGCCAGTCCTGGAGGCACGGGGCCTCACGAAGCGGTACGGCCGGGTCGTCGCGATCGACGACAGCGACCTGGAGCTGCTGCCCGGCGAGATCCTCGCGGTGATCGGCGACAACGGTGCCGGCAAGTCCAGCCTGATCAAGGCGCTCTCCGGCGCGCTCGTCCCGGACAGCGGCGAGATCCTGCTCGACGGCAAGCCGGTGACCTTCCGCAATCCGATGGACGCCCGGGCGGCGGGTATCGAGACGGTCTACCAGACCCTCGCGGTCGCGCCCGGCCTCGACATCGCGGACAACCTGTTCCTCGGCCGGGAGGAGCGCCGCTCCGGTCCCCTGGGATCGGTCTTCCGCATGCTGGACCGCAAACACATGCGCGAGGAGGCCGCCCGGCACATGAGCGAGCTCGGGGTCGCCACCCTGCAGAACATCAGCCAGCCGGTCGAGTCGCTCTCCGGCGGGCAGCGGCAGGCGGTGGCGGTCGCCCGGTCCGCGGCCTTCGGCAGCAAGGTGGTGATCCTCGACGAGCCGACCGCCGCACTCGGCGTCAAGGAGGGCAATCGGGTGCTCCAGCTCATCCGCGACGTACGGGATCGTGGTCTGCCAGTGATCTTGATCAGCCACAACATGCCGCACGTCTTCGAGATCGCCGATCGCATCCACATCCAGCGGCTCGGCCGCCGGGTCGCGATCATCACGCCGCAGTCGCACTCCATGTCCGACGCGGTGGCGATCATGACCGGCGCGGCCGCTCCGCCCTCGGAGGCCTGATTCCTGTCACAGGGGCCGGGTAGAACGACAGGATGACTATCGGAGTGACCGGGGCGACCGGAAACGTCGGATCGAGGGTGACACGACTGCTCCTCCAGGCGGGGGAGCGTCCCCGAGTGCTGGTGCGCGATCCCGGGCGGCTCGAGCCCGGGATCGCCGGCGAGGTCGACGCCGAGCGCGGTGACCTGAGCGATCGGGCGTTCGTGACGGGCGCGACCGCCGGCCTCGACGCGCTGCTCTGGGTCACGCCTGAGGACATCACCGCGGCCGATCCGCTGAGTGAGATGGCCGCGGTGGTGGAGAGCGGCACGGCAGCGGTGCGGGCCTCCGAGGTCCGCCGGGTCGTGGTGATCAGCAGTGTCGGAGCGGAGCGGCGGCACGGTGCGGGGCTGATCGACGGCCTCGCCCGCGCCGAGGACGCGTTCCTCGCGACCGGCGCCGACGTGACCGTGCTCCGCGGTGGTTACTACTTCACCAACCTGCTCGGCAACCTCGACGAGCTGAGGGACGGGCGGCTCACCACCACGATGCCGGCGGAGCGGCCGATGCCCTGGGTCGATCCGCGGGACGTGGGTGAGGTCGCGGCGGCCCGGCTGCTGGCGCCCGGCTGGTCCGGTCCGGTGGTGCAGGCCGTGCACGGTCCGGCGGACCTCACCTGGGCGGGTGTGGCCGAGGTGATCTCGCGGGCGACCGGTGCGAAGGTGAGCCTCGACGTGGTGGCGGACCGGGCGATGAGTGACGGGCTGCGGCAGGCCGGGCTCTCCGGCGCCGCCGCCGACGCCCTGGTCGGCATGATCGCCGGGATCCGTGACGACTTCACACCGGAGCAGGAGCGCACGCCGGTCACCACCACGCCGACCAGCCTCGAGCAGTGGGTCGCCGCGACATTGGTGCCGATGCTGCGGGGCTGAATCCCTCAAGGCGGGGTGCCCGGCACCGATCAGTCCCGCATGTGGTCCCGCCGAGCCCGCCGCCAACCCGGCGCACGTACGAGCACCCGCCTGTTCGCGACCTACGCCGCGGCCAGCCTGGTGCCCGTTGTCGCGTTGGGCGCGATGATGGTGCAGACCTATCGCGGTGACGCCGCCGACCAGGGGCGGGCCCAGGGTCTCGCACAGGCCGCGGTCATCGCCGAGATGGCGATCGCCCCCGCGCTCAACACCGGTGAGACGGTGGCGAGCGACGGCATCACCGACGGCCTGACCGTCGTCCAGGTCGAGGGCATGCGGGCGGCGACCGAACAGGCCGTGTTCCGCGGTGCGGTACTGCGGGTGCGGCTGCGCAGCTTCACCGGGCGGGTGGTCTTCTCCGACGACGGCTCGACGAGCGGCGGCGTACCGACCTCCGACCCGGACTTCCAGGCGGCTGCGGCGGGCAATCCGCGGGCCACCGTGATCGACGGCCGCGTCGACGTCATCCGGGTGCTCCAGCCGCTGGTGGCGAGCGCGTCCGGGCAGTCCGTCGGAGTGATCGAGCTGTACCTGCCGTACCAGACGATCGCCGACCAGTTGCACGCGCAGATGACGCGTTCCTGGTGGCGTATTGGCGGTGCCCTGATCGCCCTCTACCTGGTGCTGGCGCTGCTCGCCTGGAGCACCACCCGCTCGCTGAGCCGGTACGCGGCCCGCCAGGAGTACCAGGCCACCCACGACGCGCTGACCGGCCTGCCGAACCGGACGGCCTTCCGGGACCAGGCCGAGCAGGTGCTCGAGGTGGCCCGGCGCAACGGTGGCAACGGCGCCGTGGTGCTGGCCGACCTCAACCGGTTCAAAGAGGTCAACGACACCCTGGGGCACCACGCCGGCGACGAGCTGCTGCGCATCGTCTCCGTACGGATGCGCGACGCGCTGGGACCGGACGACATCCTGGCGCGGCTGGGCGGCGACGAGTTCGCCCTGATGCTGCCGGGCCGCGACCGGACCGAAGCGGTCGCCCTGCTCGAGTCGGTGCACGACCGGGTCTCCGACGAGATGGTGCTCGACGGCGTACCTCTGAGCATCGAGGCGAGTTTCGGGGTGTCGCTCTATCCCGAGCACGGCGACCAGTTGCAGGATCTCAAGCAGCGCGCCGACACCGCCATGTACCAGGGCAAGCGTGGCACCGCGGACGTCGTGGTCTACGCCGGTGGCGAGACCAGCCACCCGCACCAGTGGCTGGTGGTGCAGGCCGAGCTCAGGCACGCGCTGGAACGCGACGAGCTGGTGCTGTTCTACCAGCCCAAGGTCAACCTCCCGTCCGGCGAGGTCGGCGGTGTCGAGGCACTCGTGCGCTGGCAGCACCCGCTGCGCGGGCTGGTCCCGCCCGGCGAGTTCCTGCCGGCCGCCGAGCACTCCGGGCTGATCGTGCCGCTCACCGAGTGGGTCCTGCGCCGTGCCCTCGCCGGGCAGGCGGGCTGGACCCGGCTCGGCTGGGACTGGCCGCTGTCGGTGAACGTCTCGGCCCGCAACCTCGAGGTGCCCGGGTTCCCGCAGCTCGTCAAGGACCTGCTGGCGGAGACCGGCACCCCGCCGGACCGGCTGATCCTGGAGATCACCGAGACCGCGCTGGCCGGCGACACCGACACCGTGGCGCGGACCGTTGTCGAGCTCGGGCAGCTGGGCGTCGGCATCTCGGTCGACGACTTCGGCGCGGGCTTCACCAGCCTCGCGTACCTCCGGGGCCTGCCGATCACCGAAATCAAGATCGATCGGGCGTTCGTCGCCGACGTGATGCGCGATCCGCAGAGTCAGGCGATCGTCCGGTCCGTCATCGAGCTCGCTCATGGCCTGGGCAGCCGTGCCACCGCCGAGGGCGTGGAGACGGCCGAGGTCGGTCACTGGCTGGCCGCGGCCGGCTGTGACGAGGCGCAGGGCTACTTCTACGGGCGCCCGGCGCCCTGGCCAGAAATTTCCGCAGTACCGGTACCCGAGGGGGCAGTCAGATGAGGTTCTTCCGGCGAGGCTTGGCGTTGACCAGCGTGGTCCTGGTGCTCGCGGTCGGTGGTTGTTCAGGTGGCGGGTCGGAGAAGGAGGAGAGCGTCCTCGACGTGACCGCCGCGGTGGCCATGGATCAGGACCTGCACGCGCGGCTGCCCCAGTCGGTACGCGCCCGCGGTTCCATCCGGCTGGTGACCGACGCCAGCTACGCGCCGATGGAGTATTTCGCGGCCGACGGTCGTACGGTGATCGGCTTCTCGCCGGACCTGGCCGCCGCCCTCGGTGACGTCCTCGGTATCCGCACCGAGATGGTGGTGGGTGTCTTCAGCACCGCGCTGGATGAGGTCGGAGCCGGCACCTACGACGCCGTGCTCTCGTCGATGACCGACACGGTCGACCGCCGGGACAAGGCGGACTTCATCGACTACCTGAACGCCGGCACCTCGATCGTGGTGCAGCAGGGCAACCCGCGGAACGTCAGCGAACTGTCGGACCTCTGCGGCCAGAAGGTGGCGACCGAGCACGGAACCCTTCAGGAGGAGATCCTCCAGCGGCTCCAGAAGAAGGAGTGCGCCGCCTGGCCGATCAAGATTGACAGCCGCCGGACGAACGCGGACGCGCTGGTGCAGTTGCGCACCGGCCGGGTGGCCGCGGTGCTGATCGACTCCCCGCCGGCCGCGCACCTGATCGCCGATCCCCGGACCAGCGCCTTCTACCAGCTCGCCAACGACCAGCAGTACGAGCCGGGCCAGTTCGGGATCGCCGTGGCCAAGGACAACAAGGCGCTGCGGGACTGCCTCCAGGCGGCTCTGAAGCGGCTGATCGAGTCCGGCACCTACGCCGAATTGCTCTCCCGCTGGGGCCTGGAAGGCAGTGCTGTCACCGAGGCGACAGTGAATGGGGCATCGACGAAGGCCTAAAGCTACACACGCGTGTAGTACGCTACACACGTGAGTAGCAATAGCGACCTGACCGCCCGTGCCCGCATCCGTGATGCCGCGATCGCGCTCTTCACCGATCGCGGCATCGGCGGTGCCACCATCCGGGACATCGCCCAGGCCGCCGACGTCTCCTCCGGGCTCCTCCGGCACCACTTCGGGTCGAAGGAGGGCCTGCGCGACGCCTGCGACGAGTGGGCGATGGGGCAGATCGCCCAGCTCCAGATGCGGTTCGCCGACTCGCAGACGATCGGCCCGCTGACGCCCGAGGTGATGATCCTCCAGCAGTATCTGGTGCGGTCCCTGATGGACGGTTCCCCCCGGGGCTCGGCCATGTTCCTGCAAGCCGTGGAGCACGGCGAGCAATGGCTGGCGAGCACCCATCTGGAGACGTCCGACCGCCGGGCCTACGTGGCTGTCCTGGGCGCCATGAAGATGGGCATGTTCCTGATGGGCGACCAGTTGACGGCCGCGCTCGGTGAGGACGTGCGATCCCGCCCGGGTTACCTGCGCATGATCCGCGCGTCGATCGAGGTCTTCTCGCAACCGCTACTCACTCCCGAACAGACCGACCAGGCGTTCAAGGCGCTCGATCGGTTCGAATCCGACGAGGGAGTGTCATGACCGAGGCCATCGATGTCGACGGACTGATCAAACGGTTCGGGGCGGTCACCGCCCTTGACCGGCTCGACCTGAAGGTGCGCACCGGCGAGGTGCACGGCTTCCTGGGCCCGAACGGTGCGGGCAAGACCACCACGATTCGGGTCCTGCTCGGCCTGATGAGGGCCGACGGCGGGACCGCGCGGCTGCTCGGCGGCGACCCGTGGGCCGACGCGACAGAGCTGCACAAACGCCTCGCCTACGTGCCGGGTGACGTCACCTTCTGGCCGAGCCTCACCGGCGGCGAGGTGATCGATCTGCTGGGCCGGCTGCGCGGTGGCCTGGACCGCAAGCGCCGCGACGACCTGATCGAGCGGTTCGAGCTTGACCCCCGGAAGAAGGGCCGGGCGTATTCGAAGGGCAACCGGCAGAAGGTGGCGCTCGTCGCGGCGCTCGCCTCCGATGTGGAGCTGCTGATCCTCGACGAGCCCACCTCCGGGCTGGACCCGCTGATGGAGGAGGTCTTCCGCGAGGTGATCCTTCAGGAGAAACAGCGAGGCGACCGTACGGTGCTGCTCTCCAGCCACATCCTGTCCGAGGTGGAGGTGCTCTGCGACCGGCTGACGATCATCCGTGCGGGGCAGGCGGTGGAGACCGGCACCCTAGACGACCTGCGGCATCTGACGCGGACGAGCATTCGAGCCGAGCTGACCGGGCCGGTGAACGGGCTCGCGTCCCTCACCGGCGTGCACGAACTGACCGGTGACGACGGCCGGGTGGCGTTCGATGTGGACGCCGACGCTCTGGAGCCGGCACTGCGGGCACTCGTCGCGGCGGGCGTGCGCAGCCTGGTGAGCCAGCCGCCCTCGCTGGAGGAGCTGTTCCTGCGGCACTACGCGAGGAGCGAGAAATGACCGGGTACGGCCGGCTCATCCGGCTCATCCTCCGCCGTGACCGCGTCATCATGCCGCTCTGGATTCTCGGGCTCGGCATCCTGCCGTATGTGTACGTCGCCAGTTTCAAGACGCTCTTCGCCACCGATCAGGAACGCGTCGACTACGCCCGGCTCAGCGCGGAGAACGCCGGGTTCGTGGGGCTCTACGGCCCGCTGCACGGCACCAGCCTGGGCGAGCTGACGGTCTGGCGGGGCGGCTTCGTGCCGGTCATGATCGGGCTGGTCGCGCTGCTCACCGTCATCCGGCACACCCGCGCCGACGAGGAGGCCGGCCGGACCGAGCTGATCCGGGCCACCGTGGTCGGGCGCTATGCGCCGCTCGCCGCAGCCGTGCTCGCGACGGCCGGAGCATGCCTGATCATGGGACTCCTCGTGACGGCGACGATGATCGGTGCGGGGCTCCCGGCCGGTGGCTCGGTCGCGCTGGGTGCGGTGTTCACGCTCTCCGGCTGGACCTTCGCCGGCGTCGGCGCGGTCGCTGCGCAGCTCAGTGGTGGGGCGCGCGGTGCGCGCACGATCGCGGTCATGACGCTGGGTTTGGCGTACGTGCTACGCCTCGGCGGCGACATCTCGGCCCTCGGTGACGGGCGACTCGGCTGGCTCTCCTGGCTGTCACCGGTGGGGTGGGCACACCGTGTCTTTCCGTACGGCACGAATGCCTGGTGGCCCGCCCTGCTCGCGATTCTGTTCTCGGTCGGTGCGGGTGCCGTCTCCGCGTACCTCCTCACCCGCCGCGACTTCGGCGGTGGCCTGCTCGCCGCACGGCTCGGACCAGCGACGGCCGCCGCGGGTCTGCGCTCGCCCATCGCGCTCGCCTGGCGCCTGCACCGCGGTCCGCTGTTCGGCTGGACCGCCGGATTCGCCGCCCTCGGCCTGATCTTCGGAGCCGTCGGCAGCACCGTCACGCGGATCGCCGAAGACGCCGGCGGGATCGACGAGATCTTCACCAAGATCGGTGGGGCGGGGGCGGTCAGCGATGCCTACTTCGCTACTACGGCGGCGATCTGCGGGATGGTTGCGGCCTGCTACGCGGTGCAGGCGGCGCTGCGGATGCGCGACGAGGAGCAGAGCGGGCATGCGGAGGCTGTGCTCTCGACATCCGTGAGCCGGTACGCGTGGGCCGGCAGCCATCTGGTGTTCGCCCTGCTCGGGCCTGGTGCGGCGCTGGTCGCTGAAGGGCTGCTGGCGGGTTTGGTGCACGGGGACGTGGGTCCGGTGCTGGGTGCTTCGGTGGCGCAGCTGCCCGCGGTGTGGGTGCTGGCCGGAGTGACGGTGCTGCTGATCGGCGTGCTGCCGCGGCTGGCGGCGGTGGCCTGGGGCGCGGTTGCGGCGTGCCTGCTGGTGTTGCTGGTGGGGCCGTTGCTCGGGGTGAGCCAGTGGGTGCTGGACCTGTCGCCGTTCACGCACGTGCCGCACCTGCCGGGGTCGGACGTGAGTGTGGTGCCGCTGGTCGTGCTGACCGGGGTGGCCGTGCTGCTGGGCGTCACGGGGCTGGCCGCCCTCCGCCGCCGAGACCTCCCCGCCTAGCCCCCTCCCGCTCACCCAACCCGCGCGCGCCACCCGCGCGCTCCGCCCGCCCGCCCGCGCCCGCGCCGCCCGCCCGCCCGCCCGCGCCCGCGCCGCCCCCGCC
>NZ_JBHTDO010000068.1:0-16936 GCF_042666575.1 Actinoplanes sp. GCM10030250 | reverse complement strand
CCCGCGGTCGAGGGCCGCGATGTGCCCGTCGCGGGCCGGGTAGTAGTTCGAGGTGTCGATGACGACGGCGTCCGCGGCGGCGTCGGCGACGACCGGAGGCGGACCGGGCAACACGGTGCTGCTGGCCTACTTCTCCCGCGCTGGGGAGAACTACTTCAACGGTGGACGCCGTCGCCTGAGCGTCGGCAACACAGAGGTAGTGGCGGGCATGATCAGCAGATTGATCGCCTGTGACGTCCACAAGATCGAGGCTACTGACCCGTACCCCGACGACTACCAGCCGACGGTGCAGCGCAATGTCCGGGAGCAGGACGCGAACGCCAGGCCGGGCATCGCCAACCCGCTGACGTCGATCGAGAACTACACCACCATTCTGCTGGGCAGCCCGATCTGGAACGTCCGGGCACCGATGATCATGACAACCCTGGTCGAGGGCCTCGACTTCACCGGCAAGACGATCCACCCGCTCACCACGCACGCGATGAGTGGTCTCGGCACCACTGAGCGTGACTACACCGCGTCCTGTCCCGGCGCACGCCTCGGCGAGGGTCTGGCGGTGCGCGGCGAGGAGGTCGCCGACGCCGAGCCGGCTGTCGAGGCTTGGCTGCGCCGCGTCGGCCTGCTCACCCGCTGATGAAGGTGCCGAATGTCTGACAACCACAGCCGCCGCCGGTTCCTGATAGGCGCTGCGGGCCTTGCGGCTACCCCCGCCGTGGCCGCTGTGGCGTGGCCCGCCTCGGCGGCTTTGGCCGGCGGCGGTGGCAGGACCGTGGCCAAGGCCACGACGTTGGCCGGCCGCCGCCGGCTGGGCCGGGGCTCAAGGTCTCCAGCATCGGCTTGGGCTGCCAGACCATGACCGGCCGGCTCTACGGGCCGGTCAGCAGGCACGGCGTCGACCTGCAGTTGTCCGGTCACACCCACGGCGGTCAGCTTTGGCCGGGGCCGCTGGTGGCCGGGCGGCTGGCCAACCCGACCGTGGCGGGTCTGGAACGCCTGGCGCTCTCACCGATCGGCCTGAGCCGCGGCGCTCTGCTGCGTCGCGGCCCAGGTGGCGAGCAGCTCGAGGCCGTCACCGGAGGGGGTGCCCGGCTCGGCGGAGTAGGTGACGATCATGAGTGCGTCGTCGCCAGGCAGCTCGAGAGCCTCGTAGGCCAGGTCCAGCTCGCCGATGGCGGGGTGGTGGAAGCGTTTCGTCCCGTGCCGATGCACATAGACGTCCTGGGCGGCCCACCAGGTGCGGAAGTCGTCGCTGCGCATGGACAGCTCGCCGATGAGGACCCCACACCCGGCCACGTCGAAAGCGCCCGCTCACGCCTGAAACGCATGGTCAACCGCAACATCCTCACCGAAACGAACCCGGAGTATTCGCCCTCACCGAGAAACGGACCTAAACCCTCAAACCAGCCTCTCAGAGTTGTTCCGCCAAGCCGGCGCTGGGCGCACACGGCCGATGAGCCTGGCCAGGATGGGCTGGCTCCGGCCGGCGCCCCGGCCGCGACGATAACCATTACAGTCGCATTCGTGAGCGCAGATCAGGGTCTTGTCCGGGTGTCCGATTCGTTCGGCGTACGCCGTACCCGAGCCGGATCGATCCTCGCGGATGACGGGACAAACTATCAGGTCAAGTGGGATGACACTGATGAGGAAGAGCTTGTCCCACGGGGCGCCGGCGTTCACGTCGCGACGAGGGGTTCGCTGCGTTTCCTGGCTCTGTCCGACTCCCGGCTGTTCCACGCCGTCTTCGCCCAAGAGCCCCTCGCGGTGGTTCTCCACCTGTTGGCCGAGTCGTCGGTCCCGCTGAAGGTGCGAGAGATCCGGGAGCGTCTGGCCGAGCTCGGTCTCCGGAACGAGACCTGGGCCCGGCACGGGCCCCGCGCGCTGGCGGTTCTGCCCAAGTGGCCAAATGTCGTCCGACGGCAGAAGGGCGACACTCTGGCCTACGCCTGGGTGGGGGACGACCTTCCCGAACTCCCGTCAGAGGCCGAGCCTGACCCGGAGCCGCCACCTACGCCCGCGCCTGTGTTGAAGCCCGCTCCTTCTTCCGCCAAGCCGATCGCGGCTGCGACACCGGCCGAACCGTCGGTGCCGTCCGCCGAGCGCCTTCGGCGCCAGATGAGCGCCGCGCGGAGCCTCGGCGAGGTCGCTCGCCTGCTCACGCTCCCGAGAGAGTTCGTGGCTGAGTTGTCACCGGAGGTGGTCGCCTCCGCGCTCCGCCGGGTCGCCGCTGAGGATCGGCTGGTCGCGGGCTGGCTCGACGCCCTGACCGCCTCCGGGCCGATCGGTGCGCTGACCGAGGAACTGGCGACGGCCCGGGCGGCGAACGCCGCACTCCAGAGCCGGGTCGATGAGCTGGAGGAGTGGTGGACGGCCCTTGAGCAGAGCACCGATCCGGGCGCCGCAATCCGTCAGCCGGGTAGCTGAGGAGCTTCTGGTACGCCGGCTCGGAAGTGCGCAGGTAGGGCGATCCGCACCGCCTTGTATCTTCCCTCGCTAGAACGCGCTGATTTCTGTACCCCGCTGGCGTGATACGGAAGTTGCTGGAGACCTGTGCGATGCCAGCGCCGCTAGGGCGCCCGTGGCGCTGGCTGCCAGAAGGATGCCGCACCGCGCCGGTCCAGCGCGCCGGCACCGTGTGCTGGCCTGGTTCCGCTTACCGCGCCAGGGCCGCGAAAGTGTCGACCACCCAGTCGGCGATGGAGGTGCTGACGTGGGGGAAATGGTGGAGGCCGATGTGTTCGGTGGCGCCTTCCTCGTGGGTGAAGTTTTCGAAAAGCACGAGATGAGCTTCGTCGCCCAGATCCGGGCCGAGAACTACGGACGGCTCCTGGCCGAAGGCCCGACCCGCTTCGCCGACCGCTACGGCATCCCCACCGAGGACAACCTCGTCTCCTACCTGCTCAGCCGCGGCGCCCGCGACCCGGCCCTGGCCGGCAGCCTCGCCAAGGCCATGCGCCACTTCTGGCACCACGACACCGCGCGGTGACGATGCTCGGCATCGTCGCCGGACCCGCACCCATCAGACGGTTACAAGCCGGCCAACGCCGTGACCGCGAGCGGGTGATCGCACTGCTGAGCGCCTTGACGAACGACACCGACCGATCCGCGAACTGGCTCGGCCGGGTCGCCACCGCCGTCGACCGCGTGGCATGGCGGTTTGCGGGCAGCGCGCCTACGCCGTGCCGTCCGCCGCCGATCCGCCGCAGCGAATCCGTCGCCCGTCAGCAGCGGCACGGAGCCGGCCAGCGTGCCCCGGACGCAGTCGGTTGGTTCATAGCGCGCGTTGCATCGCGCAGTTGTTCATGCCCTTTCCGAACGGTGCCAGCCATGAGCGGTTACCTAGTACGGCAGCCGCCATTCGTGATCATGGCTGGAGTTCGAGGGTGAGTCGGCGGGCGTAGTGGGCTCGCCTGGCTCGTGCTTGGTGTCGGCGTCGCCAGCGTGACCAGCGCAAACGGTAGGCGATGCTGCGAGTCGGGCGGATCAGTAGGACGTTGATCAGGCGGCGGATCTCGTTGACGGTCAGGTCGATCATGTCGGGCTGAGCGGGGCGGGCCGGGGTGCGGGCGTCGGCGGCGCAGATCGCGAGGACGGCGAGGGCTGGCAGGGCGAGGGTGGTGAACCGGTGCCAGGACGTCCAGCGGCGGACCTGGTGCTGGTCAAGCCCGACCTGACCCTTGCCGGCCTGGAACGACTCCTCTACGATCCACCGAACTCCCGCGACGCCGACGAGTTGGGCGAGGGTGGCCGGTTGGGGTGCCCAGCAGGGGTAGAAGGCCAGCTCACCGGTGGTGTGGTTGCGGCGGATCAGCAGGCTGTGCCGGCCGTCGTCGTCGGGGTTACCGTCGGCGCCGACGTCGGCCAGCCAGGCCCAGTCGTAGAACCGTGGCCCTTTTGATCCGTCGCCGGCACTGCGCCGGGTCCACACGGTGGCGGGTAGATCGGCAGCCAGCCGGTCGGCGCGGCAGCGGGTTTTGCCGCCGTCGATCGGCACGAGGTGATCGCAGGAGACCGCCAAGACGTAGCCGAGGCGGAGTTTGCGCAGCTCACCGCGCAGCCGGGCGTTGTTGCCGTAGGCCTCGTCCGCGGCGACCCTGTACCTGCCGAAAATGCCATCCGGGCAGGTCAAGCGGCATGCTCGTACTCGTGGAGGATGCCGCCGAGGCGGTTACGTCGGTGGATATTCAGGCGGGCGAGCCGGTCCGGATCGGTGATCGGTTCGGGCAGCGGCGCGAGTGGCCGGACGTTGGCGATGCCCTGATGTGGTCGGTGCTCGTTGTAGAAGACCTCGTACTCGCGTAACGCGTGCAGCAAGTGCCGCTGGTTGAGGATCAGCGTCCGGTCGAGGAGTTCACGCCGGCAGGTTCGGACCCAGCGTTCCATCACCGCGTTCATCCGGGGCACCCGGACTCCGCTGAGCACCACGTCGATACCGGCGTCGGCGAGGACGGTGTCGAACAGGGCCGGGTACTTGCCGTCCCGGTCCCGGATCATGTATCTCATCTGGCAGTCGGCGTCTTCGAGGTCCATCACCAGGTTACGGGCGGTCTGGGCCACCCAGGCAGCGGTCGGATGTGCGGTGGCGCCGAGGATCCGGATGCGGCGGGTGGCGTGTTCGATGACGGCCAGGACGTAGAGGCGGGTGCCGGGCAGTGTGGTGGTTTCGAAAAAGTCGGCGGCGATGACGGCTTGGGCCTGGGACCGCAGGAACGTCGCCCAGGTGCTGCTCGTGCGCTCGGGCGCCGGGTCGATACCGGCGTCCTGAACGATGTCCCAGATGGTAGACGCGGCGACCTTGACGCCCAGGCCGAGGAGTTCGCCGTGGATGCGGCGGTATCCCCAGGTGTTGTTCTCGCGCGCCAGACGTAGGACGAGTCGGCGGATCGCCCGGATCGTGGGTGGCCGCCCGGGCCGTTTGGGCCGGGAACGGTGGGCGTGCTGGCGGGTGATCAGGTCCCGGTGCCAGCGCAACACGGTTTCCGGGCGGACCAGTAGCCGCAGATGGGCCAGCACGGTTCGCGGCAGCGGATGCAGCAGAGCGGCCAGCCACGCCCGGTCCGCTGGGGTGAACCGGACCCGGTCACCGTGCAACTGCCGTTCGAGGACCGTGATCTGGTGCCGGAGCGCGAGGATCTCGGCGTCTTTGTCGCGATCGCTCATCGGTAGTAGCCGGAGTAGGGCGAGCGTGTTGATCACGCCGAGGTACGCCAGTCGAAACAGCACACCCCATCGTCGCGCAGTGCCCAGCGTAGACGGGCCATCACGATCCAGCCGAGAGGTTCCACGTCTCACCGGAGCACTCCACCCCGATGATCAAGATTGCTGTGACCAGGATGGATGAGGTTCTCGGCACTCACAGGGCTCGCGCCCAGCGGCCGAAGCTGCTGCTGCTCACCCACTACGCCGGGCCGGAGGTGGGACAGTGGGCGGCGTACCTCTGGTCGGTGTTGTCACGTGCCGGCCACCACCACTGCTACGAGCTCGGCGTGACCGCCGCCGAATTGACGCGCTACCGCACCGAACTTCTTGAGATCATCGCGCTACTCGACGCGGGCGTGGACTGACCGTACGGCTTGAGTCACGTGCGGAGCGAAGGAGGTCGGCCGGCTCGGCGAGAAGGTTCATCCTGTGCGGGCGGAACGATCGTGGTGGGAGCCAGTTTGCCGACCGATCGAGGGACCATGCCGACATCATAAATCGATGGATACCGACTAGATGACTTATGTAGCTGCTCGTTCACTGGCGGCGGCAGCCTTGGTGATGGGCGTCGAGCTGGTTACTCGTCGAGAGTGAATCGCTGGATCAAGGTGTCCAAGGTGAAGCGGTTTCGCATCTTGCAAGCGGAGTTCTGGTTGGCGAAGAATCCCTTCTCCCAGATCGCCGCCTCCCTGTCCAGGGTCCTGATCCAGGTGACTGGCACCACATATTCGTCCTTGTCGGCGCCCGTGGCTGTGTGCTGGTACCGTGCGGACAGAGGCAGCTCCGTCATTTTCCGTTGCTCCTCATCCACGGTGAGGACGGCCTGATCGAACGGTGTCGCTGGGCCCGCGACAAGTCCGACGCCCACATACCCGGTCTTGGGAAGATGGACGAAAACCCGGCCGCCGAGCGGCAGGGCGCGCAGAGAGCGGCTGTACCACTCGCCCCCGCCGGCGGAGACGAACCCGTACTCGCGGGCGTCGTCCCAGGAGCGGATGCTGGACTCTTCGCCGAACGACACGTACCAGTCCTGACCATTCCAGGTCTCCTTTGCGCTTGAACGGCGAGGCGTGGCTGTCTCGACGGTGTCGGTGTCCGGTAGGAGCCAAGTGCGGGCGAGGTACGCCCGGTCGTCGTCCTGGAAGTACCGGAACAGGGCGACGTTGATCGGCACCTGGAACCGGGACAGGTAGCCGATGATTCGTTCGGTGGCCGGATCCATGTCGCCGGCCACGATGGTCAGCCGATGGTCCGTGTTGATCTCCTCTGGTGGGGCCATGCCGAAGCGGTCGACGAACGCCTGCTCGAAGGTCTGGCCCGGCCGGTACTGTCCGAAAAGGTCCAGGACATCCTCGTGAGTCAGCGTCTGCACCCATGACCCGTAGTCCAGTGCCTGAGCAGTCGCCTCGCGCGGTGTGCGGTCGCGCTTGAGTTCGATCGCGTGGAGGACGCCGTCGCCGTCCACGGCGAGCAGGTCAAGGATTTTGCCGTGCTTGGTCGGCACCTGCCGTCCGATGATCAGCAATGGTTCGCCAAGGATGTCCGGATCGTTTTCGATCAGGTCCTCGAGGGTCTTCTCCAACGGCACACTTGACGGGGTCAGCCTGACTGGTTGCCCGTCGACGCGCCACAGTCCCAGTTCCATCGGCATCGGCACTCACCTCCGGGGTATCACGCTACCGGCCATACGGGGAGCGCCGAGGAGGGCAGTCGTAGTGGCTTCTGCGAGGTCGGCGGGGAGGGGGCCGATCAGGACCTCTTCGTGGATGGAGTAGAAAGCCGAGCACCGAGTCGCGGACGTCCGGAACCGGCGGTGAACACTGTGGCGACCGTCTCCCGGGCGGTGCGGTGTCGATGCTGCCCGGCTGTTCGAGGTGCACGGTCAGGTAAGTGAAGGCCGGGTCTCCTGGGGGCAGTCGATCGCTACGACGGGGTTTGTGCCAGCGGAACGTGAAAAGCCTTGTCGACGGACATTTGAGTCCTAGCTCGCGGACCCCGGAATCTGGTGTCCGTTGACCTGGAGATCACGAGACCGCAGGACAGGACTTCGTCCTGACCGCTGACAGTTTGTCAGCGTGCCGAGGGTGGCAGACGCTATCTCGACCGTATCGCCGGGGCGGACGGCGAAGTCGGTGGGTGGCTATGCCGGGCTCCAGGTGGGACAGCGGGCTGCATGCCTTTGGACGGTGCGCTGTCTCAGCCCGTCCACCACCACTGCTACGAACTCGGCATCACGTCCACCGAACCGGCCCTGTACCGCTGCGAACTCCTTGAGATCGTCGCGCTGCTCGATGCCGCCGAGGCATCGTATGAGCGGAACAAACTCGCCCGCGACATCATCATGGACTTCGTGCACCGCGTGGCACTGCCGCTGAGCCAGGAGGATCGCCTCATCAGGATCCCGGAATAGCGCTCCGAGAGTGAGGAGTAGCGGCAAATCGGCTGCTGCAGGCGTCGAAGCTGACGATACGACCAGGGCACTGAAGCCTGGGCGATCGTCGACTGCCGGGGCGGTGCACTCTCTTTCGGGTGACGCCCTGAGGTCCGGCCGGTTGCCTCCATCAACCGTCGTCGTGGTGAAAGTGAAGGCTCTTCTCGTCAGGGAGCCGTTACTGGAGCCGAGGTGCGGGCCATGCTCGAGACCAGTCCCATCTTTCATGATCAGGTCACCGGGTTGTTCGGGTTCCGTCTGGAGCTGGGCAACGACAGCAGCGGGGTCCGGATGCAGGCGCGGCGGTCCGGGTTCGTCACGGCGAAGGCCGCCAAGGTCGTGTATGACCGGTTGTGCCGGCAGCGGGATGCACGGCATCCGAAACCGCGACCGAGCGACACGATGCAGACCATCTGCGACGGCTGGCTCCTGTCACGGGAGCAGGAACTCGAACCCAACACGCTCTATAACTATTCGTGGCTGCTCAACCTGATCTACCCGTATGTGGGCCGGGTTCGGGCGTCGCGGCTCAGTGCACGGATGGTGGAGAACGCCTACCGCGACCTGGAAGCGGCGGGCTACTCCCGCACCAGTCTGCGAACCCTGGACCTGGTGCTGTCCAAAGCGTTCGAGGAACAACTCGGCCGGCGATTAGGAACGCGTAAGCCACGGGAGAGCGATGAAGAGCGGCGGGTATGGACGCTCACCGAGGCCCGCCGATTCGGTGAGCATGTCGGTGAGGATCTCCTGTACCCGATGTGGCGGCTGCTGCTGGTGTCCGGTCTGCGGCGTGGCGAGTTGTGTGGTCTGCGGTGCGGTGACCTGGAACCCGATCAGGGCACGCTGACCGTGCGCCGGCAGATCGTCGTCGAGAATACCGGCAGCCGAACACGGGTGAAACTACCGAAGTCACACAACGGCCGGCGGACGTTGTTCCTGGATACGGTGACGCTGGGGATGCTCGCCAGCATGGCGTCGGGGTCGGCGTCGCGGTATCTGTTCACCGGGCGTACCGGTTAGCCGATGCGCCCGGACAACCTCACCGACCGGTTCAACCAGCTCGCCGTCGCCGCGAAGGTTAGGCCGCTCGGACCTCATCAGATCCGGCACATGCTCGCGTCGACTTCGCTCGACACCGGCTACGGCATCCATGAGGTCGCCGAAAGGCTCGGCCATGACCCGGCCACACTCATGCGCTACTACGCAAAGGTCAGCGCCACCCGGCGCCGGCAAGCCAGCGACCGGATCGCAGAACTGGTCACACCACCCGAGCGCCGGGCTCCCCAGACTGATTCCAGCACACCTTCGCCCTCGACGGTGGCACCCGTCGATGGCCAGAAACGCCGTGAAGCTGACCCGGTAGGCCCAAATGGCGATATGCTATTCCGTAGGGCAGGCTCGATTCGGACCGCTTCGCCCTAACAGTGGTGGGGGAGGGGCGCGCTTCTCATGGGCTGTCAAGTGGTCGAGGCGCCAACCCGGTTCACGCGTCCTGTGCAGACTCGAACCCGCAATTTCCGGCCAGTGCGGGAATGGTCAGCTTACTCGGCAGCGCACAAGCGCCTTCGTCTCTCCAGAATGCTTGCCTGGACCGAGCGGCAGGCACCGCACTTGATTGGGCGTGGTTACATGCCTGGTCACAGCCTTGATCAACTTTTCCGGGATTGGTTGAAATCGGACGGCATAGCGGTGCCGTTCTGTCCGGATCTGCGTATGAAATGGCACAAGTTGATGTTACTTAACGCAATCGTTATATAGCCCTGGGGGTCAAGGGGTCGCAGGTTCAAATCCTGTCAGCCCGACTTTGCAAAAGGCCAGCTTAGCTGGCCTTTTTCATGTGTCGACATCGATGCATCTACGGCGGCGCGACACGTGTTTTTTGCACGTACGCGCGTACGGGTTGCGCCGGGATTTCGATCGATCTTCGTGTCCTGCTCGTGTTCGGCAGCCCTTGAACCCTCCACCTGAATTGACCTCGCTTTCGCAAACCTTGGTTAGGCAGGGCTTTCATGGCTTGAGTGATCCGATTTCGACGTGGCAGGTCTCCTTGTCGGTGACGCCGAACGTCGATGCGCTGCGCTCTCCATTGTGGATGGCAACGACACTTCGATGACACGAACGTCCGTACGGTGATCTACGGGTGGCTCGCCGGTCCTCTCGGGGCCGGTGATTCTATGATCGTGGTTGGTGGCGCGGTGCGGAAGTTGTCCCGGGTTGTCCGCAGTAGTCCCGGCGGTCGGCTGATGTGCCTGCGGCGGGCGGGCGGAGCCGGCGGCGATTGGGCAAGGAGCCCGTTGTGTGGCGCTGGTGCCGCTCGTCGAGGCCACTACCCCACGACGACCACGCCGCCGCTGGGGCAACTCGCTGCGTACGGTCTTGCTGGCATGGACCCGCATCGGATGCGGCGACATTGCCGTCGCCGCATCCGATGTCGACACCGCCCCGCCAATGCTGCCGGCCTCGGGAAATGCGTGACCTTTTGCCGCGCGGATCCCGTCTCGAGCCCCGGTCAGTCGCTCGCCGCTCCGTGACGATGTCACGTGTTCAAGTCTTCTTGGCCGGTGAGGGTGTCGTGCGCTGCGCGATGTCGGTGACCTGGTCGGCGAGGCGGTGGAGTCGGGTTTTCGTGGCGGTCGACGGTGCCGCTTCGGCGCTGCGGCGCAGGATTGCCGCTCCTTCCTGGAGTTGATCGACGGTGTTGCGCATGGCGGTGGCGGTACGCCGGCGGCCATCCTGCTCGCCTTTCTTGGTCATCATCCCCACGTGCCGGGCCTGGATCTCTCGAAAGGATGCCGCCGGTCGCGGACCGTCGCAACCGAGCCGGCCCCGTGGCGATGCCGGTCCGGCGCCGACGGCATGAAGCCGCTGAAAGGGGAGGGGCTTTCCTTCGCGGAGGCTTCCAAGGGGTGCTATCGGCGGGCTTGGCATTCGTGACTGCGGGGATGAGCGTTCAGTTCGGTGTGGTCCGGCGGCGGTCGGAGGCGGCGACTTCTTCGGTGCTGCTGACGGTCCATCGTTCGGTGCGGCTGTCGTAAAGGATGATGCTGCCGTCGTGCAGGACGATCCGGTCGCGGTAGCCCTCAGGGTCGGCCGCGGTCGTGGCGTCCTGGTCGTATTCGGCCAGGGCGGGGATGACCTCGGCGAGCAGGATCGTCATCGTCATGGCGGGTTCGTCGAAGGCGCGGTTGAGTGTCTCGGCGATGTCGGTGGCGGTGGCGCTCATGTGCGGACCTTTCCTCGTGCGGCCGGGGAAGCGGCTGCCCCGGCCGTGAAGGCGCGGGTGGAAGATCGCCCGCTTTGCCTGGGTGCATCGTGCGGCACGCCGCGGCGTGGGGCGTGATGCCCCGCGAGCCCGAACAGCTGAAGGTGCCCGGGAGCGCCGCGTATGTTCGGCGCTTCGCCGTCACCCCGCCGGCGGGCGGGGTGACGATGGCGTCGCGGGCGCTGGGTGTTGCGGCGGCCGTGATGATCGTGACCTGCAGACTCAGCGGATCGTCGACGACGCGGCTGAAGCGCACTCGGTTCGTCGAGAAAATCTATGCCGATGGGACTAGACATTCTCATCGGCTTTGGTTAGTGTTTCTGTCGTTGACAGCAGAGATCGTTGAAGACGCAGACGAAGACCGAGCGTCAAGCAGGGCCCGGATCGTTTCGTGGCTCGCTCGGCACCGCGGCGGAACAGTGCCACCGCACGGATTTCAGTAAGGCACGTGTAAGACCAAGACCTTGACGTAACTCCAGGTCAGGGCACCTGCAGGTAGGGCCAGTGCAGGTTTAGGGCTCAACCTGGTGCAGGACAGCAGTGGAAGTAGCGAGTAAGGCAAGTGTGAGACAAGACCTTGACGAAGTTCCAGGTCAGGGCAGACGCAGGTGGGGCCGATGCAAGTTCGGGGCTCTATCTGATGCAGGAAGATTCCGCCGTACGTGTGCGGGGCCGTGAAGTTTGCGTGGGGCTCCGACACCGGCAGGTAGTACGACAGCACCACAGGAATGGGAAGCAGAGGAAAGGGAGGGCCGAGCACCGTTGGATCGCCCGCCGTCAGAACAGTTTTCGTGTTCTGGGGTGGACACCGCAGTCTCCATCGAACGTGAGGTGGTCTCCGGTCACGCTTATGCGATCCTCGCACCGCAAACCGCGACAGGCGGCAGGTGCGGAAAAGGCAAGCCGACGAACGTGTCGGCAGATGGTGTTGTGAACCCGTAACCCTGGGCCCCGGTGCTTCTTGCGCCGGGGCCCTCGTCATGCCGAGGAGTGTGGATGGCCCAACCCGATGACATGCTCGACGACGAGCACTACCCGGCCTACACGATGGGCCGCGCCGCGGAGATGACCGGCGCCTCGCAAGACTTCCTGCGCCGCCTCGAGAAGGCGAGACTGTTCGTCCCGTCCCGGTCGGCCGGGGGCCACCGCCGCTACTCGCGCCACCAGATGCGTCTCGCCGCACGGGCCCGCGAGATGGTCAGGCAAGGCATCGCTCTGGAGGCCGCCTGCCGCATCATCTTCCTCGAGAACCAGCTCCAGGAAGTTCTCGAGAGCAACCGCAGCCAACCGCGCCGGCAACAAGCGGAAGCTGCGTGATTCCGATCGCCTTCACGGTCCTTCTCCGATCATGAGAGAAGGACCGTTTCGCATGGCGCGCGTTCCGCGGACGGTAGGTATCACCGGCAGAGCGGCTGCTCAGGCGGCGGTGGTGCGCAGCGCGATGGCAATGCCGATGCAGTGGGCGGTGAACGCTGCGATGGTCAGGGCGTGGAAGACCTCGTGGAAACCGAACCAGCGGGGGTTCGGGTCGGGCCGCCTGAGTCCGTAGACCACAGCGCCGAGGGTGTAGAGCAGCCCGCCGAGGAACAGGAACGTGACGACCGGCGTGCCGCCGGACTGCCAGAACGAGGGTAGGTAGATCACGGCGACCCATCCCAGGGCGATGTACACCGCTACGTGCAGCCAGCGTGGGGCGTCGATCCACAGGATCCGGAAGGCGACGCCGGCCAACGCACCGGACCACACGATCCACAACAGGGTGCGGGCCTGCGCGGGTGGTAGCACGAGCACGCAGAACGGGGTGTAGGTGCCGGCGATGATCAGGAAGATGTTGGCGTGGTCCCATCGCCGCAACATCTGCTGGGTTCGCTGCGACCAGCGACCGCGGTGATAGACGGCACTGACACCGAACAGCAGCGCGGCCGACAGCGTGTACAACGCCAACGCCCACCGGGAGCGGGCGTCCGGCGACAGCGCGATCAGCAGCACCCCGACGGTGACAGCGAGCGGGAAGGTCCCGGCGTGCAGCCACCCTCGCAGCCGAGGTTTGACCACGGCGGTCATCTGATCAAAGCCCTGACCGACCTGGGCCTCCAGGCGATGCAGCGTATCGCCCAAGTCAGTGTCAGGGCCGTCGCCGGCTTGGTCCCGCCAGAAACGATCCGTACTCACGTTGACGAGATTACTGAACCGTGGACAGGTCGGCAGCGGAGTGCCCCTCGCTCGTCGAGCAGCGCCATGCGCTTCTGCCGGTGGCTTTATGCTGCGGGGCGTGACGGACAGTGTGACCAGCGGTATGGATTTGAGTGACGTGCTGCTCCAGGTGGAGAAGGCCGCTCCGGTCGAGGCTGTCGAGGCCGTGACCCGCCGTATCGGCATCGAACTCGGCGCGTTGTGGGTGTCGTTTCTCATCGCGGACATGAGCGGCCGCGCCCTGGTCAGGCTCTCGCACGTGCCGTTCGGTGCCGTGTCCGATGGCCGTCAGCAGGACCAGGACGTCGCAGTGGTGCTGCCGTTCGACGCGGGCTCCCGGGAGCAGGCGCTGCGCAGCCAACATGTGCTGGTCGAAGAATGCGACGGCAGGTTCGTGATGAGGGCGCCGGTCACTCAGCGAGGCGAAGTCATCGGCCTGCTCGAGCTCGCCCTGGCCTCGGCGCCCCCGGAGGCGACCGTGCGTGCGGTGTCGCGGGTCGCGCACACACTGGCGTTCGTGGTGATCGCCAACCGCCGGCACACCGACCTGTTCGAATGGGGTCAGCGGACCACCCCGTTCACCCTTGCTGCGGAGATTCAGCGGCGGCTGCTGCCCGCGTCGTTCGTCTGCGAGGCCGACTCGTTCACCCTGGCCGCGTGGCTGGAGCCCGCGGCCAGTATCGGTGGGGACACCTTCGACTACAGCGTCGCCCGCGACCAGTTGCATCTGAGCATCACCGACGCCGTCGGCCACGGCGTGCAGAGCGCGCTCACCGCGACGCTATGCGTGGGCAGTCTCCGTAACACCCGCCGCGTTGGCGGTAGCCTGATCGAGCAGGCAGAGGCCGCGAACGTGGCACTGCTCGACAACGCTCCGGCCGGGCCCACGTTCGCCACCGGAATGCTCGGCCGCCTCGACCTGCGCACCGGCATCCTCGCCGTCGTCAACGCCGGCCACCCCACCCCGCTGCTGGTCCGCGACGCCATTGCCGGGCCCGTGCATCTTCCGGCCAACCGGCCCTTCGGCGTGCTACGGCACTGCCCGTACGAGCAGACACAGATCACGCTGCAGCCCGGGGACCGACTCGTGATGGTCACCGACGGCATGCTCGAACGAGGCGCGGCAGCCGTGGACCTGGCCGCCCGCGTTCAGGATTTGGGCGGACTGCATCCGCGGGAAGTCGTCCGGGTCCTCGCCGACCTCGTCCTCGACGTCGCCGGCCCTACCTTGCCCGACGACGCCTGCCTGCTGATCCTCGACTGGCACGGCAACCACGGCGACACCCGCGACACGGCTGCCGGCGCCGAACCCGCCCGCGCGAGCACACCGCTCTGAACAGTCGGGCCGGGCCCGGCAGAAAGGATGGGTATTCCGGCTCGGCGGCCTACCGACGGTGAAGACCCGCTATGACAACCTGCGGTCGGCGGTGTCACGTGTGCTGTTCGGCCGGGCTCGCGCGGAGAGCGAACGGTGGGTGCTGTTCCGCTCAGCCATGGGGTTCGAGGCGTTCAACTGCATGCCCGGCATTGCCGGCGCGCATGAGAAGGGGGGCGTCGAGGGCGACATCGGCCGGTTCCGTCGCAACCATCTGGTTCCGGTCCCGGAAGTCGCGTCTCTCTCGGAGTTGAACGCAATGATCGAGGCCGCTGATCGGGCCGATGACGATCGGCGGCTGGAACATCGCCTGCGCACGGTCGGCAGGATTTCGGTGTTGAGCAGCCGCTGCTCGCCGCGCTGCCGCCGGAGCGGTTCGAGGCGGGCCGGGTCCTGACGCCGAAGGTGAATCGATACGGGATGGTCACCGTCCGGCAGTCGCACTACTCGGTCCCGGCCCGGTTCATCGGCCTGACCGTGAGGGTGGTGTTGCGCGCGTCCGAGCTGGTCGTGTTCGACGGCCGCACGGAGATCGCCCGCCACGAACGGCCGGTGGTGAAAACGTCTCAGACGCTGGTCCTCGATCACTATCTTGAGGTGCTGCTGCGCAAGCCGGGTGCGCTGCCCGGCTCGACGGCGCTGGCGCAGGCCCGTGAGGCGGGGGTGTTCACGATGGCTCATGAGGCGTTCTGGGCCGCCGCGGTCAAGGCCCACGGTGACGCCGACGGCACGAGGGCGCTGGTCGATGTCCTGCTGCTGCATCGCAGGCTTCCGGCAGCTGACGTGATCGCCGGGATCACCATCGCCCTGCACGCCGGCGCGACCAGCGCCGATGTCGGCGCGATGGAAGCCCGTCGCGCTCAGCAGGTCAGTCGGCCCGGCCCCGCCGCGGGCGGCGGTGAACCGGTCGCTACCGCTCGGGAGCAGCAGCGGGTGGTCAGCCTCACCGAACGGCGCCTGGCGGCGCTGCCACCGGATTCACGGCCGTGAAGCAGAACACGACGACGGCCTGATCAGCCACCCCGGCCTGGCAGGGACCCGCGATGTCAACCGCAGACCAACACGACCACCAGGGCGATCCGGACCGGTGCACGGTCGGCTATTCCGCGGTCCCTGCGCGGGCCGACCGCGACGCACTGAACGCCGCCCTGTTCGCCACCGGCACCGAGATCGGCTTCTGGGACGACCAGGGCCGTCCCGCACCCTGGCCCGACGACATCGACCGTGGCGTCCCGAAACCGGTAAACGCACGATCCACGAATCCCGCCAGGAGCCCATCTGACCAGTTGAACTACCTAGCGATCGGCTCCACTGCCAGCTGCGGTCGAGTCGCGAAACTCGTCGATCAGGCGGTCTACCAGAGGGCGCAATGCGGCTGACCTTGCCCGGCGCCAGGCGGCGATGCTCGGATTGAAGGTGTCCGGGACCGTCGCAGCACGGATGCACCACATCCCGGTCAATCCCACAACGAAACGCGATGCCTCGGGCGGCAGCGTCTGCAGCAGCCGATAAGCCCGATCTGTCGCCGCCTGCTGGCCTAGGACGTGTCCGGTGGCGACCACGTCCGCAGCCAGCTGGGCCAGGTCGATCCATGGAGCTCCGGCCGCGGCATAGCCCCAGTCGAGCAGCACCGCCGATCCTGCCTGCGCGTCGAACGTCGTGTTGTCGAGGCGCATGTCTCGGTGGACCAGGGCGTCACCGGCCGTCCAGCGTTCCCATCCGGCCACCACACCGGCCGCCGGACCAGCGTGAGCCACCTCCCAGTCGTCGCCCACGCCGCTCGCCAGCATGCGCGTCCAACCGTCGAAGTCGAAGATGCGCTTGGCGACTGGCGGCAGCGTGTCCGGCGCCCGGTGTCCGCTCACGGTCCGGCATGCCTGCGCAACAGCCGCGATCGATGCGTCGGTCCATGCCGTTCCGGTTACGCCGGGCGCCCAGGTGGTGGCCAACGCGACCCACGGCCCATGTTCGACGGTAACGAGGCGCCGAGGGGACGGCACCGACGCCGGCAAGGCGTCCAGGATTGCCGACTCCTGCAAGATCATCATGTGGTTGTGCGCTCGAACCTCGGCGGACACAGCCTTGACAAAAACCTGCCGCCCGTCGGCCAGCTGCAAGCTCGCGGCCGGACCGGGCGACATGCCCCCGTGGAGATCCTTATAACCGACGACCGTGACACCGAGCGCTTCTGCAACGGCCGTCCGCACCGGTTCTGGTGTTTCGGCCCACGGGGCCCGAGGCGTGAATGTCACGCCGCATCATAAGCCGGGACTGCAATCACGCTCCGTGACAGATTTCCGGGTCCCCTGATCGGCGCAACTGGGGCCAGATCAAACCGTCACACGCTCGTCCCTTGCAGTCCAGTGGGGCCGGTTAAAACCGTCCGGGTGGGGCCGTCTCAAGGTTCTGGCCCACTTTCCGTGATTGCAGGGCTGGTTAGGCGAGGAGGACTCGTTTTCGGAGGAGGTCGAAGCCGGCG
>NZ_JBHTDO010000067.1:0-22562 GCF_042666575.1 Actinoplanes sp. GCM10030250 | reverse complement strand
AGCGACCGCGATCGTGCAGGCCATCCTCGTTCTGCACCACGTCGAAGCCAACCGCTACGCAGGATGAAAAAGGCTCATTGTGGAAGGAGACCGGCGAGGGTCGCTGCGCCAGTGGATCGCCGACGAGGGCGCCGCGTTTTCCAATGATGGCCGGCAACGATGCGCGATGCTCGACGCAGACCTCGAGTACAGAGAGCCTCGACATGAGACTCAGCTGCACGGCGAACGGCTCATCGCGTGGATCACCGGGGCTGAGCAGGCCACGCTGCGCGACATCAGCCGTTCCACGCACGTAGAGGTGCTCCGATGAAGTGGTTGCCGAGGATGCGGCGAGCCGCCTCCTCTCCACGCGTGGAGGTGCTTCGATGACCCGCGGGATCTGTCGGCCGGCGGCGAGCTCGACAATCCGGTCCAGCATGTGCGACCCGACGATCCTTCTCCGACCAGCTGCGCCGCTCCACCTCGCCGGCCACTCGTGCCTGAAGAGAGAAGAAGCGGGCGTGCGGCGTCGAAATGATCATGCCGAGGACGAGTTCCGACGCGTGCGGGCTGATTACCGATTCCACGACGAGCGACTGCCGGTCGCTGTCCTCCCGCGGGAGGCGACGACCCACGATCCACCCGGTGCCACACCAGCCAGTTCTATTGTGGACTCATTGCCCGAGACCGCCAATGTCTGCGCGACTAATTGGGTTTACGGCATAACGAGGAGGAAATCCTCCTAGGATGCTTTAGGGCTGGTGGGCCTCCACACTGTGCCGCTCGGAAGCTCATACACTCGGCTGCCGCTCCCAGCTGGTAGAGCGTCGTCGACGTATTCGCTGCATCGAATAACGTCGTTATGCAAGCCGCCAGCTCTGCACCTGCGCACCTGCACGGTGCGCAGACAGCGGTCACGACGGTCACGTCGAAAGTCGACGCTTTCAGCTCCCCATGATGTGGGGGAGCCTTCGACATTGACGGCTGCGATGGCAAATCATCGAGGGCCGCGACCATGGCCCGACGGACGCGCCAGCGCCCGTCGGGGGACCTTCCGTTTGGCTCTCCGCTGCTGCGCGCAGTATCGCTGCAGCCAACCACGCGTAGCAACCCGCCCTTGCGGGTCAACTGGAGACAACCGTAGCCAACTTGTCTAGCGCAGATATGTCAGGTGTCCTTAACGAGAAGCGACAAGCGGACGGTAGGCAGGACCGCTGGTTACGGGCGATTAGAACGCAGTGCGGGGGTCGCACCTATGCAGCAACATCCAAAGGCTGGAACACCGCCCGAAAGTCAACTCTCATCACCGGCCGCACCAACAGTCGCACCCACGCCGATGCCCGCTGCCGTCCACCGCGACGACTTCCGCCGAGCTGACTACGCGGTCACCATCGTCGACGACCATGGCCGTGTAGCGGCAGCAGCTCTCTTCCAGAAGATGGACTGGACGCCCGGCGACCTCATTGCCTTCACCGTTAACACCGAAACGGTGGTGACCGCCGTCCGCGCCACCTCACACCCTGTCGGCACCACGCTCAGCCGCGTCCTACGCCGGCGCGGCCACCTCCACATACCCGCCAACATTCGCCACCGAGCAGGAATCACCGCTGGCGACCGGCTGCTGCTGACCGCTGATGACAACGGCCTCCTCCGGATCTTCCCCGCCCAACTCCTCGCCCACATGCTGCACCCCTACCTCACCCCACAGCAGCCGTGAGCCACTCTGACGACGGCAGCCCTTCCGAGAGCCACGCCGACCCGAACGAAGCCAACATAGCCCTGGTCAACTCCCTGATGGCCAAGCTCAACGTCACCCCGGACCAGCTGACCCGCGGCGGCATCATCCTCAACCAGCAGGTCCCCACATTCGCCGAATACATCCCACAGGTCAGGACCGCCGTCACCGCCGGAACCCTGCGCGCCTACAACACCTACTGGCAGCGCATCCTCGCCCAATGGGGCGACCGGCGGCTCAACGAACCCACTCCCACTGACATCAAAGAATTCGCCCAGCGAGCCCGGGAACAGGCAGTCAAACGGCGCAACTCCCGCGGCGGCGGCTCCGCCGCCGAACACCTCATCGCCGCACTGCGCTGCGTCTACCACCACGCGATCAATGACCGGCTCATAGGCGCCAACGACAACCCCGCCGCCCGGGTCCGCAAACCCCGCCGGCAACCAAGCCTGCGCGAAGCCTTACCCGAACGGGCCGTCGCTGACATCGTCAGAGTCACCGCTGAAACCGGCAACGACCCTGCACTCGACCTGCTCATCCTGCGACTGCACCTCGAAACCGCCTGCCGACAAGGCGGTGCGCTGCACGCCCGCCGCCATGACCTCGACACCGAGCAATGCCTGCTCCGGCTCCACGAAAAAGGACAGACCCAGCGCTGGCAGCCGATCTCCCCAACGCTCACCACGGGCCTCATCGCCCACTTCAACCAGCGCGCTGACGGCGACCCCGCCAGCCAGCTACTGCGCTACCGCAACGGCAGACCCGTCGGCAAACGCCGCTACGACAACCTCTGGAAGCGGATCCGCAGCCAACTGCCATGGGCCGACGTGCACCTGATCAGCGCCCATTGGCTGCGCCACACCACCCTCACCTGGGGTCGAACGGCACTTCGGCCAGGCGATTGCCCAGCGCTACGCCGGCCACACCGACTCCAGCCGCTACGCGACCATCAGCATCTACACCAAAGCCACCCAGAGCGAAGTCGCACAAGCACTGTCCGCGCTCACCGGCGAAGCGCACCCACTGGCCACGGCAGAACCGACGACAGCGATGCTGACCGCCCGGTTCTGAACACGCCGGAGTCAAGGCAGAACACGCAGGGATCAACGCAGCAGTCGAGCTAGAACCCTGACCCTCATGATCGTGAAGCCACCAGCAACCGCCGGTGAGCGGGATCACAGCCACATCAGACTTGCAGGTCATGAGCCTGATTGTTGATCAAAGTAAGCAGTGCGAAGGACTCGCCTGCTTACGGAGCTGTCGGCCTGACGAGGCGATCGAAGCCTCCGGCTATCATGTCCCACATTGACACGCATGTGGGGCATGACTGCGACGTTTCTGTGTCCGAGGCCCAACACGCGGGATAGTCACACGGTGATCGCGGCTGCCGAGCTTGCATGCAAATGGTAGTCCCGACGGAGCTAGAGCACTTCGACGGCAGTCACGCTGAGTGCGCGGTCAGAGTGTCAGCGCTACCATTAAGTTCATTGATGCCGCTTCCGATAGTCAGATCAGCGAGGCGCTCGAAAATTACGCCACTCGGCTTAGGGTAAAGTGAGCATTGCGGATTTATCTAAATTTCTGTTTCCGGTTGGAGCCGCTCTCGCTATATTGTCGCCATCGTCGGATCAGATGATTCGTCAGCTGAGAAAGTGCCTAGACTAAGTCCGAGTGATCAGAGATTCTAGTGACCTTGCGCGCCCACTCTGGCAATGGCAATACTCCGACATTCTCGAGGTCGGCCGACAATACCAGTGGAGATGTGATGACTTGTGACAGAAGGTTTGCCTGTCTCGCTTCCAGTTTGATGCAGAGTGCAATCAGGTTTAGTAGATCAAGCATTTCCCCTGCGACAACGTCGTTCCACTCTAGCAGGGATGTGTCGTTCAAAGGAGTGGCCCACTTGTACGCTGATTGTGCTTTCCTGTAGTCAAACCATCTTTCAACTACTCGTCGCGTGCCGATGCGGTAGTTCCAAACTTCCTCAGAGACCGGGCGGATCAAACCATTACCGACTCTGAGGGTCTCGGATTGAGGATCGAACGACATCTCTTCGGGAATTGCGTTCAATTTTCCTACAATCTCAGTGATAACTTTCGGAGCCACTTGATCTGGTAATGAAGGTGGGATACCAGGTTGCTTCCCGGCTTCATAGAAAAATCGTTCGCCGTAGGTGTGTAGCCATATGACCTCGCGCCCCATTTCGACTGCTCGCAGCCACAATTCTCGAGTTCGCGTTATGGGAAGTCTCATGCCTCCTCCTCGCGATGACTTCCGAATTTCTCGGACGAATCCGCGGTGAGCTACCACCGCCGCTATATAGGCGAAGATATCGCGCGGTTCAATATCGACTTGTAACAAGTCATTGAGGTAGGCGACTAAATTGGGAGCCACGTTTGGTTGTGTTGATTTGGCGTCACGGAACAGAGGCATTACTCTTCCCGCATGCGAACCCATGAGGCTATCGACGTCCGGTACATCTGCACTGAACACCACGCCTGGACCTTCGGTATAAGGATAGGTATGTTGCTCGAACATGAACACTTGATCGTCGCTCTTAATATGCCATAGGTCGGGGCTTGGTCGGTGATGAAGACGGCCATCTGGGATAGTCCATTGCCGATCAAAAGCTCTAAACGCGACGCGAACCGGTTCGGGGCATGGTCCGTTCTCGTCCTGTATCGACTTTCTGGCTTTCTCATAGCCTGGCAATGCTACCGGACGTGAGGCAATCTTTAGTTTGTCCGTCTCCTTGAACAGGCCGGCTTTGTCCTCCGTAGGCGCGTTGATCAGGCGTAGCCATCGCCGATGGAGGACCTCCGGTGTAGGGGCATAGAGCCACGTACGATTCGGCTTCACACCGGGTCTCTGGATAGGGAGTACATCGGTCAACTCGGGTAACGGCGACCACAGGTCATCCGGCGCGGGCGTCAGCGGTGCCGCCCACCCTGACTGACACTTCTCCCACCGTGTGTCGGTTAGTGAGATTCCTGCTAGGCTTTCAAGCTTTTCTCTGCGTGTTCCTCGTACGCTTGTGTGCCATATCGTCGCTGGTGTCTTGTCATCCGGTTGCCCACTTCGCATGAAGATCGCGACGCAAACCCGATTGCCATTCTTGGGAAAAATTCTCATGTTCGACGCCGGTCGAAATAGCTCCGGGCTAAGATCGATGATCCATCCCTCGCTTGCCGTCTTGCGCAAGTATTCGCGCATTCCAGCATAGCCATCTGCCGTGACGAAACTTGCGTTGCTCACGAATGCGACGATCCCGTATGGGTGTCCCGGATGCGCATCAAACACCTTCCATGTGGCCCAACGCCAGAAGTACGCCGATGTATTCGCCAGGACGCTCTCGCGCTTCCCTTGCCCTGGAGATCTGAAGGCGTCCAAGTTTGGCCGGCCAACGCGATCTGAGCCGCGTGCTTCTATCCATGGTGCAGAGCCACGTACATTCCTTAAATAGGGTGGATTGGATATCACAACCATAACTGGAACGTCGCGCTTGACTCGGTTGGCGCCCTTCCTTGCAGCGCTTATCTCGTCGTATACATAACCAAATTCAAGCTCCTGTACATCGGGATTGTCCAAAGCGTCCGTTAGAAATCGGAATTCCTCGCGCGGTGGCTCCGCGCCATAGCCGATTTTCAGAAGACTATGCAGTCGGAGTTGAGAAATAGCATAAGGAGCCACCTGCTTCTCGAATCCGATCAGCCGTCGCGACAGTGATCGCAAGCGGGGTGCGATCTGACCAAGGCCCTCTGTGACTTGAACCGTTCGAGCCGCCTGCTCGACGATCTGCGCCAGGAATGACCCAGTCCCCATAGCGGGATCTACGACAATCACATCATCTGCGGCATATCCGCGGATTCGCTTGAGTCTCTCGCGCAGTATACTGTCAACAAACTTCACCACAAACGTTACGAGAGCATCCGGCGTGTAGTAAGAGCCAGTGCGTTTTCGCTGTTCGGCGTCATACTCCTGGAGGAAATGCTCGAACAGGTTGAGGTACGTGCGCCGATCGAACTGTCCCCAGTCTACGACGCCAATCACCCGTAGCATGGTTTCAATGACAATGCTGTCTCGCTCTACCGTGTCGTTAACTAGTACCGCTAAAGCGCGGCCCATCAGCGAATGGCTCTTGCCAAGGATATGCGCGATCTCGCCGACGGAGCGTCCTTGGAAATCGATGCTCTCCGCGCGGGCAAGTAGTAGCGCGAAGGTAACCGTTTGAGCGTAGTCATTCGCGAATTCATCATTTGATTCATTGGGGAAGAGGAGGTTTCGCCATTCGAATGCGAGGCGTGTGAAATGGGATGGCCTTACTGATCCCTCCTGTTCGCCTTTGATTATATCGGCTACTTCATCGCGTAATAGCCGACATAGTGCTGCAACTGCAATAGTTAGCTGACGAATCGTTCTGGGGCGTTGAGGTTTCCACCTTAAGAACTCCTGCAACAGTCTCTCAAGCTCGCCGTCAACGGGCCTAAGTCGTGACCCCGCGTGCTCGACGCCAGGAGTTAGGTGTGCAATTCTCCCCACGAGCCGGCCGCTCCGGTAGAGCGCCCATTGCTGGCCGTCGGTATAGAGCACATTCGGCAACAGCTGAAGGCCTTGCCACTGCCTACCGCTTTGTCCCTTAGGTGGACGGGTAGTGGGTACGCCTTTTCCGGGTCTTTTGAGTTCCACGTAACCGATCGGCGCTCCGGCGACATAGATTTCATAGTCAGGCTTGATTCCTAGTTCTCGCAATAGGGTTTCCCCACTTGCGACTACATCAAGGCCGAGATTCCGGCCATAGTCTTCGATCAAACGTTCGAAGGGTGCACGCAAGCGTTCCTCTGGCTCACCTGCCTGCGTGGCGGCCTTAGCTTGAATGGCCGAGCCGAAAACTCTCACGAGCTCGGTCAAGTCGGGCCGGTTGCCGCGCATGGTTGTCCGCGCAGGTTCGTTGGGCTCGCGCAACGCCACTCCTCTCGTTACCGTGAGTGCACGTTTGACTACCAACTATATTTGATCGACATAGAGGGGTCTAGATGCTCGTGGATCCTCCGAGATGTTGCGGCACGACGACGGCATTGCGCACTTGGGCGGCGCTGCACGGCTTCGGAGGAGTGCGTCTGTAAGGTTCACTGGTCGCCGCGAGCGCATAAACCTCACATTCCGCCGCCCGGGAGCTAGCTTCGTCGGCCTCAGCAGCCATTCCTGGCGGGGACGTCAAGACATGACGGGACGTCCTGGTGACGGCGGTTTTATAACCAGCGCGACGGGGCGAGTCTGTTTGTAGCTGGTTTCTAGATCGCGGAAGCATTGGGATACCGGCTGTTCGAGGCCCCGGTCGTGCGCGTTGTCAGAGCCGTGTGCGGCCGGGCTGCCTACAGTTGGGTCAGCTGTGGATCTCCTGGCTTGCCGACCAGACTTGCTCGAACGAGTCCATGTAGGTGCTGGCCATCCCGTCGCCAGCTCGCCAGCGTAGGTAGAGCACTGGAGCATGAGCTCCGGGCCGCCCGAAGACGTGGGTGTTGACCAGGAGTTGGCCGTCGGCTTGGTAGATCGAGTTGTAGAGGGTTGTGTCGTGGAGCCGTAGGAGGGCGCCGGCTTCGATGGCGGGGCGGAAGCCGACCAGGGCTGTTTGGATGCGGGCGCTCATGCCGTTGCCGATGCCCTCGTCTGTGCCGCGTTCTGCAATATGGGCGCCGTCCGGGTTGCCGAGTGCGATGCGTACCTGGACACCGGCTGTGGCTTTCTTTCGCAGGGTGGTTGTCGCGGTGATGTCTTCGGCGAGGAAGAGGGCGCTGTAGGCCAGGATGCTGATCTGGGTCGTGGCTTGGGCGAATAGGCGCGACCAGGCGTCGGCGGGGACGGCGGCGCGGTGGGGGTAGATAATCCGGACCTCGTCGGCTTGGGTGGCGGGCTCGATGGGGCGTGGGAGTTCTGGCCAGAGGTTGTGTGTTGTCCAACCAGTCAACTCGGCTAAGGCGTCGCGGTGGCGGGGGTAGGGCATGCGGCCGGTCATCCAGCGTTGGACGGTCTTTGGGTCGACGCTTAGCTGGGACGCGATGTCGATGGTGGTGAGGCCGGCGCTGCGTAGGGCGCGGGCTAGTGGATGGTTCACGCAACGACTCCGATCGCTGGCGAGAGGCCCATCTTAGCCAAGACGTCCCTAGACGTCCCGTCGTGCGGTTCACAGTCCGTCACTCGGGGTTGAGACTTGGCTGTAGCTGATCAGATGCAGTGACGGGAGGGCGGCGGCGATGGGGACTGACGGGCGCGCCGGTCAGGAGGTTGCGCAGGAGTCTGCGGATCGTCTTGCGTTGGCGCTTGAAGACGCCGGCTTTGACGTTGGGCAGGACTTTCCGGCATTGCATGACGCGATTGGCCGACAGGGTGACGCTGTCGTGCGCGTCGGTGACGTTCGGCCGGCTGTCGCTGATCGGCTCTCGGCTGCGCTTAACCGGCAGTCCGGCGTGTACCGACCTCAGCTTTAGGGAGGATGACGAGAGGTAGCAACATCCACGCCGTCTAAAGGGACGTTCGTTAATCTGCCCATGTGGATCAGATCGAACGAGCCCGTGACCTCGCGCGCCTGGTGCTGGCCGATTCGATCCCGCGGCGTTGGGTGCATAGCCAGGGTGTGGGGCGTAAGGCTGAATCGGTGGCTCACCTGCTCGGGGAGCAGTCGTCAGCGCTGGTGGCTGCGGCGTGGCTGCACGATGTCGGGTACGCCCCTGACCTGGTCGTGACCGGGATGCATCAGCTCGATGGCGCCCGGTATCTGCGGGACGTGGCCAAGGTCGACGATTTGATCTGCCGACTGGTTGCCCATCACTCGTGCGCCTTCATCGAGGGCCGCAACCGCGGACTGTCTGACGAGCTCGCGAGCGAGTTTCCGCCGGTCGACGAGCTGCTGTCGGACGCGATCACCTATGCCGACATGACGACGAGCCCGGACGGTGAGCCGGTCGAGATCGAGTGGCGCCTCGCGGAGATCCTGTCGCGGTATGGCGATGGGCATCTTGTTGCGGAGTCGATCCGTGAGGCGAGCCCGTTGATCACCGGCTCGGTTAGACGGATCTCTGCGCTGCTGGCCGACGCCTAGGTTTCTTCGGCGCGAGCCAGGGAGCCCTGCTCGTCGCGGCTCCAGCGGCGGCCGGCACTGTCGAGGAACTCGATCTCTACGGGTTCGGGTTCGACGTAGGTCCGTAGCCAGTCGGCAGGGGCAGGTTTCTGGATGGTCTGGCCGGGTGGGACGAGGCCGACGAATTCGGAGCCCGCTTCCTCGTCGCCGCGGGTAGGGAGCGGTAGCTCTACCTCGTAGATGGGCATATCGCTGGCGTTGTGGATGTGGAACGCGAGCTCACGGCTGCCGTCGACCTTGCGGGTCAGCTCGACCCACGCGCTGATCCGTTCCGCCTGGGCACGTTGCTCGTCTTCGGCGCGGCTGGCCTCGCGACCGTGCTCACGGCGCAGGAGGACGAAGCCGACGATGAAGGCGCCGACCGTTCCGACTGCCGCGAAGACATCCGCTCCGGCGCCAACCCAGTCGCTATCCAAGGTGAATGCTCTGTGGGGCGGTGAGGTACTGGTCGATGCGCATGCGCATGGAGCGATCCATCGGCAGTGAGGCGATCTCGGTGGGGGCGACCCAGTGCACCTCGGTCGACTCCGAGCTGGGCGTGGGTGTCCCGCCGACGGGGCGGGCGGTGAAGACGACTGAGAACTCTTGGCGGGCTTCGTTGTTGCTGGTGTAGAGGATGACGTGGCGGGGGTCGGTGTAGATACCGACCAGGCCGGTGACCTCGACGTCGATGCCGGTTTCCTCGGCGGTTTCGCGGACCGCGCAGTCAGGCAACGATTCGCCGAGGTCCATGGCGCCGCCGGGCAAGGCCCAGTTGTCGTTGTCGGAGCGGCGGATCAGCAGGATTTCGCCATTGGCGTTGACCACGACGGCGTTGGCGGAGGGCACGACGCTGTTGGCCTTGGGCGCCTCGGGGTCGTTGTAGTAGTCGATGCGTCGTCCCACGGGCGCCTCATTCCATCGGTGTTGCTTCGTCCCACACCCGCTCGAAGCTGTCCTGGTAAGTGGTGACCATGCCGCCGCCGGCCACCCGGCGTAGGTGCAGGACCGGAGCTTGGTAGGCGCCGAAGCTGTAGATGTGAGTGTTGACCATGAGCTGGTCGTCGGCGCGGTAGATCGAGTTGTAGAGGACGGTCCGGTGCGTGCGGAACTCGATGCCGTCGATGTTGCGCAGCGGGCGGTACAAGACCATCGCGTTCTTGATCTTCGCTGGTTGGCTGTCGTAGACGCCTTCGTCGGCCCCGCGTTGAGCGACGTTCTCGCTGTCCGGGTCGCCGAGTAGGATGCGAATCCGTGCGCCGGCATCGGCCTTCTGCCGGAAGATGCGGTGGATGCCGGCGTCCTCGGCGACGAACAGGCCGCTGTAGACGAGCACGCCGATCTCTTCCTCAGCATTGTCGAAGAAGTTGCGCCACAGCTCCGAGGGCACGGTCCAGCGGTGCGGGTAGATGTTGATGATCTCGCTCTCGCTGGCACTGGCGACCTGGTCGGGACTCAACGCGTCGGGCCAGAGGTACGCCTCGTCGACATTGAGCTTCACCGCGACCGCGTACCGGTGCCGCCGGTACGGCGTCCGGCCGCTGATCCAGCGCTCGACGCTCTTGGGATCCACGTGCAGCGCTTCCGCCATGCTGGCCGGGGTGAAGCCGCGTTCCAACATCGCAGTACGTAGTCGCTCGTTCGGCATCGTCTTCCCGTCAGGACGTCCCGGCAGCCCGACCACCCTAAGCGAGACGTCTCGGACACGTCCAGCCACGACCTGATCACGTCCCGGCGCCTGATCGCACTCTCAATGGCATCGATGCAGAGCAACGCATCGGCCAACCGAGAGGAGATCAGACCTTGGACATCCAGCACTTCACCAACGAACCCCACCCTTGCCCGTGCGGCGCGCAGCTCGCAGCAGGACGCGCGAAGCTCTGCCGCAAGTGCATCGCCCGACAGCGGTGGATCCGCCGGCACCAGCCGCGCGGCAGCCACACGGGCGCTGACCGAGGAATCCGCACCCGCCGACGTAACCGCCGTGGCGGTGACGCATGACGATCGCCGTCTCCGCCGTCATCCTGCTCGGCGTCTTCGTCTACCTGCTATGGCGCTACGCCCGGCTGCCACTGTGGCAGGCCGCAATCTGCGCGGCCTTCGGCTACTTCCTCGCCTCCTCGTCCATCGGCCCCGAGATCGGTGACGCGCTCCGCGCCCTGGCCCGCTTCATCGCCGGCCTAGAACTGTGAGAGCGCGCGACTGGTGGGTGATCGTCGGTATGACCGTCGCGGCGGTCTCGGCCGCGGTGGCGAGCTTCTCCGGCCTGCGCGGTCTCGCGATCGTCGCGGGCTGGCCGGCACGGCTCGCTTGGCTGCTGCCGGTCACCATCGACGCCTACGCGATGACCTCGGCCCGGGTCTGGCTCGCCGGAGCGCTGGCCAGCAGCCGAGCGCAGCGTTTCGCCCGAGCCAACGCGATCGGCGCCATCGACACCAGCATCGTAGGGAACGCCGGCTACCACCTCATCGCGACCGGTCTCGTCGACATCTCCTGGCCAATCGTCGTCCTGGTCGGCGCCGTCCCGGCCGCCGTCCTCGGCCTGACCGCACACCTGCACGCGCTCACCAGCATCGCGCCTCCGAACCTAAGCCCGACGCCGGAAGGTAAGGGACGTCCTGAAGTCCGCACCCGAGTCCGGACCCGACAAGCCAAGCGCCGCACCGACGACGCCCTACTCGACGCGGCTCGCGAAGCAGACGCCCGGCACCGAGCCACCCACGACGGGCGGCCCATCAGCCGGGACGGGCTGCGCTCGGCACTGCACATCGCCGGACCCAAAGCCACCGAACTCCGCCGACGCCTCACCGCAGAAACCACCGACCGAAAGGAGGCTGCACCCCGCCCATGACCAACCAGCCGCACACTCCGCGCCCGACCCTCGATCAGGAGGCCGTTCTCACCCATCTCCGCGCCGCCCGCCAACGACCCACACAGGTCAACCTCTGGACCGCCCTCGCCGACATCCCCGTCCTGCTCGCCGAGAACGACCGCCTCGGCCGGCTACTGAGCCGCACCCGCTGGGACTTCGCCGACCTGCTCGCCGCCGCCCAAGCCACCCTCGCCGCCGACCACGATGGCGAACCCGACCCGCTGACCTACCTGCGTGATGCTCTCGCAGAACACCAGGACTGGACACCGCCTGCCAACGGCGAACTCGCCGCATGAGGGCCTACGGACGCCGCCACAGACGATGGCTTCGCCGCAATCCGCAACCTCTGCTGTTCGTCCCCGACGAACCGCTGCTCATCGCCGGCCTCGCCGCGATCGGACATGCGCTGTTCCGCTACCGCTCGGAACTCGCACCGATCACGGCAGGAATCGTCCTCGCCGTCGCCGGTTCCGTTTCGCACGCCACCCATCCCGACGTCTGGCCGATGATCGCCATCCTCACGATCGCTGCGTCACTGGGAGCCGCACTGCGCGGCATCCCGTGGGGCATCACCCGGACCGCGGAACGTGCCTACGCTGCGATGACGACCGCCATTGCGGGAGGCTGGCTCACCGTTGCGACAGCAGCCGGAATGAGCCGGACCCCACTGCCGACGATTCTCATCGTGGCGGTGTTTCTGCTCGGTGTGCCGTGGTGGGCGCATCGGCGCCGCCGGGCCCGCGTCCGCGTTGACCGCGTCATCAACGCCTGGCCCAACCTCGCCGAAACGATCGGTCTGGCCGGATCACGCGTCATGTCCGCCGTCGTCGACACCTGGGGCTGGCAAGCCCTGATGAAACTGCGCCCCGGCCAAAGCGTTGCCGACGTCATCGCCAAAGTGCCCGCCATCGAATCCGCCCTCGGCACCCGCCCCGGAGCAGTCCGCGTCGAGTCGGACCCCTCGCACGCGGGCCGTTGCACCATGCGCGTCCTCGCCATCGACCCACACGCCGGCGCCATTCCATGGCCAGGCCCGACCGCACGATCACTAGCCGACCCGATCGAACTCGGCGTCTTTGAGGACGCAACACCCGTACGCGTCCCGCTGCTGCGACGGCACGCACTCATCGGCGGCACCACCGACTCCGGCAAGAGCGGCGTCCTGAACGTCATCCTCGGCAACCTCGCCGCCTGCGACGACGTCGTCCTCTGGGGCATCGACCTCAAAGGCGGCATGGAACTCCGACCCTGGGCGCCCTGCCTCGCCAGACTCGCCACCACCCCCGACGAAGCAACCCAACTCCTCGCCGACGCCGTCACCATCCTCGACACCCGCGCCCACGCATCCAGCCACGACAACACCCGCGTCTGGGAACCCAGCCCGAACTCTCCCGCGCTGGTGATCGTCATCGACGAGTACGCCGAACTCGCCGACACCGCACCCGCCGCGGTCCCTCACGCCGAGTCGGTCGCCCGGCGTGGCCGCGCTGTCACTGTCGACCTGCTCGCCGCCACCCAGCGCCCGACGCAGAAGGCCATGGGCGGGGGAGCGCTGCGCTCGCAGATGAGCGTCCGCGTTTGCCTGCGTGTTCGCGAACGCCGCGACGTCGACCTCATCCTTGACAAAGGCATGCTCGCCACCGGCTGGCACGCCCACACTCTCGACGCACCCGGCAAGTTCTATCTACTCGCCGACGGCCACAACCAACCACGCCGCGCCCGCGCCTACCTCGTCACCGACAAAGACGTCCACGAAACGGCCACCCGCTACGCCGACCAACGACCCGACCTCGACCCGCTCTCCCGCGCCGCACTCGATCACCAGCCGAAGGCCCTTGACCCGCCTCGCCCAGAGACGCCTGACCCGGAACGGACGCTGCTGATGGCGCTCGAACAAGCACCCGAGGATGGGCTGACGGTGCCGGAACTCATCGACCTCACCGGCATGCGACGCACCTGGATCTACGACCGGCTCCGAGCCCACGCCACCGCTGGCCGCGCCCACCAAGTCACCCGCGGGCACTGGCGCGCCTGATCCGATCGTCCGCACGGACGTCCGTCCGCTCGCACGCGTCTGCGCATGTTATCGCGCGGACGGACAACGGACGGACGTAGTCAAAGATCGGAGGAGGTTTCCAACTGGGCAGCGCCATCGTCGTTCACATTCTTGGGCCGAGATGAGGGGCGTTCCTGGTTCATTACGACGTCAATTTTCTGATTTGGCCACGACATGCCGATTCTTGTACTCGTCTTCGCCTTGCCGCGCCGGAACGGAATGGGAATCAGCAGCACCGCGACGGTTCCTAATAATACCGCAAATAGGGCAACTGCGGCGCTAGAGCCACCACTAGCGAATTCGTGAATCTGGGACAGTGCAAATACACCCTCCATGCCGTCAACCTCGGAAACCGCCTGAAGCCCTTCGTTCAGATTCGGAAGCGCAACAATGGCTGCCACAAGTAGCGCGACTGCCGCGATCCTGTTTGCGCGACGCGCCGCAGCTCGCCCATGAGCGAAAGAACTTACCTGACGCATCAAGTCCAGCCTCTCGCGAACACGGGAGTACATCTCAGGAACGCCAATCTCTTTGGAGATATGCTGCGTCATGGCGCGCGCCGTACCAAACGAAAGGTTTTGATTGTTTACTTCGTGGAGACCATATGCAAGAATCTCTTCCGCCAAGGAAGCGGACTTCCCGTTTCGGTCCTTGGAAACTGCTAGACGCTCCAGCAATCGGAGCTGACCGAATTGCAGCAATGAATAGTTAATCATCGTAGAGTCAACAAGGTTATTCACCGGGTCGACCGACTCTGAGGGCTTTCCATTAAAGTTCCACACCACTCTCGTCGCCGATCCGGCGTTAGCGAACATCGAGGCATCTTCGGAATCAACCAAATCGATTTCGAGTTCTTTGCCTACGTAATCATCACTCATTCGCTCGTACCATGGTGCTCGGCAGACGATTCCGGCAAGATCTCGGCCATGCTTTGACAGCCAGGACTTCTTAGATCCGCAGCAGTCGAGGCCTTCGATGAATACCTTCGGATAGCACATCCAATTGTAGCTAGCGCTCGGCAACTTCCCCTTGCCAATGATGGCCTCGTGATATATAGCAAAAATATCCGCGAGCGTGACGGGTTCCTCAAAGCGAGAGTCTAGCCACCTGGTGCCGGCTTTAACGTCCGCCTCCCACTCTCCGACCAAATTCTCCATCGAGGCGCCGACGGACGCAGCATACGGAGATAGGATAGCCTCCGAAATGGACGTCCGGCTGAACGTGATCCAGTCCGAACGGGTGCAACTCAGGATTTCTTTTGTTGCCGCGGGCGGCACGTGAATTACGAAAGTCAGCATCATGACGCCACTGTTATGTACGAGAACATCCGGAGTGGTCCATAGCTTCGTGCGAGGAAGGCTGCCTTTCTCACTTGAAGGTAGACTTAATTCGTAGTCGAAACCGCGCAGGCGCAAGCGAATGTAAGGATCCGAATCCAGGTATTGTGGCGAGAGAAATTCCCTGTCGACAGCATGGTAAATGGCGCTCTCGATTCGGAGGTCAGCGACAGATTCGTCAATTAAGTCAATCGCGCTACCAGCCACACATCCAGGAGATCTGAGATCCACAGGATCCAGAGAATCCTCTTCTTGTGGATCATCCCTCTCCCGCTTAACAACCAAGGGGGAAAGGGCTTTTAGTATTGTGGCCGCCAGGCGCGGGCTACGGAGGGCCTCCAGGAAAAGGTCACGCAGGCTACCCTCCGAGGCTCGCTTGAGCCGCGTGGCGTGTCGCCGGGCGCGTCGTAATTCTTTGAAACGCGGCGACACGAGCACCTCGCCGTCTGCTGATCTAACGGCGGTTTCGGCAATTCCGGCAGATAGGAGGCGACGCGCCAATTTGTAACTATCGACCCGACCTCCGGAATCAAAAACGAAAGTGAAATGCACTTCAGCACCACGGAATAAGGCCTCGTGTTGACTCTTCGAGAAGAACTTTCGCAGCACGTGTTCACTCCGACTCGATGGCAAATCCAACGAAGTACATGAACGGCATGCTGTTCCGCCTGCCGCCAGAGTCCCTGCACTCAATGTAGATCGAGGGACGGGTGACTGAGGATCATACAAGGTGCCTCATTCTTGCGCCCAGGCGCGAGTGGGAGTCGATAGCCATCAAGATCAAGCGACAGGAGAGGAGGTCCGTGAGCACTTCAATGGGGTCAGCCGAGGAAGGGAGAAGTCGCAGCATACGAACGCTCAAGACGATCGAAATCGAGAATGGGCAGCTCAAGACGTCCCTAGACGTCCCGGTGTCTGAAGCCGCCGCAGATGTGCTGTGGCGCATCATCGATCGCGCGCGGAAGACTCGCCAACCATGAGGTTTGCCTTCTACGGACGAGTGTCGACCGAGGACCAACAGGACCCGCAGGCATCCCAAGCGTGGCAGCTCTCCCGTGCCCGCAGCCTGATCGAACCGGCTGGCGGCGAGGTCGTCGCTGAGTTCTTCGACATCGGCCTCTCCCGCTCACTGCCATGGAAGCGCCGCCCCGAAGCACTGCGTCTCCTCGACGCGATCAAGAGCCCAGATCGGGACTTCGCCGCCGTAGTCATCGGCGAACCGCAACGCGCCTTTTACGGCAGCCAGTTCGGCATGACCTTCCCGGTCTTCGTCCACTACGGCGTCGGCTTGTGGGTGCCCGAGGTCGGCGGAGCGATCGATCCCGGCTCCGACGCCCACGATCTCGTCATGGCTCTCTACGGCGGCATGAGCAAAGGCGAACGCAACCGCATCAAGATCCGCGTCCGCTCCGCTATGCAGGCGCAGACCGAACTGGAAGGCCGCTACCTTGGCGGACGACCGCCCTACGGCTACCGCCTCATTGACGCCGGCCCGCATCCCAACCCTGCCAAGGCCGCCCAGGGCAAGCAACTGCACCGTCTCGACCCCGACCCGGTCACCGAACCGATCGTGAAACGCATCTTCACCGAGTACGTCGCCGGGCGCGGCATGACCTCGATCGCCCGTGGTCTCACCCAAGACGGCATCCCCTGCCCTTCCGCCTACGACCGGGCACGGAACCCGCACCGCACGACCGAGGTCTGGGAGACCACCGCGATCCGAGCGATCCTGAAGAACCCGCGCTATACCGGCCACCAGGTCTGGAACCGAGCCCGCACCGACGAAGTTCTCCTCGACGTAGACGACGTCGCCCTGGGCCACGAGAACCGCCACCGCTGGAACGACCCGAGCCAGTGGGTGTGGTCTCGCCAGCAATCACACACGCCGCTGATCAGCACCGACCTCTACGAACGTGCCCAGCACACCGTCAAGACGCGCGGCACGGGCGGCGACGCCGGCCGAGCGCCTCGCCGAACCGCCCGCCCGTACCTGTTTCGTGGCCTGATCACCTGTGGCATCTGTGGACGGCGGATGGTCGGCAACCTCAACCACGGCCGCCTCTACTACCGCTGCACAGCAAGCCGCGACTTCGTCCGCCAGCAGCAGATCAGCCATCCGCCGGTCCTCTATCTGCGGGAGGACCAGATCGCCGATCCCATCGACCGGTTCCTCCGCGACGAACTCACCGGCAACGCCCTGACCGCGAACCTGCGCCGCGTGGCCGACGCCCAGCACCGCGCCGCCCTCGCCGCAACCAGCGGCGCAGACGACACCACCGAGATCCGCCAAGCGATCACGGACGCCGATGCCAAGATCGACCGCTACCGGGCGGCTCTCGACGCTGGAGGCGACCCGACGCTCATCGCCGGCTGGATCACCGAAACCACGGCGATCAAGAGAGCCGCCCAAGCCCGGCTCGGCGTCACCGACGCGGCGCCGCAGCGGATGACCGAGGACCAACTTGACGCCATCGCCGCAGCGTTCAAGGACCTGCTCCGGCTGGTTCAAGGGGCAGACCCCCGTGACCGGGCCGAGCTTTACAGCCGGATCGGGCTCCGGATGACCTACCAACCGGGCCAGAAAACACTGAAGGCCGAGGTCGTCTCTGACGACTTCGGCCGTGTGTATAACGTGTGTCCGAGGGGGGACTTGAACCCCCACGCCCGATAAAGGGCACTAGCACCTCAAGCTAGCGCGTCTGCCATTCCGCCACCCGGACCTGCTGCTGGACAAGAACCTAACAACCCCTGCCCCCGCCCAACCGCGAGGGGGTGGGTCACCCCGCCCCCGGACCCATGCTATGCATCCGCTCCAGCCCGTCCAGGATCAGCCCCAACCCGAACGTAACCTCCGGATCCCCCGGGTGATGACCGGCCACCACATACCGAGTCATCTCCGCCATGAACGGAAAATCACCCCCCGCGAACACCGCCAGATGCGCCTCCGCCACGTCCGCATAATCAGCCTGCGCGATCGGAAAGCTCAACTTCCGCAGCGTGAACCCGTAGATGAAGCTGTCCATCGTGTTCCACGCATAATCCGCGAGCTCCCATGAGAACCCCGCCTGACGCAGCACCCCCAGCGTGAAGTCGATGTAGCGCAACATCGCCGGCCCGGTATTGGTCCGCGACATCAACAGTGCCGGCGCCCACGGATGCCGCATCAGCGCCTCGTGTGCCGCCACCCCCCGCTGACGCATAGCCGATTTCCAGTCGTCCGTAACCGAAGGCAGGGCGATCTCGGCAATCACCAGGTCGGTGATCCCGGCTAGGACAGCGTCCTTGTTCGCCACATGCCGATAGAGCGACATCGCCTCGACACCCAATTCCTGGCCGAGGCGCCGCATGGTGAGCGCGTCGGTTCCGCCTGCGTCGGCCAAGGTCAGAGCTGCTTCGAGTACGCGTTCCGCGCTCAATGGTGCTCGCATAACCGTTCCCTCCGCTTGCGCTTACGTCGTAAGCTTACACCGTAAGCAAGGGGAGGACGGTCATGAGAGCACTCATCCAACAAGGATTCGGTACGCCCGCCGTAGTCGAGCTGACGGAGGTGCCCGCACCCGAACCCGGCGCGGGAGAAGTCCTGATCCGGGTCCACGCCGCCGGGCTCAATGCCGCTGACCGGCTCATGGTGCGCGGTGAACCGTACGCAATCAGGTTTGCAGCTGGAGGTTTTCGCAAGCCGCGCCCGGGGTTTGTGGTCGGGCGTGCGATGGCGGGCCGGATCGAGAAGGTCGGGGCGGAGGTGAATGGCCTGCGGGTGGGCGCCGAGGTCCTCGCCGAATCGACGGGGGCGCTCGCCGAATTGGTGGCGGTCAAAGCCGAACTCGTGGCGGTGAAACCGGCCGGGATGTCGTTCGTCGAGGCCGCCGCGCTACCGCTCGCCGGGACCACTGCCCTGCAAACCGTCCGCGATGCCGCCGAAATCCAGCAGAACCAGCGAGTCCTGATCACCGGCGCGGCCGGCGGGGTGGGCACGTTCGCCGTGCAGATCGCGGCCGCGCGGGGCGCCAGGGTGGTCGCGGAGTGCGCGGGGCGCAATGCCGATCTGATGCGGTCGATCGGTGCGGAGGGGGTGATCGACTACCAGACCGCGACGACACCGGGGGAGGGGTACGACGCCATCGTCGACCTGGCCGGCAACCGCCCCCTCGCGGTGCTGCGCCGGGCCCTCAACCCGGGCGGCGTGCTGGCGTTGTCGGTGGGTACCGGCGGCCGCTGGCTCGGACCGGCCCGCCGCATCCTCGCTGCCGGCGCCACCCTGCGGTTCGGCGGGCGCCGGATGCGAACCGTTGTCGCCCGGCCGAACCGCGACGACCTGGCGACGCTGGCTGCAATGGTCGAAACGGCCAGGTCAGGCCGGTGATCGACCGGACCTATCCGCTCGACGAGGCGGTGGCGGCGATGAACCACATCGATCAGGGCCGGCTCAGCGGGAAGATCATCGTGGCGGTCGCAGGAAACTAGCCGGTTGGGACAAAAGGCGCAGAGGGTTCTCCGGAGGCCCGCGGCATTGCGAGAATGCCGGAATGGACGACCTGCGCACCACATCCGAGGACGAGGTCCGGACCGCTTCCCCGATCAGCCGCCGCAGCTTCTTCGGCCGGACCGTCGGCCTGGCCGGAGCAGCGGGAGTGCTACTGGCACTCACCGGCTGCCCGGGCGGCGACGGCGATGACGACGATGACGACGACGGCGGTGACGACGACGACTGAGCCGGTCGCGCTGCCACCCTCGAAGTGCCAGGCACTCCGGGGGTGGACGGCCTTCGTTAACCAGTTGCACTTTGCAGACAGTCTGCTTAGGCTGAGTCTGGTTGCGAAACATGGCCGCTGAGGGCCGCAGCCGCACACCACACCCGCACCAGAGGGAGTTCGCGGTGGCGAAGTTCGTGACGATCGGATACGGCGACCAGGCAGGCTACGACAGCACCGACGCGGACGTGCGAAACGCGGCCCACACGCACGACGCCCAGCTACGCCTGGACGGCGTGGTCATGGGCATCGCCGGCCAGGCCGTGCAGGTGCGCAACCACGACGCCGCCGAAGTGACCACCAAGGCCGGGGCGTTCATGACGTCCGAGCTGCCCATCGCCGGGTTCGCCATCATCGAGGCGGCCACCCTGGACGAGGCCATCACCATCGCGTCGCAAGCGCCCTGTGCCGTGGCGCACGGCGTGGTCGAAGTGTGGCCCCTGCACGAATGACGCCCGGCGCCCACACGCGCCCGTCATAGCCGAGCCCACCGGCCGCTGTGGCAGGATCGGCCGGTGAACTCGGCCTCGGACTTGCTGGCGGCGGCGCAGGCCGGAGACGCGGACGCGTTCGCCGCTCTCGTCGGCCCGTTCCGCGGCGAGCTGCACGCGCACTGCTACCGGATGCTCGGCTCCGTCCACGACGCTGACGACGCCGTCCAGGAAACGCTGCTCCGCGCGTGGCGGGCACTCGACCGCTACGAGGCCCGGGCGCCGATCCGGCCCTGGCTGTACCGGATCGCCACGAACCGCTGCCTGACGATGATCGAGCGCCGGGGCCGCCGGGAACTCCCCACCGACCTGCACGAGCCGGCCGCCGAGGTGACCTGGCTGGAGCCGTACGCCGATCATCGGCTCGGCCCGGAATCTCAGACGATGACCCGGGAGAGCATCGAGCTCTCCTTCATCGCCGCGCTGCAGCGGCTCTCCGGCACACAACGAGCGGTCCTCCTCCTGCGCGAGGTCCTCGGCTTCTCCGCACGGGAGGTCGCCGAACAACTCGACACCAGCGTGGCCGCCGTCAACAGCGCTATGCAACGCGCCCGCAAGGTCCTCGACCCTGCCCTGCCTGCCACGACGCAGCGGGTCACCCTGCAGCGGATGGGCGACGCGGCCGTTCGTGACCTCGCCCGGCGGTACGCGGCAGCGTGGGAAGCGGGCGACGTCGACACGATCGTGGCGATGCTCACCGACGACGCCCGGTATTCCATGCCGCCGGAACCGGCCTGGTTCGCCGGCCGCGACGCCATCCGGGAGTTCATCGTCGACGGCCCGATGACCTGCCGCTGGCGGTTCACTGTCACCACAGCGAACGGTCAACTCGCGTTCGGCACCTACCGCTGGGACGACGACCACGCCGCCTACGTGCCCGGCGGACTGGACATCCTCACCCTCACCCCGGACGGCATCTCCGAGGTCGTGTCGTTCCTCAAGGCCGACTTCGCCACCTACGGCCTTGCCACGCGCCTTTGAGAGAAGCCACGCACCTTCCAGAAAAGCATGAGGTGAACCCGGACGGCGATGAATCCGCCGCCCGCCCGGGGTTGTACCGGTGAAAGGAGGCACACATGCCTGTGCACCAACACGTGGACGACGACAAACTCATCACCACCCTGATCGAACGATGGGCCGCCGCCATCCGAGCGGGTGACCTGGAGGCCGTCACCGCGGACCACACCGACGACATCGTGATGTTCGACGTGCCACCACCTCAGGACGGAATCCGGGGCATCGAGGCGTACCGCAAGGTCTGGCCCCCGTTCTTCCGGTGGATTGCCGGTGGTGCCGTCTTCGACATGGTCAGCCTGGAGGTGACCGCCGGGGCGGATATCGCCTTCGCCCACCTGCTCCTGCGCTGCGGCACACCCGACGATCTCGCCCGCCGCCCTGACCAGCGGCTACGGATCACCATCGGGCTGCGCAAGGAGACCGGGCGCTGGCTGGTCGCCCACGAGCACCACTCGTTCCCCCTGGCGACCGAAGAGACCTGATCAGCGGGGCCGGGCAAGCCCCAGGTCATACGCGACAATCGTCGCCTGAACGCGATCCCGGACGCCAAGCTTCGGCAGCAGCGCGTTGACGTGGGCCTTCACCGTCCCGGCGGCGATACCGAGGACCTCCCCGATCTCCGCGTTGGACAACCCCGTCGCCAGCTGAACCAGGACGTCACGCTCACGCGGAGTGAGCAGCGCCAACCGCGGATCGTCCGGCCGGGCCGAGGTCACCGTCCCGGTGGCGAAGGCGTCGATCAGCTTGCGGGTGACAGCCGGGCTGAGCATCGCCTCGCCGCCGGCGACCACGCGGATGGCAGAGACCAGCTCGGCCGGGTCCGAATCCTTCAGCAGAAAGCCCGAGGCGCCCGCCCGCAACGCCTGAAACACGTAGGCGTCCTGGTGGAACGTGGTCAGCACCAGGACCCGCGGCGGATCCTGGCCGGCGGTCAGGCGGGCGGTCGCCGTCAGGCCGTCCATGCCGGGCATGCGGACATCCATCAGTACGACGTCCGGCCGCACCCGGGCGACCAGGTCGATGGCGGCCGCACCGTCGCCCGCCTCACCGACGACCTCCATGTCGGGCTGGGAGCCGACGATGGCGCACAACCCGGCCCGGATCATCAGCTGGTCGTCGACGACGATCACACGGATTCCGATGACGGCACCTCCTCTTGGGGCGAGGACGAGGGCGGGGACGAGGGCGGGGACGAGGGCGGGGACGAGGG
>NZ_JBHTDO010000066.1:0-23807 GCF_042666575.1 Actinoplanes sp. GCM10030250 | reverse complement strand
AGCGACCGCGATCGTGCAGGCCATCCTCGTTCTGCACCACGTCGAAGCCAACCGCTACGCAGGATGAAAAAGGCTCACTGACGACCTCGGCATCATCGCGCGCCCGGACCAGCTGCCCCGCGTAAGAGGTCAGCGCGGGCGGTTCCACTCTCAGGGCCGTCATGTATCGACGCCCGCCACTATCGCTAGGCCGATGAGTCCCAGCGAGGTGAACGTCACCGCGGCGATGAGGAGCCACTTCACCATTTGTGGATATGGCCGGCTGAAGTACATCCCGGCACCGCAGACACCGCCGACCGCGCACACCAAAGTCGGGGCGAGGCGGGCACCGGTCGCCTCGCCCCAGTAGATGAAAAGCACCGCGAAGATGCCGAGAAAGACGCAAACGCTCGCGATCGTGGACCTCAGGTTCCAGAACGCGGTTTGCTGTAGCCCGCCGACCGCCTCCTGATACTCGGCCGCGACTGCCTCACGCTCTTGAGCCGTCCCGCGCCGTCGCCGACGGCCGCTCCTTCTCCCCATGCCGGGAACGATAACTATCGATTGAAGATCACCGAGCGTTATCGCGTGTCATTGTCATGAGTCGCCAAACTGAGGGGCGGAGGTGAACCGGTGAGCGCAGCCCGGCGTACTGGGATCCCAGCCGGACCGCCGCGCCGGCCGGCCGGTGTCGAGATGGGTTGGCCAGCGGTGCAGTGGAGCGGCGCAACCGAGCATTCGCCGGTCGTACCCCCGCTTTTATCCGAAGGCCTCGCGGCAATGGCGTAGGAAGACCGCCAAGGCCGGGCTGCTTCTTTCCTGCCAGACAAGCGCGAGGAGCGCGGGAATGTCGATGCCGTCGATCGGGACGGCGACCAGATCAGGGTAGGAAACGGCCATCGATTCGCTCAGGACGGCGATTCCCAGGCCGCGGCGGGCCAGGCCGGCGACGGTGTCCGGCGAGGTCGCCACAAGGGCGACTTCGGGATGAATGCCGAGGGCTGTGCGAGCTTGGTCGAGCACGTTGCGGATGCCGGTTCCCACTGGGAGAGAAATGATCGGGTACGCAGAAAGTGAAGTCACCTGAAGACGGCCCTTCCGAGCGAGACTGCTGTCCCGGAGTGTCAGGGCAACGAGGCGTTCTCGGCTGATTATGTGGGCGGCCAAGTGTTCGGGAGGTTCGCCGGACAAGCCGACAAGGGCCACATCAAACATTCCAGCACGTACGCCGGCGACCAATTCGTTGGAATTGGCCTCGACCAGTTCCAGGTCGATGTCGGCGTGCTCGTGGTGGAAGGCGGCGAGTGCGTCGAAAAGGGGTGCGACTTCGCAGCCGATCACCATGCCGATGGAGAGACGGCCTCGAATCAGGCCGTTCACGTCGTCGATCGCGTCGCGGAGGTCGGCGGCGGCGTCCAGGGCGGCGCGGGCGAAGCGCAGGGCCGCGGACCCGGCGTCGGTGAGCTTGGCGGTGCGTCCGGTGCGGTCGAAGAGACGGGCGCCGAGTTCGTGTTCAAGTGCCTTGATCTGGGCACTCACCCCGGACTGGGTGATGTGCACGCGCTCGGCGGCGCGGGTGAAGTTGGCCGTCTCGGCGACCGCGACGAAGTACTCCAGCTGCCGCAGATCCATGAACAGTGATTGTAGATGGCATAAGAACTATGCGTTGGACTTCTCGTCCGTCTCGCAGAAGACTTGAGCCATGACCGATCGAGAGAAGGCCTACCGGCCAGAGGATCTGACCCGGCTGTTCGTGGAGCGCGCCAACGCCAAGGACGCCGAAGGGCTCGCCCTGCTCTACGAGGAGGATGCCGTGATGGCGTTCCCACCGGGCAGCCAGACGCGCGGCCGCAAGGCGATCCAGGCGCTCTGGGGTGAGCTGCTGCCGAAAATGCCGCAGTTCGAGCCGGAGGAGCCGCTGCCCACGCTGCTCAGCGGTGATCTGGCACTGACTTCCACACCGCCCAAGGACGGGTCAGGGGCACGCGCGCAAGTCGTGCGGCGGCAGCCGGACGGCAGCTGGCTGCGGGTGCTCGACCAGCCGGAGTTCGTCAACCCGCGAGGCTGAGTGGTCCGGCGGCTTGCCCTTCCTGTTACTGCAAGGGTCAACCTGTTCACATGTTGTCGATCAGCGAGTTCAGCGAGATGTGCCACCTGTCGCCGCAGGCTCTGCGCTTCTACCACGCCGAGGGTTTGCTCGTTCCGGCCGAGGTGGACGAGCGGACCGGCTATCGGTCTTATGCGTTCGAGCAGGTGGAACAGGCCATGCTGATCACTCTTCTGCGGGACACCGGTATGAGCGTCAAGCTCGTCCGTCAGGCTCTCGACGAGCCAGACCGGGCTGCTGCACTGGTTGACCTGCACAGCGACGAAGTTCACCGGCAGCGGCAGGCTCAGGACGAGGCGATTCAGGCCGCTCGTGCGGTTTTCGGCACGCAGCCGGAAGCTCAAATGCGGCACGTGCCGGCGATGACCGTGGTGGCCACGCTGGTGCACGGCACGCCGATCGGGCGTAACGCGCAGGAGTGGGAGGAGGCCGAGACGATGATCGAGTCGGCGGCGGCCGAGCTGGTCAAGACGGTGGAGGGCGCCGGCGTCACAGTGCGGGGTGCGCCATGGCGGACGCTGGCGCTCGATGGCCCTAAGCAGGACAGGCGTGTCCTTGACGGCGAGGGCCCGTTCTGGATGGCCAAGGTGCCGGTGGACGCGCCGGCGGAGGTGCTGGCGGCCCTGCCGGAGGATCTGCAGGTTCGGGTGGAGGAGGCGCGCGACGAGCTTTCGATCTTCATGCCGGGCCGCAACACGATGGCCAAGTACTGCACGATGATCCTGCGCCTGCTCAACGCCTGCCCGCCCGACGGCGAGAGGTTCGTGAACATCGCACGCCTACGCCAAGAGGTTCAAGCGGACGGTGTCCTGAGCAGCGCACCCCTCCAGAGCGTCGAAAACGTTGAAAGCGTTGAAAGCCGACCGGAAACGACCAGCTGATCGACGCCATCAACAGCACTCGGCAACGCCTGCTCAGTTGGATGCGAGCACGCCAGGTCTTAGCGGTCACCGAGGCCGCCACAGCAGCCTCGCCACCCGGAATGGCGCGCGTCACGACGCGAGCGCATCACCACGCCAACGCTTCACGGCGCGCGTCACCGCGCGGTTGCTTCACCGCGCGGTTGCTTCACCGCGCGTGCGTATCACGATGCGCACGCTTTGCGGCGCCGCTGCAACGCCATGCCAGCGCTTCGGGATGCCAGCGCTTCGGAGCGGGTGGCGGGCGGCAGGGACGGCGCAAGCGACGGTAGGGGCGCACGCAACGCGACCGTGCGCTTCTACACACGCCGGAGCACCCGCTCCTAGCGACAGCCGGCTCGTACACAACCCGACCGTGCGCTTCTACCCACGCCAGAGCAACAACCAGCTCTCACACAACCTCACCGTGCGCGCCCACTGGTCCAGGCACCCGTCAGGGTGGAGGCCCGCGGCGGTTCGCATGCCGGCCGGCCCAGGTCCAGCTGAACGTGAGTGCTGTATCCGGCGCCGCGAGACAGCCATCCATGTTCACCAGAACGCCCGTGCCGCGCGTGAAAATCTGGCGCTGGGCAGGGAAGGTCGACCCTCATCCCAAAATCTGGGACGCGACAGAGGGCGCGCCGGTAGCCGACCAGCCCGACCAACGCCTGCGCCTGCGCCTCGCGACCCAAGCACCGCCACGGTCGCGGCCTCAGCGACAACCGCCGACTGAGACCGCGAACCAAGACGGCAGGAAAACCCAGCCCTCACACCGTGAGGCGCTGCCCGGCATACAGGAGGTGTGGACTCTTCAACACGTCGTCATTAGCCCGGTAGAGGGCACGCCAGCCCCCACGAACGTTGTACCGATGGGCGATAGCGGCGAGGGTGTCGCCACGACGGACGACGTGAGTGCGGGTGGCGCCGCCCGAAGCCCTCCGCATCGTCGCTGACACGGGCTGAGGCGTGTAGGCGTGACGCCTGCCGCAGTGCGGCCACGCACCGATGCCCTGGCCGCGCAGTACACGCTCGGCGACGAGGATCTGTTCGGACTTGGTGGCCTGGTTGGCGGTGGTTGCGTACTTCGTGCCGCCGTAGGCACGCCACGTGCCGCGGCTGAACTGAAGGCCGCCGTAGTAACCGTTGCCGGTGTTGATGCGCCAGTTGCCACCGGACTCGCAATGGGCAATCGCGTCCCAGTTCACGCTGGACGCTCGGGAAGGTGCGGCGGAGGTGGGGGAGGGGGGCCCGAGCAGCACGAAAGCCCCAGCCCCGGCAAGCCCCACAGCAACCATGCCGAAGGCACGATGAACCCGCTTGTTGATCTGAACCATGAGTTGTCCTCCACGCCTGCGAGGTCAGCTGTCGGGTTCGGGCAGAGGTGCCCGGCCGCGTGCTGCGGCTTCACCCCGAGGCGCATCAGCGCCGAGGAACTTTTGGGTCCCCCGCTCCATGCCTTTGTTTCTTAGACCGTGGTCGGCGGCAGGACTCGGCGTTCCGGCCACGGTGTCCGCCACTGCGGACTGCCGACGGTAGCCACCACCCGACGAGGCTGGCCATGCCTCTACGCGGGACCGGTGACCTTGTTCTCAACAAATTAGCCGCTTTGATCTTATTTTGTGTGACTAACTCACCAGAATTTCGTGCCTGGCCTACCAGCTGGTAACCACGACGCTGCGGACACTCCACCGAGGGTGCACAATCGGCAGCCATGAGCGATGGAGCCCGCGAGTTCGAAGTGATCGTCTACGGTGCCACGGGTTTCGTGGGTGTCCTGACAGCACGGCACCTCGCCGCGCACGCCCCGGCGGGTACCCGAATCGCATTGGCCGGGCGCTCGCCGGAGAAACTGGAGGCGGTTCGCTCACGTCTGGGTGTTCAGTGGCCAATCGTTGTGGCGGACGCCACAGACGCCGAGGCGCTGGCCGCGATGGTTGCCCGCACGAAGGTGGTCATCACCACCGCGGGGCCTTATGCGAAGTACGGCCGCATTCTGGCGCGCGTTTGCGCCGAAGCGGGTACCGACTACGTGGACCTGACCGGTGAGGTCCTTTTCGCACGGGACAGCATCGACGAGAACCATGAGGTCGCGAAACGCACCGGGGCGAGGATCGTCCACTCTTGCGGCTTCGACTCGATCCCGTCCGACATCGGGGTTTATGTCCTGCATGAGCAGGTACGGGCGGACGGCGCCGGTGAGCTCACCGACACCACGCTGGTGGTGACCAGCATGAAGGGCGGTGTCAGCGGCGGCACCATCGATTCGATGCGCCACCAGCTCGACCTGATGAAGAAGGACCGGCAGCTGCGCAAAATCGGGGCCAGCCCGTACTCGCTGAGCCCGGACCGCGCGGCGGAGCCGGACCTCGGCCGGCAGCCGGACATGCTCACCCTGCCCGCTTCCGAAGTGGATCCGAGCCTGCGCGGGCACCTCGCGCCGTTCGTCATGGCGTCCTACAACACGCGGGTCGTCCGGCGCAGCAACGCGCTGCTCGGCTGGGCGTACGGTCGCCGTTTCCGCTATCGCGAGGTGATGAGCGCCGGCACCTCCGCGCTCTCCCCCGTGATCGCCCACGGCACCAAGTTCGCGCTGGGCGGCCTGGTCCTGGGCCTGGCGCTGCCGCCGACGAGGTTCGTCCTGGACCGCATCCTGCCGAAGCCGGGCTCCGGCCCGAGCGAGCAGACCCAGCGCAACGGCCACTTCACGATGGACATCTTCACCACCACCACGGACGGCTCGCGCTACACGGCCCGGGTCCGCGCCAAGGGCGATCCCGGTTATGCGGCGACGGCCATCATGCTCGGCGAGTCCGCGCTTGCTCTGGCTCTTGACACCAAGCAGTCCGAGGGTGGCGTGCTCACACCCGCCACGGCGATCGGCAGTGCACTCGTCGACCGCCTCCGCACCGCCGGTCTGGAGATCACGGCACGAAAGCTATGACGTGGAAGACGTGCCAATGTTTCGGCCCGGTGTAGGCCATTCCCGGCGCGTCCTCCTCGTACCAGTGCTCGATCTCCAAACCGTCCAGCAGCGCCCGCACCTCGGGCGCGCTGAGAAACGTCATGGCCGGATCACCCGCCCACGTGTCGTTCACACCGAAGATGTCCACCGCCAGTCGCCCGCCCGGCCGCAGCGCCGACCGAATCTCCGTCCACAGGCGGTCGAACGATTCACGTCGTTGAAAGGGCAGCGAGTACCCCGCATAAACGAGATCGGCCGCGGGCAGATCAGTCACATTCTCAAAGCCACTCACGCGTACGGTCAACCCCGCATGCCGGCCCCCGATAGTGCGCAACAGACGCGCCTCCGTGCCCGGCTCGCTGTCCACGGCCGTGACCCGCCAGCCCTCCTCGAGCAACGCCCGGGTCTCGCGCCCTCCACCGCAGCCGAGGTCGATCGCGGTGCGCCCATTGCCCGGACCCGCCAACTCCATGACGCGGTGACACTGTTCCCGGATGTCGCGGCGGGTCTGGCCGGCGTTGTACTCGGCCCAGTGCCCGGGCGCATGACGATTCGACATAGCTGGATCATCTCAGTACGAAGATCTGGCAAAGGTGGCAAAGCAGCCCTGCGGGTTCGAAGACCACGGTGCTCAAGAGCGGTATCGCGGATCCGGCGACGGCGGTGTTGGAAATCCCTCAGCGCATTCATATCGATCCCTACTAGCAGCAACCGGGTCCTTATGGGCAGGATTCGGTGGTGACCGCCGACCCTCTGCCCTATCCGCTGAGGTTGACGGGAATCGGCATCGTCCTGCGTGAATGGCGACCTGAGGATCTGACCGACCTGGTGACGCTGCTCGACGAGCCGGAGATCGCGCGCTGGACGCCGATGCCGTCACCGTTCGACACCGAAGCCGGCCTGGCCTATCTCAAGCGTGCCCATCAGGGCCGCACCACCGGCAGCCGGATCCAGCTCGCGATCACCGCTGACGGTCATCGCCCTCTGGGCGAGGTGCTGCTCTTCGGCGTCAACGCGGATCTCCGCGAGGCGGAGATCGGCTATCTGGTGGGTCACCCTCATCGGCGGCGCGGCCTCGCGTCGGCGGCCCTGTCAGCCCTTTCGGGGTACGCCTGCGGCACCCTCCGTTTCCGCCGGCTGCTCCTGAGGATCGACCCGGCGAACATCGCCAGCACCCTGGTCGCCCGCCGCTGCGGGTACTGGCTCACCGGTGAGCCGCCGATCCACCAGGAGGGCCCGTACGGGCCGACCCGCCTGGAGACCTGGGAATACGTCGACGGCAGGTCCGGCACCCGGCCGGAACGGCAGAAAAATGTCGCATCCCGGCGGTACGGTCGTCGCACCTAGAAAGCCGGGGGGGGCGCCAATGATCACCGTGGACCGGAAGCAGGTCATGGCCTACCGCCTCGCCGCCCTCGGGCTCGCCGTCCGCACCGATGAGCGCCCCGCCGGCCTGCCGGTGCTCGACCTCGGCCTCCAGGAGTACACACCCGGGTCCACCATGGTCGCCCTGGCCGCCCGCACCAGCGCCACCCCCGACGACGACCGCCTGACCACCGTCTGGGCCGCCCGGGGTGCCCCACACCTGCATCGCCGCACCGACCTGCCCGACCTCGTCCGGCAGCTCTGGCCGCTCACCGACGCCGACGCGAGCTCGCGGATCAACAGCGCGCAGATTCCCGACGGGGTGCCGCTCGGGATCCGCGCGTTCACCGTGACGGCGGAGGCGTTCCGTCAGGTGGTGACCGCCCCGATGCCCCGCGGCGAGGCGAGCACCGAGGTGAGCAGGCGGGTGCCGCCCGAGCTGACGTATGACTGCCGCGGCTGCGGCGCCCGGCACATCGCCGGCAACGTCTGGCAGCACGCCGGCCTGGCAGGCGGCATCGAGGTTCTCTCGCGCGGTCGCGACGCCCTGCTCGGCCCGCTCGCCGCCACCCCGGCGATTCCCGAGACGAATGCCGGCATCGACCGGTTGATCGAGACCTACCTGCGGTTTCTCGGGCCGGCCTCCCCGGCCGAGGTGGCGAAATATCTCGGCAGCTCCACCACGGAGATCCGCAAGGTGTGGCCTTCCACCCTGACCGAGGTGCGGGTCGACGGGCGGAAGGCGTGGCTTCCGGAGGCGCGGGTCGCCGAGCTGACCGCGGCGACGACCCCGGAGGGCGTCCGCTGGATTCCCGCGATGGACCCGCTTCTGCAGGCCCGTGACCGCGACCTGCTGCTGCCCGACCGGGCCCGGCAGAAAGAGGTGTGGCGTTCCCTCGGTAACCCGGGTGTCCTGCTGGTCGACGGTGAGTTCGCCGCCGTGTGGCGGGCCAAGATGGCCGGCCGCAAGCGGGTGGACCTGTCCGTGACGCCGTTCGCGCCGTTCATCGCCGGGGACAGGCGGCGTGTCGAGGCCGAGGCCGCCGAGGTGGCCCGTGCCCGGGGAGTGCCGGAGGCCACCGTGACCTTCGAGTGACGGACAATCGCGGGGTGACCACGATCGGGTTCCTGCACACAGCGGAAGTGCACGTTGCGACATTCGGCCGGCTCCTGGCAGAGCTGGCGCCCGGGCAGCCGGCCCTGGATCTGGTGGATGAACGACTGCTGGCCGACGCACGGGCCGGTGGCCTCACCCCGGAACTCGCGGATCGGGTGCGCGACCGCTTGAACGAACTGGTCGCCGGCGGCGCCGGATTGATCGTGTGCACCTGTTCCACCATCGGTGCGGTGGCGGAGGAGTCCGCCGCGGCGCTGGGCGTGCCGGTGCTGCGAGCGGACCGGCCAATGGCAGAAGCCGCGGTCGCCGCGGGCAAACGAATCGGCGTGATCGTCACGACGGAATCCACACTGGAGCCGACTCTGGACCTGCTCCGGGAGAGTGCCGCCCGATCCGGTGCCGAGGCGAGCGCCGGGGTCGGGGCGGGTGCCGGGGTCGGGGCGAGCCCCGGGGTCGGAGCGAGCGCCGGGGTCGGAGCGAGCGCCAAGGTCGGGGCGGGTGCCGGGGTCGACGCCGACGCCGACGCCGGTGTGACGCTGGTGCCTGTGGTCGCCGCCTCCGCGTGGCGGCATTTCAAGTCCGGTGACCTGCGGCGTTACTACGAGGAGATCGCCGCGCAGGCTCGCGGCATCGCGCCGGAGGTGGATGTGATCGTGCTGGCACAGGCGAGCATGACCCCGGCCGCGGAGCTGATCGACGGCCCTCCGGTGCTCACCAGCCCACGATCCGCCGTCGCCGCAGCAGTGGCCCAGCTGCCGTCCCGGCACCCGTAAGAGCGGCGCACCAAAGAAAGTTCGAGATTCCGGGCAACCTTTGCGCCCCGAACCGCCACCTTCACGTGTCACCCCCACCCGGCAATCGCCGACCGCGCGCGCCACAGCGCGGGCGTCGCCACAGCAAAGCGTCGCCACAGCAAGCGTCGCCACAGCAAAAAGGCGCCACAGCAAAAAGGCGCCGCCACAGACCGGAGGGGTCCGGCTGCCATCGAGGGGCGGCAGCCGGACCCCTTCGCCACCTGTTTCCGGCGTCTCAGGTTGGGCATGCGGCCGCCATGCCGGTCGAGCTGAGCCCACCGCTGCCCGCCCACCTCCAGGTCGAGGTCACCTCCGCCTGCAACCTGCGCTGCACCATGTGCCTGGTGCGCTACCGGCCACCGGTCAACAAGCTGGCCGGGGCCATGCGCCCGGAGCTGTTCCACCGCTTGGTCGACGACGTGCCGCTGCGGCAGGTCACCCTTCAGGGCCTGGGTGAGCCGCTGCTGTCGCCCTACCTGCCGGAGATGATCGCCGCCGCGGTGGGCCGGCGTATCCGGGTCGGTTTCAACACCAACGCGACGCTGCTCACCCGCCGCCGGGCCGAGGAGATGGTCACGAGCCGTGTCGACTGGCTGCACGTCTCCCTGGACGGTGCGACGGCCGGCGCCTACGAGGCGATCCGCGAGGGTGCCCACTTCGACACCGTGATCGCGAATCTGGCCGGGCTGGTGGCGGCCAAACGTGCGGCGAACAGCAGCACACCGTGGGTCCGTGTGGTCTTCGTGGCGATGCGCGACAACGTCGCGGAACTTCCCGGCCTGGTCCGGCTGCTGGGTGACATCGGTGTCGACGAGCTGCGGGTGCAGAACCTTTCGCACAGCTTCGACGACACCGACCCGGCCGGGCGCTACGACGAGATCCGGGCCTTCACCGCGGACCAGGCTTTGTGGACCGGCGCCGACGTGGAGCGGGCCACGGCCGCCTTCGGCGAGGCCGCCAGAATCGCCAAAGATCTGGGGGTACGGGTAAGACTGCCCCGCTTCCAGGACGAGGGCGGCGGTGGCTGCACCTGGCCCTGGGACGCGGCCTACATCACCAGCTCGGGGCGGGTCCAGCCGTGCTGCATGGTGATGGGCGACGACCGCATCTCCCTGGGCGACCTGAACGAGGCGAGTTTCCCGGAGATCTGGCACGGCACGGCGTACCGCGATTTCCGCAGGCGGCTGGCGAGCGCCGAGCCACCGGACGTCTGCAAGGGCTGCTCCCTCTACCACCACACGTTCTGAGCCGGTTTCAGCGGCGCGGTTTCACCCAGGTTCCGGACTCCGCCGACGCCTGGATCGCGTCCAGCACCTCGGCGGCCCGGATCGCGTCGTCGAGCGTCGCCCCGTGCGGCACACCCTCCACAACGGACCGTAGGAACAGCGCCGCCTCGATCACCTTCAGGTCGTCGTAGCTCATCGCGTTTCCCGCGCCCGGCTGGAACGCCGCGAACTCGCCGTCGCCCGGGCCGGCGAACACGGTGGCGTCCCCGATCCGCAGCTCCCCCATTCGGCGGAAGTCCCAGGACAGCACACCCGACGAACCGTGGATGGTGAAGCCGTACTGGTTCTGCGAGCCGACGGCCACCCGGCTCGCCTCCACGGCGACGCGGGCACCGGAGTCCATCCGCAGCAGGGCGGCGAACCAGTCCTCGTTCTCCACGGTGCCGGGTTCGCCCGTACCCCTCTGGTGTCCTGATGTGGCACCCACCGGGCGCGGCCGTTCCGCGATGAAGGTCGCGGTCTCGGCGACCACCGCGCCGATCTCGCCCAGCAGGAGCCGCACCAGGTCCACGGCGTGCGCGCCGAGGTCCCCGAGCACACCGTTGCCGCCGCGCGCCCGCTCGAACCGCCAGCTGAGCGCGGCGTCGGGGGATGCGGCGTAGTCGCTGAACCAGCGGAACCGGGCGTGCGTGACCCGGCCGATCGCGCCCTCGCGCAGCAGCGTGCGGGCCTTCGCCACCGCGGGGGCGTGCCGGTAGTTGAAGCCCACGCTGACCTGGCCGTCACCGGCGATGGCGCGGGCGTCGCCGGCGTTCAGGCCGACCGGTTTCTCGATCCAGATGTGCTTGCCGGCCGCGGCGAAGGCGCTGCCGATCTCCCGGTGCAGGAAGTTCGGCGCGGTGATGCTGACCGCCTGGATACGCGGGTCGTGGACCAGCGATCGCCAGTCGGTGACGGCGGAGGCGAAGCCGTACTGCGACGCGGCTTCGGCGGCGCGGCCGGGCACGTCGTCGGCCACCGCGAGCAGGATCGGTGCAGGCAGGTCCGGGAAGTGCTGCCGGACCCGGGAGTAGGCCCGCGTGTGGACCCGGCCCATCCAGCCGAATCCGACAACTGCCACGTTGACCGTTCGCACCTGGCCTCCTGCGGAAAACGTATGGGTAGCTGTGAATTTGCTGGGTATTGCGTGAGCAACATCACTTAGATGGAGGTGCGTCCATGGCACAGAGCCTCGGATCGCCGGCTCCGGCCTCCGGCTCGGGAACCATCCGGAGCTTGATCCCTGCTCGTATCGACCGGCTCAGCTGGTCGCCGTTCCACACTCGCATCATTCTGGCGCTCGGCACGGCCTGGGTCCTGGACGGACTCGAGATCACCGTGGCCAGTGCGGTCGGCCCGGTGCTGGCAGAGCAGGAGACCCTGGGGCTGAGTTCCACACAGGTCGGCCTGATCGCGACGGTCTATCTGCTCGGTGAGGTGTTCGGTGCGCTGTTCTTCGGCCGCCTCTCCGACGCGCTCGGCCGCAAGAACCTGTTCGTCGTCACCCTCGGCGTCTATCTGGCCGGCAACGCACTCACCGCATTGACCTGGGGCAACGGGCCAGCGGCTCTGGTCTTCCTGTATCTCACGAGGTTCATCGCGGGCGCCGGTATCGGCGGCGAATACGCCGCGATCAACTCCGCGATCGACGAGATGATGCCGGCGAAGTATCGGGGCCGCGTCGACATCGGTGTCAACGGCACCTACTGGGGCGGCGCCATCATCGGCACGCTCGGCACCTACATCCTGCTCAACAACCTGGCGCTGGACTGGGCCTGGCGGATCGGCTTCCTGATCGGGCCGGCCATCGGCCTGGCCATCTGGGGTCTGCGCCGGCACCTGCCGGAGAGCCCGCGCTGGCTGATCATGCACGGCCGCGAGGCCGAGGCCGAGGAGAACATCGCCCGCATCGAGCGCGCCGCCGAGGCCTCCGGTCAGACGCTCGCGCCGCTGGACGAGTCCAAGGCGATCGACATCCAGCCCAGCCGGCCGCACGGCTATCTGTCGCTGCTCAAGGTGCTCTTCCGGCTCTATCCATCGCGATCGGTGCTGGGCGCGACGCTCATGATCACGCAGTCGTTCCTGTACAACGCGATCTTCTTCACCTACACGCTGGTGCTGACGAAGTTCTACGGCGTCGACGAGAAGAACGCACCGCTGTATCTGGTGGCGTTCGCGGCCGGCAACCTGATCGGCCCGCTCACCATCGGCCGGCTCTTCGACACCGTCGGGCGCCGAAAAATGATCTCCGGCACGTACCTGCTCTCCGCGCTGCTGCTGGCCATCACCGCGTTCCTGTTCAACGCCGGTGCGCTGAACGTGGTGACCCAGACCATCGCGTGGAGCGTCATCTTCTTCTTCGCGTCGGCGGGTGCCAGTTCGGCGTACCTGACGGTGAGCGAGATCTTCCCGCTCGAGATCCGGGCGCAGGCGATCGCGGTCTTCTTCGCGATCGCCCAGTGCTTCGGCGCGCTCGGCCCGGTCTTCTACGGTGCCCTGATCGGCGAGGGTGACGACCCCGGCAAGCTCTTCATCGGCTATCTCATCGGTGCTGGGGTGATGGCTATCGGCGGCATCGTGGAGGCGGTGATCGGCATCGACGCCGAGGGCAAGTCACTGGAGGACGTCGCGACGCCGCTCTCCGCTGTCACCTCCCGGCCACGAGCCACCGGCTGAGCGATCAGCAGACTCGCCGGGCGCCGCTTCTCCGGACGGGGATCAGCGGCGTCCGGCAGCGTCATTCCGGCGGCAGCCCGGCGCGCGGGTACCCGAAATCAGGACGTGAACATGGCGTTCGGTCAGCCGCCGACCTGGATCAGCCCGGCGCTGCCCGCCAGCGCGGCGGCCTCGGTGCGGCTGGACACCCGCATCTTGCGCAGCAGGCTGGCGGTCAGCCGCTTCACCGTACGGTCGGACACGTGCAGCACCGCCGCGATGTCGCTGGTCGACGATCCCCCGGCGATCAGCCTCAGCAGCCGCCGGTCCGCCTCATCGAGGTGCGCCGCGGCCTGCAGCGCGGGCGGCCGGCCCTGCTCGACCACCGCCGCCAGCAGCACCGGCGGCAGCACCGCCCAGCCCTCCAGCGCCGCCAGCAGGGGCGACCGCATCTCGGCGGGGTCAATGCGGCGCTGCAGATAGCCGGCGGCACCGGCACGCAGCGCCTCGATCACCAGGCCCGGCTCGTCGTCGTCGGCGACGGCCAGGATCCGGGCCCGCGGCGCTGCCTCACGGACCGCGCCGATCGCCCGCACGCCACCGACCGGCGGCAGGTGCAGACCGACCAGGACCAGATCGGGTACGGCGTCCCGCACCACCCTCCTGATCTGTCCCACATCGGTGGCCGTCGCCACCACCGCCGCACGCCCAGCGCTCACGTCGGGGATGAGCGACTCCAGGGAACGGACGAAGCGCTCGTTCTCATCGGCCAGCGCCACCCGGATGCGGTTCTCCATGAGGGCCGGGATGCCCCCTCGGGGTCAAATCATTCCTCCGACTTCCGGAAGACCGATCCGGATCAGCGGGGATGCGCCGCCACGAAGTCGGCGATGTACTCGTCGAGGCGGCGCTCGGGGCGCCAGCCCAGCCCGGTGGCCTTGGTGATGTCGGCCTGGCCACGGGTGCGCTCGCCGCGCAGGACGGGAACCATCACGTGCTCACCGCCGAACAGCTTGGCGACGTCGAGCAGCGGCCACTCGGTGCCGGTGCCGAGCAGGTAGCCGTCGCCGGCGCCGTCGCGAGCGACCAGGACGAGGCCGCGGACGATGTCGTCGATGTGGGTGAAGTCGCGGGTCTGCGTGCCCGGGGAGACCACGGTGAGCGGCTCACCGGCGAGGTACTGCCGCTCGAAGATGCCGATCACCGTCGCGTACTTGCCCGTGGTGATCTGCCCCGGCCCGTACACGTTGTAGAAGTATGTGATCGCGTAGTCGAGTCCGTACCAGTTCGAGTAGTTCTTGATGTACTCGATGTTCTTGGCCTTGGTCCACGCGTACGGGTTGAGGTTCTCGTCCTGCCCGTCGTTGCCGAACTTCGAACTGGACCCGGCGTAGATCAGCTTCGCGCCGTGCCCGGCCGAGAACTTCACCACCTCCTTGGTGCCCAGCAGGTTGAAGTCCCAGGTCAGGTCGTGGTCTTCGAAGGACGTGACGATCCGCGAGTACTCACCCATGTGGAAGACGATCTGCGGGCCGGGCAGGCCACGGTCCGCCCAGATCTTCGCCACGTCGGTGGTCGAACCGTCGACATACGTCACGCGCGGGTCGTTGACGTGGTTCTCGGGGCTCCCGGTGAAGTAGTTGTCCAGGGAGACGATGGCCGCGTCCGGGTAGTCCGTCAGCAACGACTTGATCAAAGCGCTACCGACGAAACCGGCGCCGCCGGTCACCAACAGGGTTCGGCTCAACGTACTTCCCATCTTCAGGTCCTCGAAGCGCGACAAGGCTACCCAAGCCACCCCGCCCGCAACCAACTGCTCAGGTACGGGTAACCGGCCGCCCACCCACCGTCGACATCCGTCCCGACCGGTCCTAACCTCTCCAGTGTCAACGACTCAGTGGAGGCCGGAGTGCGCCGCCGGACCGCCCTCATTCTGCTGGCACTGACAGCCGGCTGCACCGGACCACCCGGTGAGCCGGCCTGGACCCGCATCGACCTGCCCGCCTCCGCAGGCGCCGCACTGCACGCCGCCGCCAACTGCGACGGCCTGTTCTACCTCGCAGGCGGCATCCGGGAAGAGGCAGGTGGCACCCGGCCCGCAGCCTGGACCAGCAAGGATGCCGTGACCTGGGAGCCGGTCCGGTTCGCTCCCCTGCCCACCAGCCAGTACGGCCCGCTCAACGTGATCTCCGCGGTGGCGTGTGCGGGCGGCCGAGTGGTGATGCTCGGGTCGGCACCCGGCGGCGCACACGGCAACCTGCGGATCAGCTCCTGGCACCGGCTGCCGGACGGGCGGATGGCCGAGAACCCGGCACCCTTCGAGACGTTCGGCGGGGACACCGCCGTCGATGTGGCACATCTGGCGGCCGGTCCGGGTGGGTTCGCGATCGCCGGGAACCGCTCGACCGGGGCCGCCGCCTGGCTCTCCCCCGACGGCACCGAGTTCACCCTCTTCGAGGACGCCCCCGGCCTGGCGACGGGCGCCGGCCCGCGGACAGTCGCCCGGGACGTGGTGCAGCTGCTGGACGGCCGGTGGATGGTCGTCGGCGGCCGCGGCGACCGGGCCGCCGCCTGGACCAGCAGCGACGGCCACCGCTGGGACCTCGTGGCACCGCGGGCCGGGCCGGACTGGTCCGAACTGCAGCGGGCGGTCCGCGACGGCGACGACGTGGTCGCGGTCGGCCCGCGCGGCACGTCGTTCGGCACCTGGCGGCTGCGGGCCGGGACCTGGACCGACGAGGGCAGCTTCGGCGGCGCACCGACCGGCGTGCAGTCGCTCGCCGTCGTGGGCGGCCATCTCGTGGTGACCGGCGGCGGCCTGTGGATCTCCGGGGATGGCACGGACTGGCAGCCTCGCAGCACCCCGGAGACGCCGGTGGCCGCGACCGGCCGTGACAGCACCCTGCTGGTGGTCACGGCCGGCGCGGCCTGGAGATCAGCGATCTGACCCGGCCGTCACCAGGGCGACGGGGCGGGCGGCGCGACGACCGGCGGGCGGTCGTTGCAGGTGATCACGTTGGGCAGGTACGGCCCGAGCCAGCCACCGTCGTTGCCACCGAGATCGGTGAGGCCGAACTCGGAGCCCTCCGGCTTGAAGTTGAACCGGCCGCAGTTGTTCACCCCGACCGCACCGACGCTGCGGGCGTCGACGTTCTCGAAGGTCGCCGAACCGCCGACCCGGGCACTGACCACGCTGGTACCCGTACCGTCGACTCTGATGTCCTTGAATCTGACGTTCTTGATCGAATAGAGGTCCTTCACCGGCCAGTCGGCGACCAGCATGATCGCGTTGTAGGTGCTGTCCAGGAAGTGGTCACCGGTCACCCGCACGTCGGCGTCGATGTCGCGCTCCAGCGCGTAGAACCAGATCGCGCCGAGCCCGATGTTCCAGTTCAGCTCGAGCGTCCCGGCTCGCACTGTGGTGTTGTCGGTGAAGCGCAGATGCCCGGTGAACGGCTGCGCACCGAACCGGCTGCCGGCGTGCAGCGCGCTGCCCTCCCGGATCGGGTCGGCGATCAGGTTGTTCGACACCGTGGTGTTCTCACCGCCGTAGATGGCGATGCCGTTGGCCAGCGTGGGCGTCTGGATCGTGTTGCGGTCGAAGACGTTGCCGGAGTTGGCCGTCTTCTCCGACCACATCGCCAGGGCGTCGTCACCGGTGTTGCGGACGAAGTTGTCGCGCACCAGCGAGCCGGTGACGCCGGTGTGGAAGTTCAGCCCGTCGGCGATCTGGTCGACGATGATGTTGCCGGTCACCCGGACGTTCGTCATCGGCCCGTCGAACCACAGGCCCACCTTGGTGTGCTGGATGTGCAGGCCGCGGATGGTCGAGTCGCTCATCGCGCCGCCGATGGCGTTGACCTGGTCGGTGTCGATGCGCTCGCGCACGTCGCCCTGGATCGCGAAGTCGGCGAGGTGCACGTTACGGCTGCCGCCCTCCTCGGCGGTCCGGCCGTAGAAGCCGACACCGGTGTGCACCGAGCCGTCCGGCGCCGGCTCGTCCAGTGCCACCTCGCGGCCGCGGACGATCGTGTACCAGTTGCCCGCGCCGGTGATCGTCACGTCGTCGACGACGACGTGCCGGTTCACCTGGAAGACGCCGGGCGGCAGGTAGACCTTGCGGTTCTTCTTCTTGGCGTACGCGATCGCCTTCTCGATGGCCGGAGCGGCGTCCCGGCGGCCGGTCGGGTCGGCGCCGAAGAGCAGCACGTTCACCGCTGTCAGGTCGACCTTCGGCAGGCCGGCCAGCTCGGAGTCGAGCAGGTCGATGGTGGTCGGCACGGTCCGCGCGGTGAGCCGGATCTTGTCGCCGGCCCGGTACGTGCGGCCGAGGAGCATCCGCTGCTCGTCGTAGAAGTGGGCCGGCCGGAACGGCTTGGTGATCACCGGAGCCGGTGTGGTTGCGGCCGGCACGCACTGGCACTCGGTGATCCACCAGTCCGGGTGCAGCAGGTCCGCCTGCGGGTCGTTGGTGAACTGGTACTGGTTGTAGAGCCAGGAGTACTGCGAGGTGAGGGTCATCGTCCGGGTGCCGTGCCGGGTGGTGACGGCCAGCGGCGCGGTGATCCCGCCGCCGCGGGGTGCGTCCGGAATGCTGTACCGCACGGTTATCGCGTTGGCGGCCCGGGGCAGCGTGAACTCGACCCACTCGCCCGGGTCGAGCGTCACGGCGGACCGGCCGGACGCCTCGGCGGGCAGCGTGTACGCCGTGCGGTCCGGCCCGATCACCGTGCCGTTCGTGGCGGCGTGCTCGGCCTCCTGCTCGAGGAAGGGCACGGCGGCGCCCCGTCCCGCGACGAGGGCGGGGTCGAGGCCGGCCCGGGTGACGGCTGGTCCGGCGGGTGATGCGGGTGCGCCGGCTGGTGCTCCGGCGGCGGCCTGCGCGGTGCCGGTCACGCCGATCACCACGCCGACGGCCAGGGCGGCCCAGCGCGGTGGAACGCCGGCCCGCCTCGCTTCATATGACATCGAGGGCTCGTTTCTCTGTGAGTTCCCGAGGAGCGACGGGTGAGCCGACGATAGATGGCCGGTGATCTAACTCACAAGAGTCAGTAGATGTTTTTCGTCTTTCTGCTCGGTTCTTGCAATCCGTCGCAAGGGGACGGCTCAGAATTCGGCCGGCGGCACGTTGAACGGCGTGATCACCTGCACCGCCGACGGGTGGGACCGGATCGGGCCGGGCAGCGCGCCCTGGGCCCGCAGGATCGCCCGGCAGGCGTGCCGCAGGTCGGTACGCAGATCCTGATGCAGCACCACGGACAGTTGCTGCGCCCGGAGCAGGGCGACGTTCTCCCGGTCCAGCCCATGCGCCACGAAGACGTCGTAGTTCCGGTGCTCGGCGGCGAACGCGGCGACCACGGCGGCGTTCCCACAGGTGCCCGCCGAGTAGACGGCACGGATCGCCGGGTTCCCGGCGAGGGTGGCCCGCACCGGCCCGGACTCGGCACTGTGGACGGCCAGCAACCGCCGGGCCGGGGCGCGCTCCGCCAGCATCGCGCGGAACCCGGCCTCCCGCTCACCCCTGCCGTTGATCACCAGCACGTCACCGGCCCGGTCCGCGAGCAGCCGCTCGACCAGATAGGCCGCCGTCGCACCGGAGTCGAAGTCGGCGACACCCACGTGGGCGATCCGCTTGCCGGCCGGCAGGTCACCGTTGAGGGTCACCACCGGTACGCCCAGCCGCGCCACCGCCTCCGCCACGTCCGGGCCCGGCGGGGCCATCACGATCACTCCGTGCGAGTGCGACCGGCCGACCAGATCGAGGGCCCGGAGCAGGTCGGTCCCGGCGTGTTCGGCGAGGTGGAAGCGGGGCCGCACGACGGCCGGGGCGAACGCCGGGAGCTCGGCCTCCAGAGCCGCCCGGACCGCCGCGCCGTGCCGCCGCGAGGTGAGCAGGACGACGTCGATCAGGAACGTACGCCCGCCGAGCGGCGCCTGCGCCTGCTGCCGGTCGAGCTCGGCGACCGCCTGGTGCACCTGCCGGATGGTGCTCTCCCGGACACCGCCACGGTTGTGCAGCACGCGATCCACGGTGGCCTGACTGAGCCCGGACTGCGTGGCGATCTCCCGGATGCGGTACGGGTGCTTCACGCGTACAGAATGAGGGTTTTTTGATGGTTCATGGAAGGTCCTTGATGTTTTTCCGCTCCTTAGCGTGACGGATTGAACCGGGATCCACGTGATCAGCGACACCGGCGGAACGCTGCGCCGAAGGTGATGCCGGATGTGATCAAGCGCGCGGGCCGGTATGGTTGTTGCTGCCCTGCCGAGAGGCGCTGCAACGGATCCGCGGATCCGCCACGCTCGGCCGGGTTCGATGACGCAAGGGCGCCTCCTGAGAGGGAGGAGCCCTCTTTTCATGAGCGACAAACTTCAATCGGTCAACGGTCTCGACTTCGCGGTCGCCGACCTGTCGCTGGCCGAGGCCGGCCGCCACCAGCTGCGCCTCGCCGAGCACGAGATGCCCGGCCTGATGTCGCTGCGCACCGAGTTCGGTGACAGCAAGCCGCTGAGCGGCGCCCGGATCGCCGGATCGCTGCACATGACCGTGCAGACCGCCGTGCTGATCGAGACCCTGATCGCGCTCGGCGCCGAGGTCCGCTGGGTGTCCTGCAACATCTTCTCCACCCAGGACGAGGCGGCCGCCGCGGTCGTCGTCGGCCCGACCGGCACCGTCGACGCGCCCGCCGGCGTCCCGGTCTTCGCCTGGAAGGGCGAGTCGCTGGAGGAGTACTGGTGGGCCACCATGCGCCTGTTCGACTTCGGCAACGGCGCCGGCCCCAACATGATCCTCGACGACGGCGGTGACGCCACCCTGCTGGTGCACAAGGGTGTCGAGTTCGAGGCGGCCGGCGCGGTACCGCAGACCACCGAGAACGACAACCACGAATACTCGATCATTCTTGAGACGCTGCGCGGCAGCCTCGCCTCGGACGCGCAGCGGTTCACCCGCATCGCCGCCGAGATCAAGGGTGTCACCGAGGAGACCACCACCGGTGTGGCCCGGCTCTACAAGCTGGCCAAGGAGGGCACGCTGCTCTTCCCGGCGATCAACGTCAACGACGCGGTCACCAAGAGCAAGTTCGACAACAAGTACGGCATCCGGCACTCGCTCGTCGACGGCCTCAACCGGGCCACCGACGTGATGCTCGGCGGCAAGCTCGCGGTGGTCTGCGGATACGGCGACGTCGGCAAGGGCTCGGCGGAGACGCTGCGCGGCCAGGGTGCCCGCGTCGTGGTCACCGAGGTCGACCCGATCTGCGCGCTGCAGGCGGCGATGGACGGCATGCAGGTCGTCCGGCTCGAGGACGTGGTCGGTGAGGCCGACATCTTCATCACCACCACCGGCGGCACCGACATCATCACTGTCGAGCACCTGTCCGCGATGAAGCACAACGCGATCGTCGGCAACGTCGGCCACTTCGACGACGAGATCGACATGGCCGGCCTGGGCCGGGTGGCCGGCATCGAGAAGGTCGAGATCAAGCCGCAGGTGCACGAGTGGCGCTTCCCGGACGGCCACTCGGTGATCGTGCTCTCCGAGGGCCGGCTGATGAACCTCGGCAACGCCACCGGCCACCCGAGCTTCGTCATGTCGAACTCGTTCACCAACCAGGTGATGGCCCAGATCGAGCTCTGGACCAAGCCCGGTGAGTACGAGAAGCAGGTCTACGTGCTCCCCAAGCACCTGGACGAGAAGGTGGCCCGCCTGCACCTCGACGCCCTCGGTGTCCGGCTCACCACGCTGACCAAGAAGCAGGCCGAGTACCTCGGCGTGGACGTCGAGGGCCCGTTCAAGCCCGAGCACTACCGCTACTGATTTCCTGAGGCCGGGCCGCCCCCATGTTTCGGCATGCGGGCGGCCCGACCCGTTCGGGTGAGCGCCAGTTGCGCCCGTTTTGCCCGGTTATCCTGCGATCATGTCTTTCCGTAACGTCATCACCACGCTGGGCGTTCTCGCTGCGATCGCCGCGCCGGCCACCGTCGCGCACGCCCACCCCGAGACCACCCGGCTCGCACCGGCCGCGGTCCGCCCGGTCGGCCCGGACGCCGACTTCCTGATCGCCGCGCACCAGGCCAACCTGGCTCAGATGAAGCTCGGCAAGCTCGCCCTCCGCAAGGGCGGCAGCGCGACGATCCGCGACCTCGGCCGCCAGTTCGCCGCCTACCACCGCAAGCTGGACGCCGGCGTCACGAAGGCCGCCACCACCCTCGACGTGAACCTGCCGAAGGCGCCGAACTCCGAGCAGAAGATGCTGCTCAAGCAGTACCGGGCCGCCGACGGCGCCGAGTTCGACACCCTGTTCGTCGGCAGCCAGCTGATCGCACACGAGCACGCCATCAAACTGGCGAAGATCGTGCTCGCCACCGGCACCGAACCCGCCGTGCGGCACATCGTCGCCGCCGCCACCCCGGTCATCCAGAAGCACCACGATGCCCTGGCCGCGGCGCAGCAGCGGATCGGTGATGCCGCTGACCAGTGATCATCCACCAGCAGCGACAATGATCAAATGAACCCCGAGGAGATCCTTCTTTTCGTACTGGGCGCCGTCGCGGTGATCGTGGCGGTTCGCTGGGTCACCGAGAAGACCGGCCTTCCCGCGGCCGTGCTGCTGACCTTGATCGGCATCATCTACGCCTACCTGCCCGGCAAGAACCTCGAGCTCGAGCCGGAATGGATCATGACGTTCGTCCTGCCGCCCCTGCTCTACAACGCGGCACTCGAGTCGTCACTCATCGACATCCGGCGCAACATGCGCACGGTGATCAGCCTCTCGGTGGCGCTGGTCCTGGTCACCGCGCTGCTCATCGGCGTCGGCTTCTCGTTCTGGGTGGCCGGCGCCACCCTCGCGGCCGGCATCGCGCTGGGCGCCGCCGTCGCACCGCCCGACCCGGTGGCCGCGCTCGCTGTCGGCCGCAAAGCGGGTCTCCCCGGCAAGCTGATCACTCTGATCCAGGGCGAGGGCCTGCTCAACGACGCCACCGCGCTGACCATCCTCACCGTCGCGATCGCCGCACAGAAGAACGGCAACTTCTCCTTCGACAACGCGGTCGGCAAGTTCGTCATCGCCGCCGCCGGAGGTGTGCTGGTCGGCGTCGTCGTCGCGTACGCTGTCCGCTTCCTCAAGGCGCTGCGCTCCGACCCGCTGAGCTCCAACGCGCTCTCCCTGATCACGCCACTCGCCGCGTACGTGATCTGCGAGAACTCCTTCGTGCACCACTACGTGTTCATCTCCGGCGTCCTCGCGGTCGTCGTCGCCGGCCTGATGATCGGCCACGACACCCCGCGCTACGCCACCGGCGCCAGCCGGCTGCAGACGAGCGCGGTCTGGAAGCTGATCGACTTCCTCCTGGAGGGCGCGGTCTTCCTCCTGATCGGCATGCAGGTTCCCGAGATCATCAGGGGCCTCTCCAACTACGCGACCAGCACGATCATCATCGCCCTGGTGATCACCCTCGGCGTGGTCCTGCTGCTGCGCCCGCTCTGGCTGGTCGCCACCCAGCTCCTGCCGCGTCAGCTGCACACCCGCCTCGGCGGCCAGGAGGGCAGCGAGGCCGAGGACGACGACAAGCGCGAGGTTCCGCTCACCGGCCGGGAGGCCGCCGCGCTGAGCTGGGCCGGCACCCGCGGCGTCATCACCCTCGCCGCGGTCGCCACCCTGCCACACGGCTTCCCCGACCGTGAGCTGCTCGCCTTCTGCGCGATCTCGGTCGTGCTGGTAACCCTGGTCGGCCAGGGCCTCACCTTCGCCCCGCTGGTCCGCTGGCTGGGCCTGCGCGCCAACCACAAGGACAAGGCCCGCCTGCGCAACGAGGCCCGCTCGGCTGCGGTCCGCGCCGCCCTGGACCGCCTCGACGACATCCAGGAGCAGCAGCACGACCACGTCGAGGTCGAGGCCATCGAAACCATGCGCACCCAGCTCGAGGTCCGCCTCGACCGCTACCGCCGCCGCCTCGACCTCCTCGAACAGGTCGAATCTCACGAACTCCCCAAATCACCCCAGTACGAGGCCGCCCTGATGGTCCGCCAGGCCGTCATCGACGCCGAACGCGAAGAACTCCTCCGCTGGCGCGACGCCGGCCGCCTCGAAGACGACAGCCTGCGCGTCCTCAACCGCGAACTCGACCACGAAGAGCTGGTCCTCCCCAAACGCCCCAAAGACTGAACCCTTTTCTCACGGCCCAGATTGAACCGCCTTTCTTACGACCCAGACTGAAACCTCCTTTCGTAACGACCCAAAGACTGAAACCCCTTTTTTCGTACGGTGTCCGGCTCCCTAAACCCAGCTACGGGGTACCCGGATCTCCACGCGACCCCCTGCAACTCCAGACCGCCCGGCGCCCGCCGGGCTGACCTGCCCACTCACCCTCACCCCAACCCCTCCACCCCTCCCACGTCCAGCCCGCCCCACCCGGCTGGCTCTCAGTTGCTGCCTCAGCCGCCGCGAGACAGCACTGGACGCCAGCCGGACACGCCGAGCTGGCCCCAGTGCTGTCTCAACTGCCGCGAGACAGCCATCCGTGTTCACCAGAACGCCCGTGCCGCACGTGAAAATCTGGCGCTGGGCAGGGAAGGTCGACCCTCATCCCAAAGCCTGGGACGCGACAGAGGGCGCCGCGCGGCGCGGGGTCGGGCCGCGCCGGGCGGGCGGGGGCGGCGCGGG
>NZ_JBHTDO010000065.1:0-26510 GCF_042666575.1 Actinoplanes sp. GCM10030250 | reverse complement strand
TGGGCCAGCCTGACCATCGCCACCACCACCCTGACGGACAAGGCCAGCTACAACTGGGACGTCCGGGCCGAGGACACCAGCAACGCCGTCTCCGACCGCTACCCCAGCGAGACGACGACCTGCCGGGTCACCATCGACGCCTCCGCACCGCCGGCACCCGACGTCACCAGCGAGGACTTCCCGGAGGCCACGCCCGACGGCGGCACCTGGTCCAAGGTGAAGTTCGGTACCACCGGCTCGGTCACCTTCGAGTCGGCCGGCGCGACGAAGTTCATCCACTCCTTCTCCAGCCAGGAACCCCGGACCGCGACCGCCACCGGCGGCAAGGCCACAGTGACGGACCTGAAGCCCCGTAACGCCGGCCCGAACTCGCTGGAGGTCGTCGCCTACGACGCGGTCGGCAACCCCAGCGTCCGGACCGTCTACTACATGTACGTGATGCCGAGCGACGTCGCCGACGCACCGGGCGACCTGACCGGCGACAAGATGGCGGACCTGCTCCTGATCAACGGTGAGGGCCGGCTGCGTACCTGCCCGAGCCAGCCCAACGGCGGGCTCCACACGTGCCTGGTCTCCTCGTACAGCACCGGCAACAAGCTGGACCCGACCGGGCACTGGTTCGACGCGGCCACCAACAAGACGTCCCTGATCGCCAAGTACGCCGACGTCTACCCCGGTGACGGCACCACCGACCTGTTCGTCCGCCACTACGACGGCTCGATGTGGCTCTACCCCGGCGACGGCTACGGCAGCTTCAACGTCGACGACCGCATCAAGATCCTCCTGCCGTCCAACACCCCGGCGACCTCCACCTGGACCCAGATGAAGGCCGTCGGCGACATCACCGGCGACAAGCTGCCGGACCTGGCCATCCGGGCCGGCTCGGCGTTCTGGCTGCTGTCCGGATACACCGGCGCGAGCTTCCTGACCGCGACCTCGATGGACACCGCCAACTGGTCCACCGCCGAGATCGTCAACATCGCCGACGTGAACCTCGACGGTGCCCCGGACATGACCTTCCGCAAGCCGGACACCGGCATCATGTACATCCGGCACGGCAAGCCCGGCACGGTCGCCGGCAGCGTCGACCTGAACTCGTTGAAGAGCGCGGCGGCCTCGCTGAAGGGCGTCGACACCCAGTACGGCACGAACTGGACCGCCGCGAACATCACCGCGATCGTCGGCATCCCGGACGTCAACGGCGACAAGATCCCGGACATGTGGGCCCGGCGCGGCACCGATGGTGTTGTGAAGGTCTACTACCCGAACGCCACCGACACCGGCGCCGCGAAGGACGCGATCATCACGGCCAACTGGGCGGCCATGAAGGGCTTCGCCTGACCACCTGAGCAACCCGGTGAAGTGGGCCTGAGCGAATCACCGCTCAGGCCCACTTCTACGTGTGGCGCCCGGTCTGGATCAGAACCCCGGGCGGCGGGGCGACCTCGAACCCGTGGGTGCCGGCCCGCTTCGCCTCGTACATGGCCAGGTCGGCACGGCGTAGCAGCTCGCCCGCACCCGACGTGCGGCCCGGTTCGGTGACCGCCACGCCGATGCTGGCGCGGATCACCAGCTCCTGCCCGGCGAAGACCATCGGCTCGCTGAGCCCGGCGAGGATCCGCTCGGCCGCCTGTTCCGCACTGCCGTTCGGCCAGCCGATGATCACGCCGAACTCGTCGCCCCCGAAACGGCCGACCGTGGCGCCACGCGGTGACCAGCGGATCAGGATCTCCGCGGCGGCGATCAGCATCGCGTCGCCCGCGTCGTGGCCGTACGTGTCGTTGACCTGTTTGAACCCGTCCAGGTCGACGAAGAGCACCGCGGTGTCACCGGCCGCACAGGCCGTGTCCAGGGCCCGGCCGAAGGCGGCCCGGTTGACCAGCCCGGTCAGCGCGTCGTGGGTGGCGGCGTGGGCCAGCTGCTGCTGGCTGGTCTTGCGGTCGTGGATGTCCCGAAGGTTGATCAGGTGACCGCGGACATCGGGGTCGCCGGTGAGGTCGCGGATGGTGGCCTCGGTCCACCGATAGGTGCCGTCCGTGGCGCGTACCCGGATCTCGGCCGGCACCAGCTGCGCACCGGGTCCCGGCGCCTCCTCCAGCAGCCGCACCGCCAGCGGCACGTCCTCCGGGTGCGCCCAGTTCTTGAGCGCGAGCAGGTCGACCGCCTCGGGCTCGAGTCCGGCGAGCTGCCGGATGGCGGGGCTGACATAGGGGATGGTGCCGTCGGACTGGTAGATCGCGAACACGTCGGCGGAGTCGTGGATCAGCGCCCGGTACCGCCGCTCGGTCGCCCGGGTGGCCACCACCGCCTGCCCGCGCTCCACGTCGGTGACCGCGATGGTGCGGATGAGCAGCGCGGAGAGAACCACCGCGCTCAATGCGGCGAAGTGCACAGCGGGCGCCGGGATGTAGGACGGCGCCCAGCCCAGCGCGATGGCGCTCTGGCCGGCGATCGCGCAGAGCAGCGTCCACACCAGGCCCGGGCGCCACAGGTGCGGCCCGGAGAACCGCATGTGCACCGCGACCGTCATGGCCAGGCCGACGACCATCACCGCACCCCAGCCGGTGCCGTAGACGAAGGCCGTAGTGGTGACCATCAGCAGCCCCATCCGGAGCCCGACGTACCGCTTCAGGTCGCCCCGCGCGAGCCACCGCTGCACCCGGGGCTGCTGCTGCGCACCGCCGAGCAGGCCCATGACCAGGCACCAGATCGGCAGGTCGCCGCCGTAACCGGAGAGGTACATCGCCAGGTAAGCGGTGATCACCGCAATTGCTTCGAAGCTGTAGCCGGCCAGGGTTCGCAGGCGACTCACCGCGACCTCCTCCCCGAGTAATCGAGTGACTACTCGGAGCTGACCATCGGCGGGCACCCTGAGCACCTGAAGCTACTGGGAGTGCGGTGCGTCACCGGCAGACGGCACACAATGCTGCGCCTGTTGCAATAGTGTGCGTGACACACTATAGTTACCGGCATGACAATGGATGCGACGCTCTCCAGCCACCTGCAGGAGCTGCGCCGCGGCACGGTCGTCGTCGCGAGCCTCACCGTCCTGCGCACCCCGGGGTATGGGTACTCGCTGCTCGAAACACTGAGCGCGGCCGGTTTCGAGGTGGAGGCCAACACCCTCTACCCCCTGCTGCGGCGCCTGGAGACCCAGGGCCTGCTGACCAGTTCGTGGAACACCGATGAGGCACGGCCGCGCAAGTTTTACGTGACCACCGAGCAGGGCGAGGCGATTGCGAACGCCCTGCGCACCGAGTGGACCCGCCTGGACAGCGCGATCACCGACCTCGACACCCCCGCCGGCACCGTTTCAGGGAGCGACAAGTGACAACCCTCATCGACCGTTACGTCTATACCGTGCTGCGCCGCGTTCCCGAGCAGCAGCGCACCGACATCGAGCGCGAGCTGCGCACCTCGATCGACGACGCGATCGAGGCCCGGACGGACAGCGGCGAGGCTCACGACCCGGCCGTCACCGCCACGCTTCTCGAGCTCGGCGACCCCGACCGGCTCGCCGACGGTTATGCCGACCGCACCCAGTTCCTGATCGGCCCGCAGCTCTACCCGGCCTGGCGACGGCTGCTCACCATGCTGCTCTCGATCGTGCTGCCGGTCGTGGTCATCATCCTCGCGACAGTCGACGCGATCGAGTCGGAGAGCATCGGCACCGTGATCGGCGGGGTGGTCACCAACATCCTGACCATCGGCGTGAACATGGCCTTCTGGGTGACCGCGGTCTTCGCGCTCCTGGAGCGGACCGGGGTTGCCGCCCCGTCGATGCGCGACCGCCCGTGGACGCCCGACGACCTCCCCCGCTACGAGTCGAACTTCATGACCGTCAGCCAGCTCGCCGCCGGGATCATCTGGCCGGTGCTCCTGATCGCCGCGCTGGTCCTCCAGCAGTTTACCTTCACCGACGTGCCGACCCTGGACCCCGCGAACTGGACCTTCTGGTGGCCGTACCTGATCGTGGTCCTCGCCCTGGAAGCCCTCTACATGGTCTGGCTCTACCGGCAGGGTGGCTGGTCGCACAAGGCCACGGTGGTCAACGGTGTCCTCGGCCTGCTCTACGTCGTCCCGGTGGTCTGGCTGCTCGCCACCGAGCAGTTCTTCAACCCGGAGTTCATCGCCGGTCTGGAGTGGGGCACCGTGGAGCCGCTCTCCTGGCTCACCGGCATCGTCATCACGGTCGTGGTGATCGCCCAGGCCTGGGACTTCGTGGAGGTCGCGGTCCGCGCCGAGCGGGCCCGGCGGGGACTGCCCACCCAGGTGCCCGGCACGGGCCGCGAGTTCACCAGCCCGGTCGGCTGACCGCCGGCCCCGGCGCCTCGCCCGTCACGGGCGGGGCGCCGCCGTGTCCGCCAGCCACTCCGCGAACCGCATCCTGCCCAGCGTGACCTCACCGGTTGGCAGCAGACCGCCCTCGGCCATCGCGCGACCCGCCGGGATCTGCAGGACCAACCGCCGGCTCCCCTGCGCCCGGAGCACCTCACGGGCCATGGCGGCGATGTCCAGTCGATCCGGGCCGGCCATCTCGACCACCCGGTTGAGCGGCCCGGCAACCGCGATCCGGACCAGTTCCGCGGCCACTTCGGCGGCGGCCACCGGCTGGCTGCGCATCTTCGGGATCACCGCGACCGGACCCGGCACCCGGCCCAGGATCTGGCCGGCGAACTCGAAGAACTGGGTGGCCCGCAGGATCGTCCACGGGACGGTACCGGCCTTCACCAGCTCCTCCTGGCGCAGTTTGCCCTCGTAGTAGCCGGACTCGACCCGGTCCACCCCGACGATCGACAGCGCCACGTGATGGGCGACACCGGCGCGCTTCCCGGCGGCGAGCAGCCGCTCGGTGGTGGTGCCGAAGAACGCCACCGACTCCGCCCGGCTCAGCGTGGTCACGTTCGCCACGTCGATCACGGCGTCCGCCCCGCGCAGGGCGTCGTCGAGCCCCGCCCCGGTCATCAGGTCCACCCCGCCGGACCGGGAGATCACCACCACGTCGTGCCCGCCGGAGCGCGCCGCGTCCGTCACCATCCGCCCGATCAAGCCGGTGCCACCGGCCACTGCGATTCTCATGCGGGAGGGACGGGGCAGCCAGCCGAGATGTGACAGACCGATGGGCGACCCGTTTCGAATGGTTCTTGGACAGGTGCGTTGACTCCGTTACCGCACGCCGATACCGCTTGAGGTCTCGACCTCAGGAGGTCTTCCCATGTCCCTCGACCTGGATCGCCGCATCGCCGACTTCGGCACCCGCTTCCGGATCTTCCCGCAGCCCCGATTCCTGCAGATGGCCGACGGCTCCGGCCCGCTGTTCGCCGAGCCGGAGGAGGTCGTGATCGCCCTCGACCCGTCCGCCGTGCAGGCCGGACCGGCCGACGACCGGATGTTCGTCATCGACGCCGTCGGCAAGCTGCCCTACAACCGGTTCTTCCGCCCGCCCTACCAGGGTGGCTTCAACCCACCGGTCCAGCCGGGGCCGGACGGCCACTTCGACCACCTGGACCCGAACACCCGCGAGTTCTCCGCGGCGACCATGTACGCCACGGTCCGCCGGGTGCTCGACATCTGGGAGGACTACTTCGGCCGTACGATCCAATGGCATTTCGAGTCCGACTTCGCCCGCCTCGAGCTCATCCCGCTGATCGAGTGGAACAACGCCCAGTCCGGGTACGGGTTCCTCGAATTCGGTTTCGGCCGCACCGCCAACGGCACCATCGACCACACCCGCCCGTACTGCGAGAACTTCGACGTGCTCGCCCACGAGCTGGGCCACAGCATCATCTTCGCCGAGGTCGGCTTCCCGGCCAGCCCGACCGACGAGGGCATCGACTACGGCGGGATGCACGAGTCCTCCGGCGACCTGGTCGCGATCATCGCCTCGCTGCACTTCCACTCGGTCGTGGACCACCTGCTGGAGAGCACCAAGGGCAACCTGCTCACCATCAACGGCCTGGACCGGGTCGGTGAGCTCTCGGACAGCCGGCAGATCCGGATCGCCTTCAACGGGCTGCGCATGTCCGACGTCGGCGACGAGCCGCACGACCGGTCACTGCCACTGACCGGCGCCGTCTTCGACACCATGGTCGAGGTGTTCCAGCACGACCTGGTCGCCAAGAAGCTGATCAGCGACGATCTGCGGGTCCGGTCGACGAACCTGCCGGGCACCGCTGCCGACCTGGCGCAGATCCAGGCGGACTTCACCGCGGCGTACGCCGGGAACGAGGCTGCCTTCAAGGAGTCGTTGCTGCTCGCCCGCGACTACGTGGGTAAGTTGCTCGCCGTCACGTGGGGGAAGCTGTCGCCGGACTTCCTCACCTACCACAGCATCCTGCGGACGATGCTCGATGCTGACCGGGAGCTGACCGGTGGGGAGAATTCCACAGTCATCCGGGAGTGCTTCGCCTGGCGGGAGATCGCGCCGGTGCCGACGTCACTGCTGTTGCGCCAGCACACGCTGACCAGCTGTGGTCTTGATGCGTCCGAGCCTGCCACCGGTGTCAACGGTGCCGGCGGCTACGCGGGATATCGGGTCCCCGCTCCTCGGCCGGAGGGAGCCGGCCTGCACGCCGGCCGTTGAGTTTGGCATGGCGGCCACGCCGTGGTCTGACCACCGGGTGGCCGCCGGCCACTCCCGATGTCGTGTCTCAGTTGGTCAGTCGTAACGGGTCTTCCACCGGGCTGGTGGCTGCCTCGGCGATCTCCGCGATCCGCGCCAGGACCTCGTGCGGATCGTCCACGTGATCCACTTTTCCGCGGGCCAGTTCGCCCACATAGTGGAGGAGCTCATGTATCGACGCGCCCGAAGGTATGGAATCCGGACGCGTCGACACTTCAGCGACCCTCAAAAGTGCGGTCAGGTCGGCAATGGTTGTTCGGAGCCGCTGCGGGTTGAGGCTGGCGATGACAACCGGTTGCATCGCCTGGGCGGCCCCGTCGCGGCGGGGCACGGGGCCGTCCATGGTGCGGAGCACGCCGAGCCGGAACGCGATCGCCACGGCGTGCGCCTGATCACGGGCGCCGAGCTGGCGATAGAGCGTCCTGAGCCGGGACTTGACGGTGTTGGTGGAGATGTACAGACGGGCTGCCATCTCACGGGCCGTCTCACCCGCGGCGAGTGACTCGATCGTCTCCTGGAGGTGTGGTGCCAGCACTGGCTGACCTGATAAGTCACCAGCGAGGCTTTGGTGCGGTTGCAGTGACATGTCAGGAATGTAGATCTTTAACATTGCTACATTCGTGAATGTTCGCTATCGGACACACCCTGGCAGACAAAGGATTAATCCGCCAGGGATAAGTGGGGCCAACCGGCCAGGTCACGCCCCATCTGCCGGTCGTGCGTCGCGATCACCACCGCCGCTGGAGTGACCCGCAACGCCTCGGTCAACTCATCCACCAACGCGATCGACAGGTGGTTGGTGGGCTCGTCCAGCAGGATCACGTGCGGCGCCGACACGAGCAACCTCGCCAGATCCAGCCGCCGCTGCTGCCCGGTCGACAACTCCCGCACCGGACGCGACCGGTCCGCCGCCGGCAGCAGACCCAGAGCCGCGAGGCCCGGGACCACTTCCTCAGCACGGCGCGCGTCACCCTCCGGCGACTCCTGAGCCAGCAAATTCAGCTGTACGCCTGGAGCACTCCGAACCACCCCCGCCGAGGGTTCGCGAAGTCCCGCCAGAACCGCGAGCAAAGTCGACTTGCCGGCGCCGTTCGGTCCCGTCACGATCAGGCGCGATCCCGACTCCAAAGCGAGCGACACCGGCTTTCGCAGGCGCCCCTCGACGGTGACGCCGTCCGCCGCGAGCAGGGTCGTCCCCGGCCGGGCGGGCAGGTGCGGCATCACGAACCGCAGCGGCGGCTCCGGCGCCGTGACCGCGTGCCGTTCCAGATCCTCGCGCCGCCGGTGCACCGACCGGACCAGGCCCGGCGCCCGGGTGGCCCGCTTGTGCCGGCCGGTCCCCTTGTCCGGGCGCCACCCGCTGACCAGCCGGTTCTGCGCCGAGGACAGATCACGGGTGAGCCGGGCGTGCGCCTCTCGCTGCTGCGCGTACTCCTGCTCCCACCGGACGAGCGCGGCCGCCCGCCCGGCCTGGAAACCGGCATACCCACCGCCGTGGACGACCGGCCGGCCGTCCCGGCTCGGATCGAGGTCCAGGATCGTGGTCGCCACGTCCGTGAGCAGGGCCCGGTCGTGGCTGACCAGCACGATCCCGCCCGGGTGCGCCCGCAGCCGCGCGGTCAGGAAGTCCAGACCCGCCGCGTCCAGGTGGTTGGTGGGCTCGTCGAGCAGCAGGAAATCGTGTCCGGCCCCCAGCAGGCACGCCAGCCGTACGCGATAACGCTGACCCACCGAGAGCGTCCGCAACGGCCGGCCCCGGTCGGTCTCCGCGTTCAGGCTCTCCAGCGCGAGATCCACACGCCGGTCCGCGTCCCACGCGCCGAGGGTTTCCGCGGCGGTCAACGCCCGCGCATAGGCCTCCCCGGCTCCCGGCCGCCCGGCGGCCACGCCGGCGGCACCCTCGTCGAGCGCCCGCAACGCGGCCCTGGCGTCAGCGAGCTCGGCGTCGATCGCGTCGCCCACGGTCTCCGCGCCGGCCGTCATCTCCTGCTCGGCCACGCCGATGGTGCCGACCAGCTGAACCGTGCCGGCATCCGGCACCAACGTCCCGCTCAGAACCTGGAGCAGGGTCGACTTGCCGCGCCCGTTCTCACCGACGACGCCCCACCGGGTCCCGGACGACACCGCGAGATCCACACCGTCGAGCACAGGACGCCCGCCACGGACGACCCTGATCTGCGAGGCGACAAGCTGCGCACGGGCGCGGGCGGGCAGGGTGATGCTGAGAGACATCCTCTTTCTCTTCCTCTGAGCCCCGCCCGCAGAAGGGCAGGGTGAAGCCGACTCCGACCGAAGGTGGGAGCCGAACTCAGAGGTAGAGGACGTACGGCATGCCGGCCAGGGTAATCACGGCCGCGCGGCGGGCGCCACCGATTTACGGGTGACCCACAGATGCAAAGCCACCAGCGGCAGTACGCCCACGCCGTACCAAAAAAGGTCTTTCGCGTCGAAAGTGACGCCGAGCGCGAGGCGCGCCAGCAGGCTGCGCTCCGACAACGCCGCGGGGATGCCGGTCAGCTGAAGGAACTCGACCGCCCAGCAGAAGGTGATCGCCGCTGCCCCGGCCGGGATCGGGCGGGCGGCCGGAACCAGGACGAAGACGCCGGCGTAGATCATGGAAGCGTAGAGGGCGGTGCCGGAGTGCTGCGTGAGCGCGCTGCGGCCGTCGAGAATGCCGCCGTCGCTCACCAGCAGGCGGATGCCGAGTGCCACAGCCAGGAACACGCCCGCCGCAGCCAATGCGATGACCCGCGTCCGCCGCGGTTCTCTGGCGGGTGTCACCCGGTGGCGGCGCCGCGGTGCGGGCGGCGGGCGAGTGCGGCCTGGGCGTCGAAGCCGGGGTCGATCTCGCTCACGCAGTGTGCCGCGTCGTCGAGCGGCACGCCCTGGGAGAGCAACTCCGCCAGGACGTCGCCGGAGGTCCGGAGGCCACCGGCGACCGCAGCCGCATTGATCATTTCGAACCGGCCGTCGGCACGCAGCAGGTGAATCCGGTGCTGGTCACCCGCCCGCTCGACCCGGACGGCGGTTACCGGGGTTTCCGCTGCATGAGCCACGCCGCAAGCCTATCCAGCGCCCCCGACCCGGAATGAACGGGGCCGCCGGTCGTCACCTCAACGTCGGTGTCTCTTGGCCGGCATCGCTGGTCGTCACCTCGCCGACGGTGTCTCTCGGCCGGCGCACGCCCAGGATCAGCAGGTAGCCGATCATCCAGAACTCGCCGATCGAGGCCGGGAAGGCCAGCACGTCGGCCACCATCCCCGCGTCCGGGGCGAGGTAGCGTGCGAAAGCACTCACCAGATAGCCCACCCCGCCGGCGATCAGCACCCAGCCGAGCGCCCGCGGCAACCGGCCCGAGTTCAGCACGCACCTGCCCATCGGGATCAGCCACAGCCCGAAGAAGACCGCGCCGACGCCCCAGAGGTTGTCGCTCACCAGGTACAGCAGCTGGACCGTGTTCGCCGGATCCCCGATCGGGTCCTGGACCACCTCGATCGCCGCACCGAGCATCGCCGCGCTGCCGAGGATCATCACCGAGTTGATCAGCCCGAAGGCCGCGACGCCGAACGCGTTGAGCGGGTCCGAGGCCCGGAACAACCGGTAGAACCAGACCGCGGCGAGCGCCTGGGTGACCACGATGAGCAGTTCGAACGCGACGCCGGCACGGGCGAGCGACTCGTTCTCGATCAGGTTGGCGAGGGTGGCGGCGGGGTCGCCGGCCGCGTAGAGCCGCGGGCGGATCAGCAGGAAGCCGAACATGCCGCTGACGGCGAGGCCGAGATAAAAAAGCCCGGTGGCTCGGGCGGTACGAACGAGTGGATGCATCGGTGTCTCCTCCATAACCTTACAAGGTAAGGCAGTCTTACGTTGTAAGGTAGACCATGGAGTCAAGAGCTGATCCCGGTCGCGCGGATCGCCCGTGCGAAGCTGTCATGCGGATCATCGTGCGGATCGCCGCTGCGCAGCTGTTCGCGGATCGTCGTGCTGAGGAGGGTCGTGGCGCCGAGGGCCGGGCGGGAGCCGTTGAGCCGTGAGCGGGTGCTCGGCGCGGCGGTGGCCATCGCCGACACGGAAGGCCTGAAAGCACTCACGATGCGCCGCCTCGCCGCCGACCTGGACGTCGAGGCGATGTCGCTCTACTACCACCTGCCGGCCAAGGAGGCCCTGCTCGACGGCGTGGTGGAGACAGTGCTCGCCGAGGCGATAACCGCGGCCGGCCAGACGAGCGAGGACGACTGGCGCAAACGGCTGCGCGGACAGTTCCTCGCCGCTCGGCAGGTGATGCTGCGCCACCCCTGGGCGCCGGCACTGCTGACCTCGCGGCGCAACATCCCGCCGATCGTCTACCCCTACTACGACGGCATAGTCGCGACGATGGTCGGCGCCGGCTTCTCGTACCGGCTGGCACACCGCGCAGTGCACTCGTTCGGCAGCATGACGCTCGGCTTCGTACAGGAGATCTTCAGCCCCGCGGACACCGACGACACCTCGGACGAGGACCTCGCGGCGATGGCCGAGGTGGTACCGAACCTGACCGCGATGATGACCGAGGAAATGCACGCCGCGGGCGATCCGACGCTCGGCTGGTGCGACAGCCAGGTCGAGTTCGAGTTCACCCTCGACCTGCTCCTCGACGGCCTCGACCGCCTCCGCCCCTGACGCCGCCCGCCCCGGCCCCGCGGCTGGCTCCCAAGGCTGCCTCCAGCTGCGTGAAGCAGCGCTCACGACCAGCCGGGGTTCGGCGAGTCGCTCGGCGTGGGGGTGGGCGGTCGGGGGAGGGCTCGGGCAAGGCGGTGGATGGCCTCGTGCATGAGGTGGGGTGGGGCGGCGGCGTATGTGAGGCGTAGGTGGGGGGCGGGGGGTTCGGCTGCGTACCAGGGGCGGCCGGGGAAGACGATCACGCCTTCGGCGGCTGCGGCGGTGGTCACGGTTGTGTCGTCGGTGCCGTCGGGGAGGCGTACCCACAGGTGCAGGCCACCGCGGGGGATGGCCGCCGGGACGAGACCGGGCAGGTGGTGGGTGAGCGCGGCGAGGAGGGCCTCGCGCCGGGAGCGGAGCGCTGCGCGGAGGGTACGGCGGTGACGGGACCAGGCCGGAGAAGTCACGAAGTCGTACGTGGCCTGTTGGAGTGGACCGGCCACGAAGAAGTCGTCGAGGAGCCGGCCGGAGCGGAGACGGGCGCCGGCGGGGCCACGGGCGCCGATCGCCGCGACCCGCAGGCCGGGGGCCGCCGATTTGGTCAACGATCGCAGGTAGACGACGTGCCCGTCCGGGTCGTGTGCGGCCAGGGGTGGCGGGGCGTCACCGTCGATGACCAGGTCGCGGGCGTAGTCGTCTTCGACGAGGAAGGCGCCGGCGTCCCGTACGATCGCGGTGATCTCAGCCCGGCGCGGCACCGCCAAGGTCGCCCCGGTGGGGTTGGCGAACAGCGGCTGGCAGTAGAAGAGTCGCGCGCCCGTCCTGGCGAACGTAGCGGCGAGGTGCTCCGGCCGTACCCCATCTCTGTCAGCCGGCACCGGCACCACCCGCAGCCCCGCCGCGCGCGCCGCCGCCAGCGCACCCAGATAGGTGGGCGATTCGACCAGAATCGTGTCGCCGGGCATGGTCAGCGCGCGGAGGGCGGAGGAGAGCGCGGCCTGGCCGCCGGGGCAGATCACCAGATCATCGGCCCGAAGGCCGCCACCGGCCTCCCGGGCGAACCACGCCCTCAGCTCCTCACGCCCCTCGGCAGGGCCGCGCTGCCAGGACGCCGGCTGCCGTGCCGCCCGGGCCAGCGCCGCACCCAGCGCGGCGGTCGGCTGGAGGTCGGCGTCAAGGTAGCCGCCGGTGAGCGGAATCGCGCCCGCGGGCGGTAACGCCAGTAACGCCCGCATCTCCTCCTCCCCCGGCCGGCGCGGGCCGAGAGCGACGGTCTGCCACGACAGGTCGGGAGCCGCGTTGGCGGCGGGACGGGGCGCGACGAAGGTTCCGCGGCCGGGATGTGTTTCCACCAGTCCTTCCGCTACCAGTTGGCGGATCGCGTCGGCCACGGTCACCGGTGAGGTGTGGTGCCTGGTGGTCAGATCACGCACCGGTGGCAGGCGTGAGCCGGCCTCCGCTGCCGTGATCCGGCTGCGGAGATCTTGGATAACGCGAGCTCTGGCGTTACCGTCATTCATGACGGAGAAGAGTAGCGCTACAGGCAAGATGGCGGTAACACTCGGAGCGCTGGGGGTGCTCGGGTTCAGCCTGTCGCTGCCCGCGACGCGTGTGGCCGTGCAGCACCTGGACCCCTGGTTCGTCGCGTTCGGACGGGCGGCCGGTGCTGCCGTGCTCGCTGCGATCTATCTGTGGTGCTCCGGAGCGCGGCGGCCCACCCGTTCGCAATGGGGGCGCCTGGGTGTGGTGGCGCTCGGTGTGGTGGTGGGGTTTCCGCTGTTCACGTCGCTCGCACTGACCACCCAGAGTACGGCGCACGGCGCGGTTGTCGTCACCGTGCTGCCGGCGATCACCGCGGTGTTCGCGGTACTGCGCGCGGGGGAACGGCCCACCGCCCTTTTCTGGGTGGCGTCCCTCGGTGGGCTGGTCGCCGTACTCGGCTTTCTGATCGGTACCGGGGTGGTGCACGGCGGCCTGTCGATTGCCGATCTCTACCTGGTGGTGGCGGTGGTGCTCTGCGGGCTGGGCTATGCGGAAGGCGGTGTGCTGGCGCGGACGCTGGGCGGGGCGCGGACGATCTGCTGGGCGTTGCTGCTCTCCCTTCCGGTCACGGTCCCGGTGTCACTCGTGGCGGCGCCCGACACTCCCGGCGGTAGCGCCGCGTGGGTGGCGTTCGGTTACCTCACCGTGGTGTCGATGTTCCTCGGGTTCTTCGCCTGGTACGCCGGCCTCGCCCGCGGCGGCATCGCCCGGGTGGGGCAGGTCCAGCTGGTCCAGCCGGTGCTCACGCTGCTCTGGTCAGCTCTGCTCCTCGGCGAACGGGTCACGCCCGCTGCCATCGGTGCCGCCCTCGTGGTTCTCCTGTGTGTCACGCTCAGTCAACGCACCCGCCGCTCCCCCGTCCGGCCCGCCCCGCCCTCCCCCGCTCTTGTGAAAATCAGCGATCCTGTAGCAGTCAGCGATCTTGTGAAGGTCAGCGACGGCGGGCGGGCTCAAATCGACAGTATCGCGGCGCGGCAGACGGGGAATCGCGACGAGCGAGGGTAGGTGCACACGTTCAGGTTGTGCGCGCGTTTACCCAGGTCATAGGCGCTACCAGCGCACACGAAACTCCATTGTGTGCGGCCACCCACGCTGGGCTCGGCGCCCACGGGGCGAGGGCCGGCCGCGCCCGCCCCGAGGCCGGGCGCTCTGAGGTCCCGCCCGCCCTGAAGCCGGACCGCCGCCCTGAAGCCGGGCCGCTGCCGCGGAGCCAGGCCGGCCGGCCCCGGATCAGCGGACGGCGAGGGTGCGCCCGGCCGCGACGGCCGCCTCGTGCGCCGTCTTGCGCATCAGAGCCGCGGTCTCAGCAAAGGCGTCCAGCGCCGGATTGACCCCCACCAGCGTGAACTCCCGCTCGATCAAAGTCAGATCCGCACCCCAGATGTCAGCAACCACCCGGCGCAGGTAATCCGTGTTGTGGTCCCAGCCTTCTCGGGGCGTCCCCGGCCCGTACGCCCCGCCCCGGGTGGTCAGCACGATGGCCGGCTTGCCGTCGAGGAGCTTCTCCCCCTGGTCGCCGCCGGCCATCACGAGGTCGATCCAGGCCTTGGCGTGCTGGGAGATCCCGTAGTTGTAGAGCGGCAGCGCAAGGATCACAGCTTCGGAGTCGCGGAGTTCGCCCGCGAGGGACCCGGCCAGGCTGAGGGCGCTGTGATGCGCGTCGGAGCGCTGCTCCTCGGGGGTGAAGGACCCGTGGATCGCGCTGGCCCAGGCGTCGGCGGGCAGCGGTTCGGCGCCGAGGTGCCGGCGTACGACGGTGGTGCCGGGGCGGGTGGCGGTCCACTCGGCCTCGACCAGGTCGGCGAGTTCGGTGCTCGCGGAGCGCGGGCCCTGGATGCTGGCGTCGATACGCAGAACGGCCATCGTTTTCTCCCAAAATGCGAGCTTGAATGTTCAACTCGACTGTGACACGTCTTGGGTTGAATGTTCAAGTGGCAAACCCGGGTATCGTGCTTTTCTGTGAGCGACCACACCGACGTCCCGTGGCTGTCCGACTCCGAACGCCACGCCTGGGTGGCGTTCAGCTCGATGCTGATGATGGTGCCGCCGGCCATCGACGCCCAGCTCAAGCGCGACTCGGGGATCAACTTCTTCGAATACTCCATCCTCGCCTCGCTCTCCAACGCACCGGACCACACGGTGCGCATGAGCACGCTCGCCGACCTGGCCTACGGCTCACTCTCCCGGCTCTCCCACGCCGTCAGCCGCCTGGAACGTCAGGGCTGGGTCCGGCGCCGCGCGGCCGACAACGAGCCCCGCTGCATCCTGGCGGTGCTCACCGACGAGGGCATGAACGCGCTGGTCGAGGCCGCGCCCAACCACGTCCGGGAGGTGCGCAGAATGATCTTCGACGCACTGACCCCGGAGCAGGTGGGCCAGCTGGAGTCGATCGGCCGCCAGCTGCTCCTCGCCGCCGCCCCGCACATGAACGCCTGCCTCGAACGGGAATCGACCCGCTGACCGGCCGGCGCCGCAACAAAAACGCCAGGAAGCGGGATCAGAGAGCGTACGGCGACCGGAACAACCCCTGCGGATCAGCGACCGTCCTGATCCAGCGAAGCCGGGCGAAGTTCCCGCCGTAGTAGCGAGGCAGCGCCGCCGGGCTCGGCTCGAGATAGTTCACGTACCGGCCGGCGGACCAGTTACGCATCGCCCGGTGTCCGGATTCGATCCACGCGTACCCGTCCCGGACGGCCGCCGCGTCGCTCGCTCCCGGCATGACGAGCCACTGCAGCATGGTGTGCACACCACGCCACGGGAACGCCGTCGCCTCCGGCGCGACCCGCCCCGCGGCACCCGTCATCCGCTTGAACTTCGCCACACCCGGCCGCCCCTCGCGAGCCCGCCGCTCCACTGTGGCGAGCAGCGTCGCGATGCCGGCCTCCGGCAGCACCTCCCGGAAGATCTCGCTGCCCACCAGCTCGGTGCCGCGCCCGTCCGCACCGGCGCGATCACGCAGGACGTCCAGGTGCGGGCGGCGGTCCAGCTTGGCGGTCGCCGGCTCACGCCCGACAGCACGCGCGATCTCCGCGGCCTCGGCGGCGGCGTCACCCTCAAGGACGACACCCGATATGCGTACGGTCAAACGGCCCCGCCCGTCCGATGCGAACTGGCACGACGACCAGGTCTCGTCGGGCGCGTCGATCAGCCGCGCCTGCCACCCCGCCGCCACCCGCCGCGCCTCGGTCCACGGATAGTTCAGCACGAATGTGCCGACGGTCCCCGTCCGGTAGGTCCGCATCCGCCACCGCGTGACCACCCCGAACTGTCCTCCGCCGCCACCGCGCAGGGCCCAGAACAGGTCCGGCTCCCGTTTCGCGTCGACGGCACGGACCCGCCCGTCCGCTCCGACCAGTTCCGCTCCGACAACAACATCGCAGGTCAGCCCGTACGCCGAAGCCGCCATGCCGATGCCACCACCGAGGGTGACGCCGCCGATCCCGACCGACCCGCAGGATCCTGAAGGGATCGCCTTGCCCGCCGCGCCGAGGCGGTTGAAGACGTCGATGAGGCGTGCCCCGCCGCCGATCTCGGCCGTCCCGCTCGCCCAGTCGGGGCGCACGTCGCTGAGGCCACGCAGATCGATCACCACGCCGGACGCGGCGGTGGACGCCCCCACGTAGGAGTGGCCGCCACCGCGGGTGACCACCGGGATCCGCAGGCGGCGTGCGAAGCGGATCACCTCGCTGACGTCCGCGCTGCTCACGCACTTGGCGACGGCCGGCGGGCGGAAATGGTCGAAGCGGGGGTCGACCAGGCGGCGGGCCGTGTCGTAACCGGTGGTGCCGGGCGTCTCGACCGTGCCGCCGAGGGAGGCGCCGAGAGCGGCCCAGTCGGCGGTCGTGGGACCGCTGCGGGCGATGGCGGACCGTGGGCGGATGGTGGCGCCGGTCAGGGCGGCGGCCCCGGCTCCGAGTACGGCCCGGCGGGAAAGCGACATCACCGTATCGTGTCATATAGGGCGAAATCACCCATGCAGGTACGCATGGCGGATCTTCGTGTTGAGCCGGTGGGGTCAGTCCGCTTCGGTGGCGTCGGCGCGCAGGCGGTCGATCCGCTCGACACCTCGCTGAACGCTCTCCCGCGACCGCTCGAGGAACTCGTTGCTGCGGGCGGTCTTCTCCGAGGCCCGCGCCAGGGTGCCCTGGAACCGGTCCATCGGATCAAGCGGGCGGCTCGCCTGCTCCCGGGCCTCGTCGTCCAGGAGGCGCTCCCGCTCGTTGGCCGACGCCTCCCGCTCGTTGGCGGCCCGGTCCCGCTCGTCGGCCTGGCGGTCCCGGAGATCGGCACGCCGGTCACGCAGGTCGGCCTTGCGCTCCCGCCGGGAGGCACGGGCGTCCCGCACGTCGGCCGCGTGCTCACGCTCCCGCAGGAGCTCTTCCCGTTCGTCCGGCGTCAAAGGCCCCGGCCTGGGGTCGTCCGGTAGCGCCGCGCCACTCACGTTTCTCATGCTATCGACGGGTCAGGACCTGTCACCAGGCCGGATCTCTCCGGAGCGGTTGCTATGCAACTCGTTGCATAGCAGAATGGCGGCCATGGCTCTGGAGCACGCGATCCTCGTCTCCCTGCTCGAGAGGCCCGGGTCCGGTTACGAGTTGGCCCGCCGTTTCGAGCGCTCGATCGGGCGCTTCTGGACCGCCACCCACCAGCAGATCTACCGCGTTCTCAAGCGGATGGAGAGCGACGGCTGGGTGGCCGCCGAGGAGATCGGCCAGGACGGCCGTCCCGACAAGCGGGCCTACTCGGTGACCGCGACCGGCCGGGCACAGCTGATCGACTGGCTGCGCCGCCCGGTCCAGCCCGAGGCGGTCCGGCACGAGCTGGCGGTGAAGATCCGCGGCGCGGCCTTCGACGACGACGCCGGGCGAGCAGCGCTGATCGGCGAGGTCGAGCGATACCGGGCCGATCACGAGGCCACCCTGCACCGCTACCTGACCGGTGAGAAACGCGACTTCGGAGGCGACGCCGACCTCGACGCCGGGCAGCGACTGCAACATGTCGTGTTGCGCGGCGGCATCGCGTACGAGCGGATGCTGCTCGACTGGCTCGACGACGTGCTGCACACCCTCCGCGATCTGTAGAAAGGGACGTCCCTTGCTCCTCAACCCGCACACGTACGACCCGGTGCACCTCGATCCGGAGTCGCGCCGTCTGCTGCGCGCGACGATCGACTTCTTCGAGGAGCGTGGGAAGAAGGCGCTGCTCGACTCGTACATCGATCGCGCCTGGTATTCGGACTTCCTCGACTTCGCGGCGAAGGAGGGGCTGTTCGCGCAGTTCCTCACGCCGGCCGCCGACGATCCGGACGAGGACGGGCCGAGCAGGCGCTGGGACACCGCCCGCAACGCGGCGCTGAGCGAGATCCTCGGCTTCTACGGGCTGAACTACTGGTACACCTGGCAGGTCACCGTGCTCGGCCTCGGCCCGGTCTGGCAGAGCGCCAACCAGGTCGCCCGTACGCACGCCGCGCGGCTGCTGGACGACGGGCACGTGATGGCGTTCGGGCTCTCCGAGCGCGGCCACGGCGCCGACATCTACGCGACCGACATGGTGCTCACCCCCGACGGCGGCGGCGGCTTCACCGCGACCGGCAGCAAGTACTACATCGGCAACGGCAACGTCGCCGGCCTGGTGTCGGTCTTCGGGCGCGTCGCCGGCGTCGAGGGGCCGGACGGCTACGTGTTCTTCGCCGCCGACAGCCGCCACCCGACCTATCACCTGGCCGGAAACGTGGTGAACTCGCAGATGTTCGTCAGCGAGTTCCGGCTGGACGACTACCCCGTTCGTGAGCAGGACATCCTGCACACCGGCAAGGCCGCCTTCGACGCCGCGCTGAACACGGTGAACGTGGGCAAGTTCAACCTGTGCACGGCCGCGATCGGCATCTGCGAGCACGCCACCTACGAGGCGGTCACCCACGCGCACCGCCGGATCCTGTACGGCAATCCCGTCACCGCCTTCCCGCACGTGCGCCGCGAGCTGACCGACGCGTACGCCCGCCTGGCCGCGATGAAGCTCTTCGCCGGCCGCGCCGTGGACTACTTCCGCTCGGCGGGGCCGGACGACCGCCGCTACCTGCTGTTCAACCCGATGACCAAGATGAAGGTGACCACCGAGGGCGAGAAGGTCATCGACCTGCTCTGGGACGTGATCGCCGCCAAGGGCTTCGAGGCCGGCACCTACTTCGACAAGGCCGCCAAGGACATCCGTGGCCTGCCGAAACTCGAGGGCACCGTGCACGTCAACCTGGCCCTGATCCTCAAGTTCATGCCGAACTACCTGTTCCACCCGGCTGAGTACGCACCGGTGCCGACCCGGCACGACGCCGCCGACGACGAGTTCCTGTTCCGGCAGGGCCCGGCGCGCGGCCTCGGGCAGATCCGGTTCCACGACTGGCGGATCGCGTACGACGCCCACGCGCACCTGCCCAACGTGGCCCGGTTCCGCACACAGGCCGACGCGCTCGGCGACCTGCTGCGCGACCACGCCCCGGACGAGAGCCAGCAGGCCGACCTGGACTTCCTGCTCTCACTCGGGCAGCTGTTCGCGCTCGTCGTCTACGGCCAGCTGATCCTCGAGCAGGCCGGCCTGACCGATCTCGACGATGACCTGCTGGACGAGATCTTCGCGATCCTGATCCGGGACTTCTCGGCGTACGCCACCGAACTGCACGGCAAGGCGGCCACCACCGCCGAGCAGGCGGCGTGGGCGCTCACCCAGATCGTCCGCCCGGTCACCGACGAGCAGCGCACCGGCAAGGTGTGGGAGCAGGTCCTCAGCCTGGTGGGCGCGTACGAGATGCGCCCCTGACCTTCGCCTCGGCGCAAAAACGACCGGCACCCAAAACGGTGCCGGTCGTTGTGGTGCGACAGATCAGGTGAGTTCGCGCCCCGAGGCGTCCGGGTTGCTCGTCAGGTCCATCAGCTGCTGGGTGACGTGGTTGGTCAGCGCCTCCTGATAGCTGGAGGCGAGCTGGCCCAGACGGTCGATCTCGTCGAGCAGGGCGGCACGCTTCTCCACCAGGCTGTCCATCGCCTCGGTGTGGTTGCGGCGCGCGTCGCTCTCGATCGTGCCGGCCTTGAGCTGCGCGTCGCTGACAAGCTGCTCGGCCTTGTCCTGCGCGCCGCCGATGACGTTCTCCGCCTCGTTCTGGGCGTCGCGCATGTGCTCGTCGGCCGTCCGCTGCGCCATCATCAGCACCCGCGAGTTACGGTCGTCGTCGCCCGCCGAGGCAGCCGCACCGGACGGCGCCTGGCTGCGGGCGCGCTCCAGCTGGGACTGCATGTTCCGCGCGTTCTGCTCGGCGCGGGCGCGGGCCTCCTGAAGGCGCTCGAGCTGCGCGGCCAGGTCGGCGAACTCGTTGTTGAGCACCATCGTCGAGGCGGCACTGCCACCGCCGCCGCGCTGGGCCTGCTCACGCAGCGCGCCGTTCTCCTCGAGAAGTCGGATCAGCTCCTGCTCGACCTCGTCCAGGAACGCGTCGACCTCCTCCTCGTCATAGCCACGCTTGCCAATCGGAGGCTTCTTGAAGGCGACATTGTGAATGTCTGCCGGAGTGAGCGGCATCGTGCTCCTCGGTTCCCCTCGCTTGCGCTGGTGCGGTCTTGCTGGTGCGGTCCTACTGGTGCGGTCTTGCTGTGCGGTCTTATTGGTGCTGTCTTATTGGTGACGGACCCGGAATCCTACGCAACGACCCTGTGTAGTCGCCTGTGTAGTCGCCGTGTGCAAGATCACCGACCGCCAACGGTCGGCGGCTGGTCGAGCGTACGCTGCCCGGCCGGGGTCCGCAGGCCGCGGCGGCGCCTCATTGCACGGTCAGTGCCAGAAGACGGCGACCGCCGCGTTCACCACCGTCAGCGTGATGATCCCGATGAAGTGCCCCTTGTTGACGCTCTCACGCTTCCGGGGGATGAAAACCATGATGAAGATCAGGACGGCGAAGAGCAGCTTCACGCCGAGCTTGACCGGACTCGGCTCGTCATCGCCACCGCCACGTAGCGGAGCCGACAGGCCGATTCCGGTCACCAGCTGGATGATCGAACCCCAGAGGATCGCCGGATTGATCCGGAATCTGCCGGACAGGAACTGCGTGACCGCACCACCGAGCAGCAGCGCGAATCCCAGCAGGTGGACAAAAAGAAGAATCAACCGAAGCGCTTCCACAATCAGCAGCCTGCCAGACTGGTTGCTGAGTGATCGCCCGGGGCTCGTCCGCCCCCCTTCCCACCCCGACTTTTACTCGCGCTTCCGGGTGGTCCTTCTCCTTTATATGTACGGTCGACGGCTCCCCGCCTTTTGCGGCCGCCACCAACTGCACCGCCCGAGCCGCAGCGCCCGCGCCGGTCGTATTGCACCGCCGCGCTCCGATTGCCCCGCCCCACGCGGAGCCCCGCCCCCACCCGCCAACACCCGCCCGCGCCGCCCGCTCCCGCCAGCCCGCGCCCGCCGCACTGGCCCGCGCCGCCCGCTCCCGCCAGCCCGCGCCCGCCCGCACTGGCCCGCCCGCACTGGCCCGCTCCCGCGCCCGTCCCCGCCGGGCCCAGCGTGGGTGGCTGCGCACATTGGGGTTGTGTGTGCGCTGACAATGCCCCTGACGTGGGTAAACGCGCACGCAACTCCAATGTGCGCGCCTATGCCCGTCCGCAAGGCGGGGTCAGGCGGGGTCAGGTCGGGCGGAGGGCGGGTGGGAGCATGAAGGTGATGTTTTCCTCGGTGGTGCGGCGTTCGGCGATGCGGATGGGGCCGAGGCCGGCCAGCGTGTCGATCACGTCGACGACCAGGTGTGGTGGTGTGGAGGCGCCGGCGGTCAGCCCGACCGTGCGGACGCCGGAGAGCCATCGCGGGTGCACGCCGGCGCCGTCCTCGACCAGGTAGGCCGGGGTGCCGCTGCGGCGGGCAACCTCCACGAGGCGCTGCGAGTCGGCCGTACCCACGACGAGCACCACCTCGCACTCGGCGGCGACGACGGCCACCGCCTCCTGCCGGTTCGTGGTGGCGTAGCAGATGTCGTCGGTGCCGGGCCCGCTCAGCTCCGGGAAACGCTCGCGCAGCGCGTCGGCCACCGGCCCGGTCTCCTCGGGCGCCAGCGTGGTCTGGGTCAGGTAGGCCACCCGCTCCGGGTCGGCGACCTCCACCTCGCCCGCCTCGGACACGTCCTGCACCAGCCGGATCCTCCCGGGCACCTGGCCCAGCGTCCCCTCCACCTCCTCGTGCCCGGCCCGGCCGATGAGCAGCACGGTGTCGCCACGGTTCGTGAAGCGCCGCGCGTCGCTGTGCACCTTGGCGACCAGCGGGCAGGTCGCGTCGATCACGTTCAGCCGGCGGCGGGAGGCCTCGACGCGAACGGTGGGAGCGACGCCGTGTGCGGAGAAGACCACGATCGCGTCGTCGGGCACGGTGTCCAGTTCCTCGACGAAGATCGCGCCGAGCTCCTCGAGACGCGCGATCACGTGGGCGTCGTGCACGATCCGGCGGCGTACGTAGACCGGAGCCCCGTGAAGCCTGACGGCCTGCTCGACCATGTCGATCGCCCGGTCGACGCCGGCGCAGAACGACCGGGGCGCGGCGAGCACGACCGTACGGGACAGAACCTGGTCCTCCATGATCACTTAGCTTACGGACAGATCTACACATATTTGCAAAAACCGACAAAACGGCCTTTGACCTGGGATAGAACTTTGGAGCAGTAAGCCCACATTGCGCATGAAACGGGGCGTGCCCAGCCGTGACCAGTTCTCTGAAGTCGTTCGAAAGCCGCGAGGAGCAGGAGCACCAGCAGCGGCAGAGCCTGAGCACGGCGGCGGCCCGTAACCTGACGCACACCACCAAGTCGGTCCCGCAGATGCAGGAGATCTCCTCCCGCTGGCTGCTGCGGAAGCTGCCGTGGGTGGAAGTCCGCGGCGGTACCTATCGGGTGAACCGGCGGATGAACTACCGGCTCGGCGACGGGCGGCTGACGTTCACCAACACCGGCGCCGCCGTCCACGTGATCCCCGGCGAGCTGAGGGAGATCGCGCTGCTCGCGGGGGTCGAGGACGAGGAGCTGCTGCGCGCCATCGCGGACCGCTTCGTTCAGCAGGAGTACCAGTCCGGCCAGGTGATCGTCGAGTTCGGCTCGGTCGCCGACAACCTCTACCTGATCGCGCACGGCAAGGTCGACAAGATCGGCTTCGGGGCGTACGGCGACCCGGTCAGCCTCGGCGTGCTCGCCGACGGTGAGAAGTTCGGTGAGAAGGTACTCGTCGCGGACGACCCGATCTGGGGGTACACCGCGAAGGCGATGACCGCGGTGACCATCCTGGCCCTGCCCCGCGCGGCCTTCACCGAGCTGACCTCCCGCAGCGAGACGCTGCGCAGCCACGTCGAGCAGTTCCGGGACAAGGCGGGACGCCCGCAGAACAAGCACGGCGAGGCCGAGATCACGGTCGCGGCCGGCCACACCGGTGAGCCTGAGCTGGCCGGCACCTATGTGGACTACGAGCTGACACCCCGCGAGTACGAGCTGTCGGTGGCACAGACCGTCCTGCGCGTGCACACGCGGGTCGCCGACCTCTACAACGAGCCGATGAACCAGCTGGAACAGCAGCTGCGGCTGACCGTCGAGGCGCTGCGCGAGCGCCAGGAGTACGAGATGGTCAACAACCCCGAGTTCGGCCTGCTGCACAACGCGGACCTGCGCCAGCGGATCCACACCCGCGGCGGCCCGCCCACTCCCGACGACTTCGACGAGCTGCTCAGCATGCGGCGCGGCACCAAGTTCTTCCTGGCACATCCGCAGGCGATCGCCGCGTTCGGCCGGGAGTGCACCAAGCGGGGCATCTACCCGCCGCCGGTGGAGATGGACGGGCACACCGTGCCGTCCTGGCGCGGCGTACCGGTCCTGCCCTGCGGCAAGATCCCGGTCACCGACACCCACACGACGTCGATCCTGGCCATGCGCACCGGCGAGGCCGAGCAGGGCGTCGTCGGGTTGCGCCAGACCGGGCTGCCGGACGAGTACCTGCCCGGGCTGAACGTGCGGTTCATGGGCATCAGCGACCAGGCGATCATGTCGTACCTGGTCAGCGCCTACTACTCGGCGGCGGTCCTGGTGCCGGACGCCCTCGGCATCCTCGACCACGTGGAGCTCTCCCACTGATGTCCACAGCGACCCTCGACCTGGCGTCGGCGATCCTCGCCGACGTCGCGAACGCGCCACCGGCAGCACTGAGCCGGCTCCTCCGCGGCGAGCCTCTTCACCGTGAACCCAAGCCGTCCGGGATCGGCACCTCGGCGGCGCGCGCCTTCGCGGGTCCCTTCGTGGCGCCGCCCGCCGAGGGTGAGCTGTTCTGCCCCGGCGCGGTGCGTGACGACCCGGCGCTGGGCAGGATCGTCGACGACGCGGTGGCCGACTGGGCGGAGCAGACAGGCATCTATCCGGGCCGGTTGGACCGGCTCCGGTCGTACGGATTCGGTCGCTTCTTGATGCTCGCCCACCCGGCGGTGACCGATCCAGATCGCCTGGTCGCTGCCACGAAGTGCCTGGTAGCCGAATGGGCGGCGGACGATTACTACGTCGACGAGGTGTCGCTGGGCGCGGACCCGGCGGTGGTCGGCTCCCGGCTGACCAACCTGATGGCCGTGATCGATCCCGCCCGGATGGTCCCGCGGTATGCCGCCGACCTCGACGCACACCACCGGCTCCGGCCGATCTCGGTAGCCTTCCGGACCGCCGTGGAACACCTATCCCGGTACGCGTCACCAGCGCAGATCGGCCGCTTCCAGCACCAGGTGTCGCTGCTGTTCCTGGCCTCCACCCAGGAGGCCGACTGGCGTGTCAACCGCCGCACGCCGCCGGTGTGGGAGTACCTGGTGCAGCGGCAGTCCAACAGCTACCTGCCGCCGATGATCCTCATCGACGTGCTGGGCGGGTACGAGCTGCCGGCGCACGAGTTCTACCACCCGCGGGTCCGCCGGGCGTTCACGATGGCCGGCAACGCCGCGACGCTCGTCAACGACCTGCACTCCAGCACCCGGGAGTCGGACCACGACTTCAACCTGCCGTCGGTGCTCGTCGCGAACGAGGGGCTGAGCCGGCGCGAGGCGATCCTGCGCACCGTCGAGGTGCACAACGAGCTGATGCGCGCCTTCGTCGACCAGGCCGCACAGCTGAGCGCGACCGGGTCACCGCATCTGCGCCGGTTCCTCGCCGACACCTGGGCCTGGCTGGGCGGGAGCCGCCACTGGCACGCCACCACCAGCCGATACCGATCCACGAACGGGAGTTGATCATGACTACCACCGTGTTGCGTACCGACTTCGAGAGATCCGTCGCCGCATACTGGAACACCAACCAGCAGGATCCGGTCAACCTGCGGCTGGGCGAGGTCGACGACCTCTACCACCACCACTACGGCGTCGGCCCCTACGACCCGACGGTCCTCGAAGGCCCCGCGGACACCCGCGACCAGCGGATCATCGCCGAACTGCACCGGCTGGAGAGCGCACAGGCCGACCTGCTCCTCGACCACCTCGGCCCGCTCGGCGGTGACGACCTCGTGCTGGACGGCGGCTCCGGGCGGGGCGGCACCAGCATCATGGCCAACCAGCGGTTCGGCTGCGAGGTCGACGGTGTCTCCATCTCCGAGTACCAGGTGGGCTTCGCCAACGACCAGGCCGCCCGCCGCGGTGTCGGCGACCGGGTCCGCTTCCACTTCCGCAACATGCTCGACACCCAGCTCCCGCCCGGCTCCCGCCAGGCGGTCTGGACCAACGAGACCACCATGTACGTGGACCTCGGCGACCTCTACCGCGAGTTCACCCGGGTCCTGAGGTTCGGCGGCCGCTACGTCTGCATCACCGGCTGCGCCAACGACGTGACCGGCCTGCGCTCCAAGTCGGTCAGTAAGATCAACGAGCACTACACCTGCGACATCCACCCGCGCAGCGCCTACTTCACGGCGCTCGCGGACAACGGCCTGGTGCCGATCAATGTGGTCGATCTGACCGCCGCGACGATCCCTTATTGGCAGCTGCGGACCATGTCCCCGGTGGCCACGGGCATCGAGGAGGCATTCCTCACCGCGTACCAAGAGGGAAGCTTCCACTACCTGCTGATCGCGGCTGACCGGATCTGATCTCCTGAAGCTGGGCGTGGCCGGTTGGACGTTCCGGCCACGCCCTCAGGAGTTCCCCACGCCATGACCCAACCCAGCTCGCACGCAACGTCAACGTGTGCGCCCACCCACGCGCGAGCACCCCTCCCGGCCCCACATCGGTGGAGGCGAGGGCGGTGGGGCGGGAGTGACTGGGATAACATTTGGGTGGGTGGAGCGCCCGCCTGTGCCACGAGTGGCTGCCCACGTCAACCATGCGACGTGGCCAAGAGTCCCCGACTCAGCGTGAGCCGGCGCACGCGCCGGCAGGCGACCGTCCAGCGCGGCGGGTGACGTGGGTGCCCGGGCGAGGACGTGATGGGCATGTTCGAGCGGTTCACCGACCGAGCGCGGCGGGTTGTCGTCCTGGCCCAAGAAGAGGCCCGGATGCTCAACCACAACTACATCGGGACCGAGCATGTGCTGCTCGGCCTGATCCACGAGGGTGAGGGTGTCGCCGCCAAGGCTCTGGAGAGCCTGGGCATCTCCCTGGAGGGGGTGCGGCAGCAGGTCGAGGAGATCATCGGTCAGGGTCAGCAGGCGCCGAGCGGGCACATCCCGTTCACGCCGCGCGC